>JBCDAH010000158.1:0-9309 GCA_039186015.1 Pseudomonadota bacterium
CGCAAAGTTCAGCATGCCAAACAGCAGAACCAGCAGAAGCCCGATCGCGTAGTTCTGGTCTCGCAGAAGTCGCAGGCGGATAAACGGTCGCTCCGCCGTCAGACTATGGATGACGAACATGTAGAACGCCGTCGCCGCCAAGAACGTGACGGCGACGATCTCGGTTGCGTCAAACCAGTCGAGCCGTTGTCCGCGGGAGAAGACGAGTTGCGCGCCACCGATTGCGATGGACAACGAGAGAAAGCCGGTCCAGTCCAACCGCGCGCGCGCCTCCGGAACATCGCGGTCCAGAACAAGGGCGAAGCCGATCGCCGTAATGGTTGCGACCGGAACAATAATCCAGAAGCCCCACCGCCAGCCATATAACTCGGAGATCTCGCCGCCGACGGTCGGGCCCAAAATCGGGCCGATCATGTTGGCCATGCCGTAAATGGCAATGATCATGTTGTGCTGCCGGCGCGGGTACGCATCCATGAGGATCGTCTGGCCCAACGGGACGAGCGGCGCGCCCGCAGCGCCCTGGATAATGCGCCAGCCGATCATCTCCCAAAGCGACGTCGACAAGCCGCAGAATAGCGTCGCGATTGCAAAGATTGCGGCACACCAGACCATGACGTTGCGTCGGCCGAAGCGATCGGCCAACCACCCCGTCATCGGCGTTGCAACCGCCGTGGCCACGATATTGAACGTCATCGTCCACGACACTTCATCCTGGGTCGCAGCAAGCGCCCCTTGCATTTTGGGGAGCAGCGCAGACGCGATGAGAATCGACGACGCATAGATCGTCGTCCCCAGGATCACCATCACAAGAATAAGCAGACGGTGGGTCAGGCTGGAATCGTATGAATCGTCAGAATGTGTCGCGGCAGCCGATGTCATGCGTTCACTAACGTCGTGATTTTTGTTGCCATCATAACGATTGCCTTGACGATGGTCGCCTACAATATAGTAACTTAGCTTATGATTTATGGCGGAGCAGCGATTTGATGCAGCATGACAGCGATGAATACATCGGATACGTCATGACGGATGTGGCGCGACTGCTGCGAACCGTGTTCGAGCGGCGGGTCCGGTCGTTCGGGCTTACGCGGTCGCAGTGGATTGTTATTGCGCGGATCAATCGGCGGCCGGGTCTCAGCCAGTCCGAAGTCGCCGATCTGCTGGAAATCGAGAAAGCCAGTGCAGGGCGCCTGATCGATCGCATGGAAGCCAAGGGATGGATCGAGCGCCGCGCCGACCCGAACGATCGCCGGGTTAACCGCCTGCACCTCACGGCGGAAGCAAAGCGACTACATACGTTGATATGGCCCACGGCCGAGGCGACGGTCGAGGACGCGTTGGCGGACCTCACGCCGCGCCAGGCCGCGCAACTTTCGGATTTGATGCTCCGCGTGAAGTCTCGGCTTGTCGCGCTCGCAGCGAACGATCCGGTTGCGATCGCCGAAGATGGACATCAAGCGGCAGATGTTGCGAACGGGCGCGACACCCAGGCCGCACGCGCACTTTGAGCGTTTTCAAGCGTTGATCGGAAGGTAGCGATCGCGATGACTAAGAGTTGGATTAGACCAGTACTTCTGATTGTTGTGCCGACATTGGCGTGTTTGGCCGGGCTCGCCATCTGGCTGAGCGGCGGGCGCTATGTCACGACGGAGAACGCCTACGTCAAGGCCGATATTGCGCAGATATCGTCAGAGATCGACGGGCGCATTGCGGAAGTGCTGGTCAAAGATCATGCGCGGGTCAAACGCGGCGACGTCTTGATCCGGCTAGACGCCGAGCCGTTGAAGATCGCCCTGGCCCGGGCCGAAGCCGAAGTCGATGGAACGCGCCAAAACGTACGGACCATGATTGCGGCTTGGCGGGAGGCCACGTCAGAGTTGAAGGAAGCGCAAGGTCGCGAGGTCTTTCTTGAAGCGCAGTTGCGTCGCAATCGTGAGCTGGCCAAGCGGGGTATCGTTTCGTCCTCGAAGCTGGAAGAAGCCGTGGACGCCCAACGCAATGCGAAGGCACGCACACGTGTCGTGCGTGAAAAGGTCAAGCGCATGCTGGCGCAACTTGGCGGAGATCCGACGCTGGCTGTCGATAGTCATCCGATGGTTCGGGAAAAAATCGCGGCGCGGAGTGAGGCGAAGTTGAATCTGCGGCGCGGCGTCATTCGATCGGAGATTGACGGGCAGGTTGTGAATGTGCGCCTGCAGCCGGGCGAGCACGTTGAAGCACGGCAGGTGTTGATGGCCGTTGTGGCTGCGAAAGATCCCTGGGTCGAAGCGAACTTCAAGGAAACCGAACTCACGCACGTGCGGCCGGGCATGACGGCCACCGTGACGCTGGACATCTATCCGGGGTTCGAGTGGAGCGCGAAAGTCGCCAGCATCAGCCCTGCAACCGGGGCAGAGTTTGCACTGCTGCCGCCGCAGAATGCGTCAGGAAACTGGGTCAAGGTCGTTCAACGGCTGCCAGTGCGCGTTCGTCTCGAGCCGACGCCTGATGCGCCACCTTTACGAGCTGGCATGACGGCGACCGTGAGCGTTGACACGAAGCGAAAGAGAACTCTGGCCAGCTTGCTGGGTGACGGAACCGCCATGGCACACGCAGAGTAGTCGTGCGGCACTAAAACCGAACTCGAAACCCGGCGACGGCTCGGTGCTCTGATCCGTCATCGCTGATATGGCCGTCATAGCGTGCATTGAGATCGAGGTGCATCGACAGCTGGGTGTTGAGGCCGAGCCCAACCGCGATCCGGTTCCGCGCGATTGACGCTGAGCGGGTTGTGAAGGTCGCGTCCGCGATCGGGATGTAGGATGTCGTCGTTACGTCTGTGTCGCCGAACACGTGCTCCCAGACCACGCGGGCATCGATGGCGATGTTGGCGTTGGCTACAGTGTGGGTCGCACCATAGGCCAGCCCGATGCCGGTGATGGTCTGGTGGACGTCATCTTCGTCGACCGTCAGGTTGAGAATGCCAGCGCCGGTTTCGTTGAAGTCGTTCCGGTCGGCGTAGAGCGTTGCCAGGGAGACCAGAGGCCCGAACCGGATGCGGCGGGTGTTACCGCGAGTCGACAGATCGTAGAACGCCTCGCTGCTCAGGCCGAAGCTGTTGCCGTCGGCTTCGCCGTTCGCGATGGTTCCGGCCATGACGTAGCGATCGACGTCGTAGGATTGATAGACGTAAGCAAGCGTGCTTGAGACGACGAGGCGGTCGAAGCGCGTGGCGGCTGTGGCGCCGAGATACCACGAGTTAACGTCGGCACTGGACGTGCCGACATCAACATTGGTGTGCGAGAACCCGCCGGCCATGCCGACGGCAATCGGCCAGCCAAAGGTATGGACCTTGCGTTCGAGGCCGAATGTCAGGCCCGTCGTCGTCGTGTCCCAGCCCTGCCGTGTGCCCTGATCCTCGACCTTGGTCCGCCCGCCGAGGATGTTCGCCCAGACACCGCGTTGTGGACGAGAGCGGATTGGCGGTGCCGAGTCTGGCTTGACGTCCGCGCCGACGCCAAGGGCGAACGGTGGGACTGGCGTGGAGCTTGCCGAAGCCGTTTCGAATGCGGCCGTGCTCACGTTAGTAGCCGGCTGATCACCCGCAAGTAAGAAACGAGATCCCCGCAGGCGCAAGCTGTCGCCAAACGTTCGTGTCAGGCCGAGACCGACCAGGACGGCCGATGGGTGAACATCCTTTTCTGAGAGCAGGCCTTCGGATCGGTTGTAGGTGAGTTCAACCGTCGTTGCGGTGTAGACGGCCTCGAAGTCGATATCCGGAAGGTTGTCGGTGATGTTGGCGAAGGTGCCGGTCACGCCGCCAGTGGCCGTGATCACTGTGTAGGACTGAGAAAGGGGAAAGTCGGCCGCTGGGTCTCCGATGATTTTGAGCGTCGTGCCGTTGGTGCTGATGGTGGCGCTACCGGTCGCGACGATGTGGTCGCTAGAGCCGTCCGGCGCAATTTCGACGGTGTAGGTGGCACCGTCGTTGAAGATGACGTTGCCATTGACGTTGAGTGTGCCGATCGAGTTGCCAGGCGCGACGATACCGCCGCTGTTGACGGTGAGGCTGCCGGCAGTGCCGGTCCCGCTCAACGTTGCGCCATTTGCGACGGTAAAGTCCGTGCCGGACAAGTCGGCATTCAGATAGAGCGTGCCGTCGTTGACGGCGAAGGTCGGGATCTCCGTGGTTGCACCGGTTAGTGTCCAGGTGCTGGTGCCGGATTTTTCGAAGGCCTCAACGTTCCGATATTGTAGGCCCGTGCCAACAGCGGAGACGTCGAAGGTGTCCGTGCCCGTACCGCCGAGACGCATGATGTCTGAGCTTCCGCCCAGTTCGACGATACCCGAGATACTGGAACCTGGGTGTATCTCCAATGTCGTATCACCATTGCTGCGGCTTATTGCATTTCCACCATTCGAGGTAATCTGGCCGGCATTAATAATGGTTGCCGTCTCGGCGGCAGAGCTGAGAATCGCCCAGTTTTGTGCGCCGGTTGCAGATATGACACCGTCAGCGTTGTTCGTAATGTTCATAGCCCGACCTACAGCAATCGTGCCGCGATATATACTTGGTGAGCTCCCTTCGATTAATCCAGAATTCGTGAGCGTTAAATCTCCAGAAATCAGAAGAGTTCGAACTGCGGAGATTGTACTTCCGGCCCGGTTGTTAACTGAGACATTGGTTACAGAAAAAATCCCCCAGGTGCCGGTGATTTGTCCGGAATTGTCGACGGTCAATTCAGCTGTCGCTGAAATGGCAGTTTGGCCCTGTATTTGGCCAAAATTGTTGATGTTCAACAATGTTCCGCCCGTCGACACGCCGTTTCCGGCAGTGCTGGAAATCGTGCCGCTTGCATAGTTTGTGATTGTACCGCCTGCCGTTACAACACCGCGACTATCTCCAGAGATCGCATTGTAGTTTTCGAGGTTGAGCGTGCCCGATGCGCTGAGGGCGATGTTCGTCGCGGTAATTGTTCCGCTGTTGTCAACGGTCAGCGTTCCCGTGCCGACAATCGCATCTGCACCGGAGAGCAAGCCGCCGGTCCGGTTGGTGAAGCTCGAACCGTTACCGCCTTCGACGGCAGAATCTATTCCAGTAATGTTTCCCGAGTTATCGAGCGTTAAAGCTCCGGCACTCACGATTCCATCGTAGCCGCTTATTGTTCCCGAGGCAGTATTTGTAACCGACCCGTCGGAATTCATGCGAAGCGCTGGCGACAAGCTGAATGTGGCTGTGCCAATGATGTCGCCATTATTGATAACAGAGTGCCCAGCGCCGGTGAGATCAACAGTGTTAAAAAACGCACTCAAAGACCCATTATTCGTTATCGTCCATGTTACACCGTTTATCCCACCTCTAATGCCGTCGGTCGCGCCAAGCCTGTCATACACAACGCCAACCGGGATTTCCGCTGTGTGTGAGCCGCTCGCACCCGGACATACGAGGTCAAGGTGGAACGGAATGGCAGGCGGGGTGGGGGATACTATGTAATCTGGCGGCGCAGAACCGTTTGCCGCGCATTGGGCCTTTGCTGCAGTCGGCGAGAGAAGTGTGAGCCAAAACGTGGCACAATAAACAAGCGTCGCGATAAGACTGGTAGAGATGCGGGCCGCTCCAACGCCTTTCCAGCCAAAAGAGGACGCGGCCCCATCTTGGAACCGAAGGCGCAATTGCCCTTTTGACCCATGCGATGCGTCTTTCTGGAAGCTCCCTGCAAAGGTGGTCATGAATTGCCTCGCATAACCCGGTCAACAAGAGCCGAGCGCGTGTCGATCAACGCGAAACTAATAGAAGAACACAGTTGACGTCGCATTGGGCCAGGAGGCTGACCGAGTTGCGTCTAAGGCGCGTGAGAAAACTGATTTGAAGACACTATATTATACTTTGCATATTAATGCACAGTTAAGTGATTTTATAATGCAAAAGTGGCGCAATAGGCACGGTTTGGCCTTGCGATCATAATCAGTTGCAGTTGAATCTTAACAGGATGCAGAGGGCGCCGCCGTGCGGCCCGCATCATGTGTCACGATCTAAAACCGCATTTTTACGCCACCGATTGCGCGATGGTCTGATCCGTCTTCACTGAATGCGCCGTCATAGCGTGCGTTGAGATCCAAGGTCGTCGATAGCTGCGCATTGAGGCCGAGGCCGACCGCAAGCCGGTTCCGTGCGATTGATGCCGAGCGCGTCATGAAGGTCGCATCCGCGATCGGGATGTAGGATGTCGTCGTTACGTCCGTGTCGCCGAACACGTGCTCCCAGACCACGCGCGCATCAATGGCAACGCTGGCGTTGGCTACAGTGTGGGTCGCACCATAGGCCAACCCGATGCCGGTGATGGTCTGGTGGGCGTCATCTTCGTCGACGGACAGGTTGAGGATGCCGGCGCCGGTTTCGTTGAAGCCGTTCCGGTCGGCGTAGAGCGTCGCCAGGGAGACCAGAGGGCCAAACCGGATGCGGCGGGTGTTGCCGCGAATTGACAGATCGTAAAACGCTTCGCCGCTCAGGCCGAAGCTGTTGCCGTCGGCTTCGCCGTTCGCGATGGTCCCGGCCATGACGTAGCGGTCGACGTCGTAGGACTGATAGGCGTAAGCAAGCGTGCTTGAGACGACGAGGCGATCGAAGCGCGTGGCCGCTGTGGCGCCGAGATACCACGAGTTAACATCGGCACTGGACGTGCCGACATCAACATTGGTGTGCGAGAACCCGCCGGCCATGCCGACGGCAATCGGCCAGCCAAAGGCGTGGACCTTGCGTTCGAGGCCGAATGTCAGGCCCGTCGTCGTCGTGTCCCAGCCCTGCCGTGTGCCCTGATCCTCGACCTTGGTCCGCCCGCCGAGGATGTCGGCCCAGACACCGCGCTGCGGCCGCAAGCGGACTGGTGGTGCCGGGTCTGAAACCGTGCCGGTGTCCACTCCGAGGCTATAAGATGGTATCGGCGCTGCTGTGGCCGAAGCCGTTTCGAATGCGGCCGTGTTCACATTGGCTGCCGGCCGGTCGTCTGCGAACAACAGGCGGGATCCCCGCAGGCGCAAGCTGTCGCCAAACGTTCGTGTCAGGCCGAGACCGACCAGGACGGCCGATGGGTGGACGTCTTTTGCTGAGAATAGGCCGTCTGTCTCGCCATACGTTAACTCGACCGTTGTCGCAGTGTAGACGACCTCGAAGTCGATATCCGGAAGGTTGTCGGTGACGCCTGCAAACGTGCCGGTCACGCCGCCGGCAGCCGTAATGACTGTGTAGGACTGCGAGAAAGGAAAGTCGGCTGCCGGGTCGCCGATAATCTCAAGCGTCGTTCCGTTGGTACTGATGGTGGCGTTACCCGTCGCAACAATGTGGTCGCTGGAGCCATCGGGTGCGATTTCGACGGTGTAGGTCGCCCCGTCGTTGAAGGTGACATTGCCGTTGACGTTGAGCGTGCCGATGGAGTTGCCGGGCGCGACAATGCCGCCAGTGTTGACAGTCAAGCTGCCTGCAGTGCCGGTCCCGCTCAACGTTGCGCCGTTTGCGATGGTAAAGTCCGTGCTGGACAAGTCGGCATTGAGATAGAGCGTGCCTTCGTTCACGGCGAAAGTCGGAATTTCCGTGCTTGCGCCGGTTAGTGTCCAGCTGCTAGTGCCGGATTTCTCGAAGGTCTCGATGAACCGGTATTGCAGGCCCGCGCCAACTGTTGAGACGTCGAATGTATCGGTGCCTGTGCCGCTCAGCCGCATGATGTCTGAGCTTCCGCCGAGTTCGACGACACCCGATATGCTTGAGCCGGGATGGACTTCCAAAGTGGTGGCACCGCCGATATCTCGAATGGCGTATTGAACTCCGCCGGTGATCTGTCCGGCATTAACAATGGTCAACGTGCCACTGGTGAAATTATAGATTGCCGGCGCATTAGATGTACTTGAAATCACTCCACCAGAGTTATTGGTAATGGTTCCCGAGGCCGCCGAATTCACCTCGACGGCTCCGTTGACCGTACTCGTTGAACTGGCGGTTATCGTGCCGGAGTTGTTGATGACGAGATCGCCCGACGAGACAATTCCTCTCGCTCCAGAAATCGTACTGCCCGCTCTGTTCGTGACCGTGATGTCGGATGTTGAGTTGACTGCGATGCTTGTTCCCGAGATCTGTCCGCTATTGTCGACAGTCAGAGATGCCGCCGACGAAATGGCGGTTGTGCCCGAGATCTGTCCAGAATTTTCCAAGTTGAGGATGCCCGATGATGAAATACCAGAGCCGGTTGTCGCAGAAATCGTAGCGCCGGCCTGGTTTGTAATCGTACCACCGGACGCCGCAATTACACCATTTGATGTTCCAGAGATCAGGTTGTCGTTGTCGAGCGTAAGGGAACCAGCTGCGCTAATGGCCGTGTTAGTCGCAGTAATGCTTCCGGTGTTGTCGACGACCAGTGTTCCACTGCTGGTGATCGCGTTTATACCGGAAATTGTGGCGCCGGTCCGGTTTGTAATATCCGAACCAGCAGCTGTTTGAACGCCGGTGCCAATTGCGGTGACATCCCCAGAGTTATCAAACGTTAGTGCGCCGTCACTCGCAACGGCGTCATAACCGCTGATTGTTGCGCCCAGTGTATTGATGATTGAGCCGGATGAATCAAGATAGATGGTTGGGTCTGGCGTAAGGATGGGTAAAGTCGTCGTCGCAGTAATATCACCATTGTTAATGATCGAATGCCCAGCGCCGAAAAGTGTAAGAGAAAATATACCCGAACTGATTGTGCCGTTGTTAGTAACAGTCCAAACAATGCCGCCGCTGCCGCCGTTAATCGCGTCCAGAGCACCAAGGCGGTCGTATGAAACCCCGATCGGTATCTCGACGGTCTGAGTGCCGCTGGCACCGGCACAGGCGGTATCAAGGTTGAGAGTTGGTGGACCGAGAGGCGGTCCAAACGGATTGGATATCAGATAATCCGGCGGAGGCGTGCCGCCGTTCGCCGTGCAGACAGCCGCGGCCGGGGTCGTCCAGATCAGCGCCTGCGAGATCGCAATCAGTGCGATGCCGAGCCATCCGGCCATAGGGCTATAGCGGAAAGGGTGGTGCTGAACCCGACGTCCTATGCCGGCGGCGTATGACACGTCCGTGTTGAGCCGGACCGGTAGCGGTGCCCGGCGTCGTTCTGCATACGATGTCATATGCGCCCCCGCGTACTCCGATTGCCCTCAGCCGAACGTGTGACCGCGCACGCGAGACAGACTCGGGAACACAATTGGCTCAATGCTGGGCTAGGAGGTTGACCGAGTTGCGTCTACGGCCTCCTATGAGAAAACTGATTTGCATACAAAGTATTGAAGTTATGACATTAATGAGCAGTTAAC
>JBCDAH010000159.1:0-9297 GCA_039186015.1 Pseudomonadota bacterium
AAAACTTTGTCAAGCGACACAATGCGCGGCGGATTGCCTGTTTTTTAGCCACACCTATCGGCGTGTACCGTTCATTGTGTCCGCAGTAAGCGGACTCGCTTCGCCGGGCCACACCTCACGCTTTACGCAACTTGGCCGACCACCCCGACCACCCATGACATCGTCCCGTTGGATGGCCTTACGACATCGGATGTTTCCGATGTTGCAGACTTTGAAATGCCGAATTGGGAACCATCCGAGCTCCGGCGGCGGTGTGGGAAGGTTCCAGCCGAACCTAACAAGCTCTAAGTCGTGACGGCACCTCGGCAGGGCGTGTCAACTGATCATCTGTGGGATGAATTGGCCTCCGCAAGCTCACGCTCAGTTTGCTGCGCTTCCGCGCTTCGCTTGGCGGAAACCCATGCAATCAACGTGTAGAGGACGGGTGTCAAAAACAGCGTGAAGACAGCTGCAAGTCCCAAACCGCCAAACACAACCCAGCCGATGGCCGACCGCGCCTCAGAGCCAGCGCCTGTGCCGAGTATCAATGGCAGTCCCGCCAGAACCGTTGACAGCATGGTCATCGCAATCGGCCGCAAGCGAATGATTGAGGCCTGTCTCGCGGCATCCATCACGGAGGCTCCACGATCCCGAAGCTGGTCGGCGAACTCGACCATTAGAATCGCGTTCTTCGCCATAATGCCAACCAGCATCAGTACGCCGATCTGACTGTAGATGTTGAGACTGGTGCCCGTGACCAGCAACGCGAAGATTGCAGCGCAGATTCCCAGCGGCACCGTAAGCAGAACGACCAAGGCGCTTGCCAGACTTTCGAACTGCGCAACCAGCACAAGGAATATGACGATCAACGCAACCGAGAATGTCACCGCAACACCGTAGGATGTCTCATCCAATGTTGCGGCCTCGCCAAGTAGTAGCACCCCCATGCCGTCGGGCAATGTGCGGGCGGCGAGCGCTTCGATCTTGCGGGCAACAACTCGCAGAGATGCACCTTCGGCAAGGCGTCCCGAGACCGGTACGGCGCGGCGCTGCCCGAGCCGGCCCAGTTCGTCGGGAACGGCTACCTCGGTAAAACTGACGAACTGAGACAGCGGAACCATCCGGCCGTCGGTGGCCGCAACGGACACGTTCTTGAGGTCATCCGGCTGACGAACCCCACCCCGCGCGGACTGGATCAAGATCGGAACACGACGATCATCAATGGTCAGCTCGCCAACCTCGACCTTGTCCGTCAACGCGCGGATCGTGGTGCCGAGGTCATCAATCTCCACACCCAGCGCAGCCGCACGGCTCCGGTCGATATGCATTGAGACCTGGGGCTGGGAGGCTCGGTGGTCGACGTTGGGATGCAGGAACTCAGGAACGTCCGTTTTGAGCAACTGGACCAGGTCAGCAGCAGCGTTTGCGATCTTTTGATAGTCGCCACCCGTGACCGCAAAACGGATGCCGGTGCCACCGCGAGAGCCGCGCAGGTTCAAGCTGTTGCTGCTCCACATGTAGGCACTGGCACCGGGAATCTCACCGAGTGCACGATTGACGACTTTTGAAATGTCGGCTTCCGAAAGTTGTCGTTTGGACCAATCGACAAGTGGCGCGCGCACCTCGGCGTAGTTCGGGTCATAACGGCCGGTTATGGACAGAACACTCATTGCGACGCCACGTTCGACGTATGGCCGCACGATCGCCTCAACCTTCTCGACCTGCATGTCCGTAAAATCGAGACCCACGCCGGGTGGCGCACGCAGGCCTATAGTGATCTGACCGCGATCCTCTCTCGGCACCAGTTCCTCGCCAAGATGGGTCCACGCGATGGCCGCTCCCGATATCAACACGGCGCATATGCCCACGACCACAAACGGAAACGCGAGGACGCCACCAATCATCGCTGCATAAATGCGCATGACGCGGCCGCCAGTCTCGGTCTCGCTGTGCCGTTGCGGTCGGTCGATGTGCGCTCCGTGGTCCGCGCTTCGCGACGCCAGCATTGCCACCACTGTAAGCGCGACGAATGATGAGATGCAGACAGCAACCGAGAGGACAATTCCGAACTCAGCGAACAGGCGTCCCGCAGTCGACGGTAGAAAGGAAATCGGCAAGAACACCGATACCAATGTCGCCGTTGTCGCCACCACCGCAAAGAACACTTGCCGTGTGCCAATCACAGCCGCAGCGCGCGGCGGGGTGCCCTCGGCCTTAAGCCGCTCCACGTTCTCCAAAACGACAATGGCATCGTCCACGACCAACCCCGTCGCCAGCACGAGTGCCAGCAGCGTGACGAGGTTGATCGAAAACCCCAGCAGCCAAATCGCTGCGATCGTTCCGATCAATGCAACGGGAATGGTAACAGCGGGGATCAGGGCCGCACGCAATCTGCGAAGAAACAGCGCGATGACCGAAATGACGATGATGATCGCCATGCCGAGGCTCATCAGCACATCGCGCACCGCACTGCGGATGAAGATGGCGTCATCAGCCGTGGTCGTGATCTTCAGCTCCGGCATCCGGCGCTGCAGGCCGGCGACGACGTTTTGAACGCCGGATGCAATATCAACGGTATTCGACCGCGCACGCCGAACGATCCCAAGCGTGATGACGCGCACGCCGTTCAACCGCGCGATGCTCTGGGCATCCGCCGGTCCGAAGTGGGCGGACGCGACGTCACCCAACCGCACGGGATTGCGTATCATAATCGCTTCTATGGCGCGTGGATCCTCAATCGACGCGTCGGCGCGCACCAAGACGGTTTGTGCACTGCTTTTGAAGCGACCGGCCGGTTGATCATAGCGTGCGGTGCCAAGCACGCGCACAACGTCGGCAACCGACAGTCCATGGGATGCCAGCTTCAATGGGTCGACCACGACGCGGAGCACACGTTGCCCGTCGCCCGACACCCTGACGTCTGCAACACCGGACACCGACGTCAGTGCCGGCACAATCTCGGATTGGATCCGGCGGCTCAGGGCATCAATCGAGAGGGTTGCGCTGGATATTGCCAGCTGCACAACCGCTCGCGAGTCCGCATCCGCCTTTATAACAGTGAGATTCTCGACACCATCAGGCAAACGCCGCTGGACCCGACTGACAACTTCGCGGACATCGTTGGCAGCTGCAATGAGATCCGTCGACGGCTGGAATTCTGCGCGAATGCGGAAATTACCTTCCTCGCTTGCCGATCTGACTTCAACGACACCGGCCACGCGCGCAACTGCGCCTTCGATCTTGCTCGTGATCTCAGCATCGATTGTCTCGGGTGAGCCGCCTGGATAGTTTGCGCGCACCGAGACGATGGGACGATCGACATCGGGAAGCTCGCGAACTTCCACGCCGAAGACCGCACCAATGCCGGCAATGATGATCAGCAGGTTCAGGACGGTGGCAAGATAGGGCCGCCGCACGCTTAAACTTGGAAGATCGGCACGCTCCTGCGCCATTGGGCTCACCCCCCGGCCGTAGCGGTGGGTTCGGTTTTGCGGCCATTGTTGCGATCGGCACGATCGCCATCCTTGCGTGGGACGAGATGGCCGGTTCGCGCCGCTCCGTCCGCGTCATTTGGCACGGCAACATCCCGGCCGGGCCGCAATCTCTGAACGCCTTCCACGACAACAAGCATCCCGGGCGTAACGGCCCCATCGATCAGCACCCGCTCATCGACGCGCTTGACGATGTCGACGTCGACTCGGTGCGCCTTTTTGTCCTTCACAACCCAGATAAAGCTCTTGCCCTGGCGCCACTGCAAAGCCAACTCCGGCACTGCTGAGAACGTGTGTCCGGCGAGGACCATGCGGACCCGGAAGGACATTCCCGGCAACAGCAGGTCCTCTGGATTTGGCACGGCAGCACGGACCATGATGAACCGCGATGTCGGATCCACGCGACTGTCTCTTGCATCCACCGTTCCCGAGAAGCGCCGGCCGCGGTAACCGGGGGTCTCGACCGTGAGTTCAGAGCCGATCTTGATACGCGACAAAAAGCGCTCGGGGATTTGGAACTCGATCATCAGCCGGGCCCGATCATCGAGGGATATGACCGGTGTCGTGGTAGTCACGCGGTCACCGATCCCGACCTTTGGAATGCCGACGACACCGCCAAACGGAGCGCGCACGGTGAGATTGCGCAACGTGTTCTCGGCTTGGGACAGCGCGAGTTCCGCTTGGACAACGGTGCTTTCCGCGTCTTCAACCAACGCAGTTGATCGGATCTGCCGACTGGTCAAGTAGACCAGCCGCTTAAGTCTGCGCTGTGCATCCTGGAGCTGTTTTTGCGCGATCTGAACGGTCAGTTTGGCCTGCGTATCATCAATCATGAACACCGGCTGCCCGGCGCTCACCCGTGCGCCTGGCGCCACGAATACGCGTTTGATCTGGCCTTCCGCCTCTGCCATCAGCAGCACGGCCCGCTCGGCGCGCGCCGTACCAACGGCCTCAACGACATCGGTGTTCGCCTTCGCTGCAATGCGCGTGACGATAACGGGAGCCGGCCGCTCGGCACGCTGGCTGCCTGTTTTTGTACCCACGCCGATCGGCTCGACCAGAGACTGGATATGCGCCGATACGGCATCGCGGCTATGCCAAAGCCAGACGCTGAGGCCGATCAAGGCGAGAAAACCGGCAACATCCACGCCACGTCGCCAAGATTGTCGCACGCGCACATCCCTTGCTCTCTGGCTCTCCGGGGAGCAGCAGACCACCCGCCGGGTTCAACATCATCCCGGACACGTTGCGATTTGCGGCCCAGTACTGGTCTACCACGTCTGTGTTGGGCTGGTCATGCGTTCGCTACAGCGCCCGGTCGTTCTAACTGAGATGTGAATGCCGCTCTGCCATGCCGTGAAACAGATTAACTTAGGATACAGGCGCCCTCCTGCACCTAAAACCGGAAAGCCGTTGCCACGCCCGTCGCCAATTGGCGCCCGCGCACCCACCTGTACGATACGCTTTGATGCAGAAAGTAGACGACCGAGCAGGCGCTCGCCTCATCAGGATATCTTATCAAAGCGATCACTTAATCAAATTTTACCTGATGATGCATGTTTGCTAGCCCTATGGGTGGGACGATCAAGCACCCGGCGAAACCTGCAGCTCGCTCTGGCTGTCGAGGTGAGGGGTCGTCGATGATGAGTCCCTTGGCAGACAACACAGTTAAGGAGCGGAAGTACGATGGACGATGAAATCAGATGTCCCGTCTCGTGTAAGCAAGTCGTATCGAACCGCGACTGGTGGCCCAATCAGCTGAACCTGGACATTCTTCACCAGCAATCGCCCTTGTCCAATCCGATGGCCAAGACCTTCAGCTATGCCGAAGAGTTCAAGACGCTCGACTTGGCTGCGGTTAAGCAGGACCTGTACGCGCTAATGACGGACTCCCAGGACTGGTGGCCGGCCGACTACGGTCACTATGGCGGTTTGTTTATCCGCATGGCCTGGCACAGCGCCGGCACCTATCGTACCGCGGACGGACGCGGTGGTGGTGCATCGGGCACGCAGCGGTTCGCGCCACTGAATAGCTGGCCGGACAACGCCAATCTGGACAAGGCGCGCATGCTGCTCTGGCCGATCAAGCAGAAGTATGGTCGTAAACTGTCCTGGGCCGATCTGATGATCCTTGCCGGCAACTGCGCCATCGAGTCGATGGGCCTTAAGACGTTTGGCTTCGCCGGAGGCCGGGACGACATTTGGGAGCCGGAGAAAGACATCTACTGGGGCTCGGAGTCCGAATGGCTGGGCGACAAGCGTTACAGTGGCGACCGCGAACTCGAAGCCCCACTTGCGGCCGTGCAAATGGGCCTGATCTACGTCAACCCGGAAGGGCCCAATGGCAGCCCGGACCCGGTCGCCTCCGGTCGCGATATTCGCGAGACGTTTGCCCGCATGGCCATGAATGACGAGGAAACCGTTGCACTCGTCGCCGGTGGCCACACCTTCGGCAAGTGTCACGGCGCAGCGTCGGACTCGCACGTCGAGCGTGAACCTGAAGGTGCCGGTCTCGACATGCAAAGCCTTGGTTGGCGGAACAGCTACGAAAGCGGCAAAGGCGTCCACACGATTACGAGCGGTATCGAAGGTGCCTGGACTCCGAACCCGACCCAGTGGGACATGGGTTACTTCGACATGCTGTTCGGTTACGACTGGGAGCTGATCAAAAGCCCGGCCGGCGCGTGGCAATGGGCACCGAAAGACGTGGCCGACGAGCACCTCGCACCGGAGGTTGACAACTCGGGCAAGCGGGTTCCAACGATCATGACGACGGCCGACATGGCCATGCGAATGGACCCGATTTACGAACCGATCTCGCGGCACTACCACAAGAATCCGGACGCATTCGCGGATGCGTTTGCCCGTGCCTGGTTCAAGCTGACCCACCGCGACATGGGTCCGCGGTCACGCTATCTCGGTGCGGAGGTGCCCGAAGAAGTGCTGATCTGGCAAGACCCGATCCCTGACGTAACGCACCACCTGATCGACGACCAGGATATTGCGGATCTCAAGGCCAAGATCCTGGCAACGGAGCTGTCGACTTCGCAATTGGTCTCGACCGCCTGGGCGTCCGCTTCAAGCTTCCGCGGCTCAGATAAGCGCGGTGGAGCGAACGGTGCGCGCATCCGCCTTGCGCCGCAAAAGGACTGGGACGTCAACCAGCCTGAGCAGTTGTCGCAGGTCCTGGCTAAACTTGAGGCGGTCCAGTCGGACTTCAACGCGAGCCAAGCCAACGGCAAGATGGCTTCACTGGCGGACATCATTGTCCTTGGCGGAAGTGTTGCCATTGAGAAGGCGGCCAAGGCGGCCGGACATGACGTAACGGTGCCGTTTACGCCGGGACGTGGGGATGCCACTCAGGATCAAACGGACGTCGAGTCCTTCGACGTCATGGAACCGGTGGCGGACGGCTTCCGCAACTATCTCAAAACCCAGTTCACGGTGTCGGCAGAGGAGTTGCTGGTGGACAAGGCGCAGTTGCTCACGCTGACGGGCCCGGAAATGACGGTTCTGGTTGGCGGGTTGCGTGTGCTTGGGGCCAATGTCGGCGGATCCAGTCACGGTGTATTCACGGACCGGCCTGAAACGTTGACGAACGACTTCTTTGTCAACCTGCTCGACATGCGCACAACATGGAAGGCCGCTTCGGACGCCGAAGATGTGTTCGAAGGCCGGGATCGCGCAACGGGCGAGCTGAAGTGGACAGGTACGCGCGTCGACTTGATCTTCGGCTCGAACTCTCAGCTGCGTGCGCTGGCTGAGGTTTATGGCTGCGTCGACTCCAAAGACGCGTTTGTCGCGGACTTCGTCGCAGCCTGGACGAAGGTCATGAACGCAGATCGGTTCGACCTAGCCTGATTGTCACGAAAAGTACCTCGATCGTTGCAAGAGGCTGCAGCCGCGATCCGGTGATCCGAACCGGGTCGCGGCTTATTTGTATGGACAAGATCCTACAGTCGACACTTGCTCGCTTCTTTTGCTCACCCCCTTCGCAGGTCGCGCGTCCCCAGATTGCCTTCCCGATAAACCGGACGCGCAATGTTGGTTGGCAATTGATGTACATCATTGTCGCACACCCGCTGCTGCCCAGACCTTAGACAAAACCAAGCGCAGTTCGGCCGCGGGACGGGACGGTTCCAGCTCGTCCTGACATGATCTGGCCGACGGGAGTGGTGCACGATGGCAGAGAGAGACCTAGTCACAGTCAACAAGTGGCCGGACATTGCGCCCGTTGGTGTCAACGACCTCCTCGAGGTCTTTATGGCCGGCGTCCGAGACTTTCGGGCGGCCCCGCAGTACGGCATGTTTTTCGGCGGCATCTACGCGGTTTTGGGTTGGGTGCTCACGATCATGTTGCTGGTCTTCGAGTTGTATTATCTCATTTATCCGGTCGCGATGGGCTTTGCACTGGTTGCCCCCTTCGCGAGCGTCGGCTTCTATTCGGTCAGTGACTTTCTGGAACAGGGTAAGCCCTTATCCTGGCGGGCCGTGTTTCATGCCGTCAGTGAAGCGTCGACCCGCGATCTCCGATGGATGGCGTTGATTACCGGCTTCACCTTCTTTATGTGGGTCGACTACGCCGCACTCATCTTTTTGTCGATCATGGGGTTCGAGGCTCTCGGTCTCCAGGCTTTCACGTTGATTTTCACCACCACGCAAGGCTGGATCTTCCTCGTGGTCGGCAATGTGTCCGGCGCCGTGATCGCGATTATTGTGTTTTCAATATCGGTTGTGACGTACCCGATGCTTTATCATCGTGACGTCGACTTCGTGACCGCGATGGTGACGAGCGTGCGATTGGTGTTCGCGAACCCTGTGACCATGTTGATCTGGTGTGTTTGCATCGCAGCTTTGACCGGATTGTCGCTCCTGACGTTCTTTGCCGGCTTGTTCGTCATGCTGCCCGTTCTCGGGCACGCGAGCTGGCACCTGTATCGACGCGCGGTTGGACCGACAGTTGAGGCCGATGTGATCTGACCAAAGGTGTGATGCGCCGGACCATCGGGCTTCAAGGCGCGCTTGCGAGCGCAGGATCTCGGCCGTAGTCTGGTGCGACAGAATGGGCGTTCGGACCACTGGAGGTCTTGAACGGGCGCCCCCAAGGCCCGTCGAGTGCAAGGCGAGATACCGCCATGAATAACTGGGACGAGTATAGCCGCAAGCTCATGATTGCCGCGCTGCTGCTCGGCTGGTTGGTCGCGTACAAATACTTTGAGCTGATTTAGCTTCGGATTCACAGCCATCTGCCAACCCGAAGATTCTCGACGGCGACTGCTGCGCCGGCCGCTCGATTGGCCGGCGCACAAGATTAGCGATGCGCTATGCGTTGAGAACGGCGTCTATGTCCTTTGCCGAATGGCGCTCGCGCAAATACTCGCTCGGGTCGCCTGACGTACGGTTGACCAAACGGCCGCGCTTCACCGCCGGACGTTCCGCAATCTCATTAGCCCAGCGCGTCACGTTCTTATACTCTTGAACGGCCAGAAACTCAGCGGCACCATAGAGTGTGCCGCGGACCAGATTGCCGTACCACGGCCAGATCGCCATATCCGCGATCGTGTAGGCATCGCCGGCAATGTATGGCCGCTCGGATAACTGGCGATCGAGGACATCGAGCTGCCGTTTCGTTTCCATTGTGAAGCGATTGATCGGATACTCGAATTTGGCTGGTGCGTAGGCGTAGAAGTGTCCAAATCCGCCGCCGAGGTAAGGCGCGCTTCCCATCTGCCAAAACAGCCAGTTCAAAGTTTCTGTTCGTTCCGGGCATTTCTCCGGTAGGAATGCGCCGAACTTTTCCGCAAGGTGCATCAGGATTGATGCGGAC
>JBCDAH010000160.1:0-9286 GCA_039186015.1 Pseudomonadota bacterium
CGCATTCAACGTCGCCATGCTCGTCGCCAATGGCAACGTGCATGCGTTTATCAGCATGCTCACCGGCTTCTTCGGCGTCTACATGCTTATGGGGCTGCTCTTCTGGCAGCTCGTCGCCGTCGGCTCTGTGTTGACGCTTGTGTTTATCGCAAACCTCGTCTACGCGGGCGCGCCCATCGACGTCATCCAGGTTGAAGCGCCGATCATGTTCACGGCCACAGCGCTCGCCTGCGTGTTCATCTACAGCCTCGAGCACAGCCAACGCACCGCGTTCCTGCAGCGCAAGGTGCTCGAGGAGATCGGCAACCATGACGCGCTGACGCAGCTGAAAAACCGCCGCGCCTTCGACGAGGCGCTCACCATGCTCTGGCAACAGGGCATCCGTGAAGGCAAGCCTGTCGGACTCTTGTTGCTCGATGTCGATCACTTCAAGCCCTACAACGATCACTACGGCCATCAGGCCGGTGACCGCTGCCTGGCGGCCATCGGTACCGTGCTGCGCTGCGTCACCACGCGGCCGTTTGATATTGCCGCGCGGATTGGTGGCGAGGAATTCGCTGTGCTGTTCTACAACTGCACACACGAACATCTGGTGGCTACAGGCGAACGGCTCGTGCTAGGCGTCCAAGGCCTGGGCATCGAACACGAACGCTCCCCGGTTGCCGGTGAGCTCACGGCCAGCGTGGGCGGCGTGCTGGTCCAGCCGCAGACAGAGCGCTCCTCGCGCAGCCTGCTGCAGTTTGCCGACGAGGCGCTCTACACGGCCAAAAACCGCGGCCGAAATCGCGTCATCATCGAGCGCGATGGTTACGAGAACATCGTGACAGGTGCGTTCCGAGGCACGCAAATTCAGAAGCGCATCGTAGGTTGAGCCGGGCCTGAAACTCCGCGCCAATTCGGCGCTGCGTTGCGCTAAGCTCCACGCATGACGCGCCTGCACCGCATCAACAAGCACCTCAAGGACCGCGACTGGTTCACGGTGTTCGTCGAACTGATCATCCTGATTGTCGGCGTGTACTTCGGCATTCAGGCCGCGAACTGGAATGAGGCGCGGCAGGACCGCGCCGACGAAGCCGCGTTCCTCCAGCAACTCCACGAGGACATCGTGGCAGCCGAAACTCTGGCCAACCGGATCGGGCGCTTCCGGGTTGCCCGCCGCCAGTACATGGAGTCGGCGCTGGATGTGCTTTTCGAGCGCGCCGATCGCGACGAACTCAGCGACCCGGAATGCCAGGCCGTGTACACCGCGGCATTCGTGAATATGCCGTTCATCGACATCGGCTCGTTCAATGAGCTGTCGTCGTCGGGCAGAGTCGATATTATCCGCGACGACGAGCTGCGTGGTGCGCTGCTCCGACTGCAGCAGGCGATCAACCAGTCCAACCGCACCGTTCAGATTCTGAGCAGCATTCCATTCGGTCTGGCCGCGGAATACCCGGAGCTCATCCAGCTCGTTGGCGTGGTTGACGATTCCGGCGACCGCCCGGAGATTCGCTCTGTAGCCACGTGCGACACGGCCGGTATGCGTGTCTCGCAGGCCTTCCTCAACAAGGCCGCCAGTAATATCGATCTCTACGACGCGTTCTTTCGGGACGGCTTTGAGCCCTGGCAGGAAGCCATCACGGCTGTGCGAGAGCGCACTGATTTCCTTCTGGGACTCAGCGAAAACGCAACCAAATAAACAACAATATCTGGGGGAGAGTTCATGCTCGCTGCCTTAATCATCTTCGCCATCGTGCTCGGCATCCTCAATGTGCTGCCGGAAACCAAACACCTGGACAGCAACACGGCTATTGCCGCAGTGGTGCCGCCGCTGCTGCTGAACTGGCTTCTGACCCTCGCCGTGTCGACCTTTCAGCTTCCGCCGAGTCTGGCCGTCGCCGGTATCACGCTCTACTTTGTTGTCCCGTTTCTCTGGCTACGATTCACACTCGGTGAAACGATGAAAGTCGCCTTCATCGTTGCGACGGTCACCGTTCTCACGGCCGTTGTCGTCGGAGTCGGTTTCGAGTTCTTGCTGATGCAGGCGTAACGCGGCGACCGACCCGCCTCCGCACCGATATGCGTAAACACATCAGCGCCGGTTCACCCTTTGAAGGCCAGATCGGTTTTTCGCGCGCGGTCCGCGTTGGGCCGATTGTGGCCATCTCGGGCACGGCCCCCATTGGCGGGGACGGCGAGGTTTATGGCGAGGGGGATGCCTACGCGCAAACCCGCCGCTGCCTCGAACTCATCATTGAGGCAGCCTCTCTGGCCGGCATGGGTAGAGCCGAGGTCATTCGCACGAGAATCATGCTGACTGACATGAAAAACTGGGAAGCAGCGGCGCGGGCGCATCGCGACATGTTCTCAGACGCGGCGCCGGCCTGTACCTTCGTTGAGGTGTCGCGCTTTATTGATGAACGCTGGCTCGTTGAGGTCGAAGCAGACTGCGTCGATGACAACGACGCCTCCATGACCGCTATGACAGGCGACTAATCCATCATGTTGTTCCGTCGAGTCCGAAAACACGTCAAGGCGCATGACTGGTTCGCAGTTGGTGTGGACTTCGTCATCGTTGTCATTGGCGTCTACATCGGCATCCAGGTATCCAACTGGAATGACGCGGCGCGAACCCTGTCGCTAGAGGACTCTTATGTGTCGCGGGTCGGCGACGAGATCGAACAAAACATCGAGATCATGCAGGCCGAGATTGAATTCGCGGAGCAATCAAGCAGGACACTGCGCGATTTCATCGCAGTCATGGAGGACCCAACTTCGTCGGACTCTGACGTGGTCGAATCCGCAAACGCATACCTGTCGCGCGGGGTGTTTTTCGCCAAATTCCGACCGGTCCAGACGACGTTCGACGAACTTACGGCGACGGGCAATCTGGACATTATTCAGGACAGCGTGCTTCGCCTGGCCCTGATCGACCTGCATGCTTTCTACGACAATGGTGCGTCGACGGTGGCGTCCAATAACGACTGGATTTCGCAGCTCGAGGGCAATATTTACCTCGGGTTTGATGCTGCGCGATACGACTCGAGAACATCGACGCTGTTCGAGCCGCGCACGCTCGCGGAATCCGCCGCATACATCCGCGAGAACAAGGACGTGCTGATACGACACGCCGCACTGAGCTACTGGGTCAAAGACCGCACTCTGGGTTTACTCGAGTCGGCCATCGCTCAATCGAATGCTGTTCTGGATGAGGTTTCCCGTGTGCAATCCGACAACCGGTAGCTCAATGACGACATGATTTGCGCTAGTCCTCGCGGCATGGGTCGCCTTCGCGCCCTTTTCAGCGACCGCCGGCGATGTCGCCGCCGACTGCAGCGGTTTCGAGGACCCGATCTACTACACGACGGTCACGTTCTAGACGCTAAGGCGGCGACGGACAGACGAGGATTCGTCTGTCCGGTCCGACCTACGCTTACGACTTGCGCGTGTAGCGCTTGTTGAACTTCGCGATCCGACCGTCGTTCTGCGAGACACGCTGCTTGCCGGTGTAGACCGGGTGGGACGCACTCGAGATATCAATCATCATGTACGGGTAGATTTCGCCTTCGTACTCTTTCGTTTCCGTGGTGGCCACGGTCGAGCCGATCAGGAAGTACACATCGGCAGTCGTATCGTGGAACAACACTTTGCGGTATTCGGGATGGATGCCAGGTTTCACGGGCTTGCTCTCTAGGCTGGGGGGCGGGGCCATGCAATATTATAACATTGCGCGACTTGCGCTGGGCGCAGCATGTCCGCAGGAGCCCCGATGAAGTACGTTTCGATCCTGTTTCCCTTCGCCATCGCCGCCGGTGTCCTGCTCGCGGGTACGTCGACAGGTACCGCAGCGCTCATCAATGTCCTGGGTCAAGGCCTGCTCTTCGCCATCGTCGTCTGCCTGCCACTCTACAAGACCGGGCGCATGTCCTACGTCGATATCGGCTGGCCGCTGGGCATTGTCGTTATTGCCGTTGTCGCCGTCTTCACACTCGACGGTGACGCGACGCGGCGGGCATTGATCGGCGGCGTCTATCTTCTGATCGGCGGCCGAATGGCCCTCATGGCGCTCGGCCACCTGCGACACGGCGTGCTCAAGGAGGAGCTGCCGCGCTACGCTTATCAAAGGCGGCGCTGGGAGAAGTCCGGCAAGACCAACACAATGCTCGCGGCGCAGACCGAGGTCATTGCCCAGGGCGCGTTCAACGCCTCCTTCCTGGCGTTCCCGGCTTTCCTCATTGCCGCCAACCCTGCGCCAACCGTCTCGCCACTAGAGGTCGTTGGGCTTGTTGTCTGGGTGGTCGCGTATCTGTTCGAAGAGATCTCGGACCGACAAAAGCGCGCCTTCGTGCGTGCGCAACAGGCGGCCGACAACAGCAATGGCGTGTGCGATGTCGGCTTGTGGACCTATAGCCGGCATCCGAACTATTTTGGCCAATGGATGGGCTGGAACGGAGTGCTCATCGCCGCGCTGCCGTCCTGGCTAGCCTTGTACGGGTCCGAGCACTTGGTCGTTTGGATTGGCCTGGGCATCGGGGCGGCCATGGTCTCCTACTATATGTACAACACGCTCGTGTACTACTCAGGCGCCTTGCCTTCCGAGTACTACTCGGTGAGAAAGCGTCCGGCATTCGCGGACTATCAACAGCGCACGAACCGGTTTTTCCCTGGCCCGCCCCGTGACTCGATTGCGACGCGTGAAACTGAGAGTCCTGATGCCGCAGAGTGACGTAACCGCAGCTGGCCGACACTTCTCCGCGCTGGTCGCGGCCTCTGTATTTGCGGCGCTGTGGCTACCACTGGGTCAGCACGAGTTTCTTGTTTCGCATTGGATGAAGGTGGGTACCTTCGCCGCGCCCGTGCTTCTGCTGGTATCTACGGCATCCAATTCAAGTCGTCCGCGCCTCTCAGACCCACGCTTCGCGTCGATTCTGCTGTTGGTTGCCTACCTCGCGCACCAGTTCGAAGAGCACTGGATCGACGTACTCGGCAACCAGTACGCGTTCCACGGCTATGTCAATGCGCTGGTACGCGGCGCCATCGGCACCGACGACCTCAGCGTGGCACCACTGACACCGATGAGCATTTTCGTGATCAACACGTCATTAGTGTGGCTCGTTGGTGTGATTGCGATCCTTCGCGCGCGAACCCACTGGTTTCCGGTTTTTACGATGGCGGCTATCGCGCTCGTGAATGGCGCCACACACATCATCGGCAGCATCGTCACGTTTGCCTACAACCCTGGCCTATTGACCTCCGTCCTTCTTTTTCTGCCGCTGCCCATCGGGTTTTATCGCAAGGTTCTGGGTGAGAACCCGGCCTTGAAGTGGCCAGTCATCGCAAGCCTGATCTGGGCCGCGCTGGCGCACGTCTTGATGGTGGGCGGGATGTTGGCCGCGAACCTATTCGGCGTGATTCCTGAGCCGGTCTATTTTGTCGCGCTCGTTGTATGGTCGCTGCTGCCGCTTGGGCTCTTTCGGCGCGTCTACAAAAACGACGCAGCCTGAAACGCCTGGTGCCGATGCGGGTCAACCGCCTCGGTGTATCCCCGCAGCCGCTCCAGGAACAGGTCTCTGTTATAACCGACCTGTGACGCAGGTGACTGCGCAGCGTTCATCGACTTCTCGTAATCGAGCAGGATGCCCTGCTCCCGCTGCGCGTAAAGCGCAGGCAGAAAGTTTTCGAATGTCCCCACTTCGATCACGTTATGCGTTTGCCAGGCTTCGAAGAACTCGGGCGAGAAGTGGCCGGTGATCCTCCGGTTGATGGATCGGCCGATCGCATTGCTCGATGAGACACCGATCACGATCTCGTAGTGGTAGTGCACGCCCAGGTGTTCGCCGCTTTCAACCACATCCTTGAAGTGGATCCGCAACATCATCACGGGCCCGACCGCCGGCAGCTGCTTGCCCATCGCCCAACCATCGACGTCGCAGTAGTAGACCTTAAGCTTGTTGTTGACGGGGTACTTCCAGCCGTACTTTTCGTACTGCATCGCCTCCTGGATTTCTATCGTCGCGCCGACCTTGGCCGTGTGGCCGGGCCCCACTTTTCCCGATAGGGTGGCGTCGACATGATCAGACGGATGCCAAAGAAGATAGGCCGGAACAAGCTGGCCTTGATAGCCCTCGACGTCCGCGAGCCGAACCTTTAAGCGCGTGAAGTTCAAGAACCACCAGTGCAGCATCTCGGCACTGACGCCGCGGATCAGCGGATGGTTGAGCACGACGCAAAACTGGCCGTTCGCACGTTCGTGAATCTGAAAGAAGGCGTTGTCGATCGATTTGAGCTTCCAACCGAAGTCACGTTCCGCGGGCATTGTCAGCTTTGTCATGCGCACTCCTTTGAATGGACTTTGATCGCCTACCGCCTGTTCGCAAGAAATCCCGATACGCGCAGGCTTTGAATGAACGATTGCACCTTGGCGGTGCGATGCGTTGCGCCATGGGTCACGAGCCACAGCTTCGCGCGCCAGGCGCGATTGGGCGGCAGCACTTCAACGATGCCCGGGAGCTGCTGCCCCAGCTCCACAGGGAGAAAGGTAAGGCCAACACCGGCCTGCAATGCCTGCAGGCGGCAGTGGAAGCTGTCGCTCTCGAAACGGTACCTGGCATTCTTGACGCGCCGATTGAGCCAGGCATAAGGACCGGCAGAGCGTCCACGGGTCAGCCCCACAAAATCATGATCGGCGAGCGCGATCACCGACTCCGGCATACCGTGCGTTCTAACGTAGGCCTTGCTGGCGTAGAGCGCGCTGTCGAGTGGCTTTATGGGAATCACAACATAGTCAGGGTCATCCGGCTTGTCGCCGGCGCGAATCGCGATGTGCGCCTCACCGTATTCCAGCCGGACCAAATCCGCTGTCACGGAACAACACAGGTCAGAGTCCGGGTTGTTTGCGACGAAGTGATGAAACCCAGGCGCCAACACTTGCGCCGCAACATCCACCGTGGAGACCACAAGCCCCCCGGAGATGCCGGGATTGCGTGATGTCGCACGGCCGATGAACTGGTTGAAATTGTCTTCGGTCGCCTCCGCAACGCGCAATAAGTCCTCTCCGATCTCCGTCAGCGAGTAGCCCTTGGCGTTGCGAAAGAAAATCTTGCCGCCGAGCTCTTTTTCCAGGCTGTCGATGTGCCGGATGATTGTGGCCCGATGGACACCGAGCCGCTCAGCGGCGGCGCTCACCGTTCCGTACTTGGCCACATGGTAGGCCGTGCGAAACTCATTCCATTTATCCAATCTCGTAGCCCTCTCGACTACCGCGATACCATTATTGAAACACCAAGCGCTGCAATCGTGCCACGGCGCCCCTTAGAACTCCGTTGTGTCCAGCGGGTCTGTCCCAGCACGGCGTTCTGCCTAATCGTTGAGGTCGTTGGCGTCGGAGTCTGCCTCAAACCCATCAGCGTCTGAATCGACGGCGCCAAGCGTACGGATCAGTGGGGTTTTCGAAAGGCGCGCAGGCGCACACTGAGTGTGCACACACTCGCATTGCGCGTGTGCAGTGTGAGCGGCAACATCTCGTCGGGATCACCCAACAGACGTGCTTCAGAGGAGACAGTGTCATCTCATTTTGGGCCGCCGACATGCAGGGCAAGGCCGACAGCAAGTACGATCAGTTCTCGCAGGGCACCCGCATGTTCCAGAACATGCTGAAGGCTGATGAGGGCTATCCCGACCAGGCGCGTTGATCTCGATGAAGGTGTCGTCGTTAATAGGCGCCGTTGCGGCCGCGGTGATCGCAAACAACGCCTTCGCTGTGTGCCCCGCAGCCGGCTCGGCTGTGGGACCGGAGCTCTACCCCACCGCGAGCGTATTGCCCGCAAACCTACTGCGCGTTTACGTGTACTTCCCGCGGCCTATGGGGCCCGACGTCAGTGCGTCTGATCTCGAGCTGCTGGGTCCTGACGGCGCTGTGATACCGGGTGCGTTCTTGCCGACGCGCTTCGGGCTTTGGTCACCAGACCGCCGTCGCCTGACGGTGTTGCTCGATCCAGGCCGCGTGAAGACGGGATTGGAACCCAACGAAGCGCTGGGGCGCGCGCTCGAATCCGGGAAGCGATACACATTCAGAGTACCTGGCACCCTGCGCGATGCCGAGGACTGCACGCTGGGTGAGGATGCGACATTCGCGTTCACCGCGGGGCCCGCAGACTATGAGCCCCCGGCGCCGGAGACCTGGCAGCTCGCAATCCCGACGGCCGGCACACGCGACACTCTGGAAGTGGATCTCGGTGGCACCCACGATCACGTCTCGATGGCATACCGGATGCGGGTGCTCACAGCAACGGGCAAGCGTGTGGGCGGCGACATACGGTTCACGCGCGCGGAGCGGATCTGGCAGTTCACCCCCAGCGAGTCGTGGTCATCCTCGCCCTATCGGATCGCGATCGATCCAAGGCTCGAAGATCTGGCGGGAAACCGGCCCGGTGTGATGTTTGACAGAAGCTTGGATGCGCCCGTCCGCGATTGGAATCGCGAGCTGCCATTTACCCCATCCTCGCCGGGCGACGAACCTGACTAGACTGTCTTTCCCCGTACTTATGTTCTGTTCGGGGACGCGAATGATGGTCGGTTCTCAAGCGCGGACGTGCGTGCAAAGCGCCTATGGTCGCGAACCAAAGGTCACGGAGCTGGATCGATGGCGCGGCCTATATGGGATAACCGCCAGCATTGTGACAGCAATCTCGAATGGGCTTTTTCAGCGCGCGAGCGATTGATTTGCAATCACGCCGCGCTTGCGCGATTTTTCTATGCAAGCTTTCTACAACAAATATTGCGTCACATACATGCTCTTGATTGGATCATCCAAGTGTTCTGGTGCCCAATTGCGACGGCGCAAAAGCTGCAAGCGCGGTCTTCCGCCGTGCGGCAGAATCAGCTGTTAGGCTGCGAACGTGAGGAGCGACGCAATGTCGATAGTAAAGTTGGTCCTTCGCTCGTTGGTCCTTCCTGTCGTCATTATCGTTGTCGGGATTCAGGGTTCCTACTGGTGGAATTCCGCCGCTCCGAGCACAGTGCTCAGTTACCTGTTGTTAGTAGTTGCTCTTGCCGTAGGGCTCTGGTCTGTTCTTCGCCTCCCGTATCGAAGCAATCGAGCGAGGGTGGCGTCTGCTGCGATTTACTCTCTCGTTATCGCACCAGTGCTTGTTTACTCTAGTTTCTGGACCTCTTGCCGCAATGGGGACTGCCTGTGATCAACCTGCAGCCTAACCAGTCACTGCAGCAGACGCTTGACCCTGTCGCGACCTTGGCTGTCGCCAAGCCCGCGCCAGCATCAATCGCTGCTGAGCCCCGGCGTTAG
>JBCDAH010000161.1:0-9211 GCA_039186015.1 Pseudomonadota bacterium
GATGACTGAGCAATCAGATCAAGACTGACCGTTAAGCGGTCACGGAGGAAACGAAGAATGGCAAAGTCCAAGGAACTCGTGGAGCTTGAATCCACGGAGCGCAGGAACTTTTTGAAACTCACGAGTGCGGGTGCCTTCACCACGGCGTTGGTTGCTGGCGGTGCCGGCGTGTTGTCGTCTGAAAAGGCGATTGCGCAGACCCAGAAGGAAGAGCGCGAACGCCAGCGCGCGGCCAAACATACCATGACAATCGCGACGGCTTATGTGCTCGGCGCGTCGCGCAGCTATCCCATCATGCAATTGGATTTCAAAGAGAACATCCAGAACGCGACTGACGGTAAGGTCTACGTGAAACTCGCGCCGGCCGGCCAGCTCGGCGCCGGTGGTGCGCTTGCGCAGAAGGTGCAAGGCGGCACAATTCAAGCCGCGCAGCATTCGCTGTCCAACTTTGCGCCGTTCGCACCTGTCGTTGACTTGATCAACTTGCCGTACTTCTGCGGAGCCAACCAACGTTTTGTAAACCTCGTGAACTCCGATGCGTGGAAGAAGCAGGTCGATCCAAAGATCGCAGCAAAGGGCTTCAAGGCGCTCTACTACGTGGTCATCGATCCGCGCGTTGTGGCAGTTCGCAAAGGCGGCGCCGGTGCTGTGCTCAGCCCCGCGGATCTCAAAGGCATCAAGTTCCGCGTACCGGGCTCAAAAATGCTCCAGCAGTACTATCGCCTGGTTGGTGCGAACCCGACTCCGGTCGCGTGGGGAGAGACACCCTCAGCCATCAAGCAAGGCGTTGCAGATGCGCTGGATCCCGCCGTTGGTGCTCTGTTTGTGTTCGGCTTCAAGGATATCCTCAGCCACGTGACGTTCACGCAAGCCGTGCCGGACAGCCAAGTCTATTCGTGCAATCTGGAGTGGTTCAACGGCCTGCCGAAAGACGTCCAGGACGGCATTATGTTCGCGTCCGAAGTGACCGCGCACCAGAACCTCGCAAAGGTTCCGGCGGCGCGCAGTTACGCGATGTCTGAACTCACCAAATCCGGTGTGGAATTCCACTCGCTCAGCAAGGACCAGTTGGCGAAGTGGCAAGAGGCGGGCGGCTATCAGCGCAGCGAGTGGGATTCGTTCAAGACGGAACTCGCTGGCTCGATGGACGTGTTCAACCAGCTTGCCGAAGCCGCGGGCAAGCAAGGCCGTTACTACGTCCACGACGCGTAAGGCGCCGTCCCATCCCGGGCTTTGCTATCGCGTCCGCTCAGGTGTGCAATACACCTGAGCGGACGGGCACCGCGCCGTGAAAGCGACCAAGCTGTGATCGTCACGCGGTTGCAATGCTGCGGCATAGCCGCGCGACGGTGACACGCCTCCAGCCCCCCCTGGAAAGCCAACCCAATGACCAACGCAATGAAACGCTCACTCTGGAAGACCGTCGACGATAACCTGGAGCGATGGGCGCTGCTCGTCTTTTACACGCTTCTTGTCGTGACGATGTCGATTGAAGTTATCCGAAGAGAAGTCTTCGCTTATTCGTCAATCTGGGGCGAAGAAATCGTCCGCTACGCATTCATTTATTTGGTTTGGGTTGGTGCGGCAGCAGCAATCAAAGAGCGTGCACATATTCGAATTGATGTCTTGTTCCATTATGTCTCGCGCCGCGCAAAAGCATTCTTGTACTTATTCGGCGATCTTGTGATGCTCGCTGTCGCTCTCCTCGCGGTTTACTGGTCCTACGAGACAGTTGCGGTGTCCTGGAAATTCGGATCGGTCAGCCACGGATTGCGACTGTCCATGGTTTTATTCCTGGCAGCTGTTCCGCTGGGCTTCGCCCTTATGATTTTCCGATTGCTTCAGTCCATTGTCCGGGACATCAAGGACCTCGCGGCTGGTCGCGACGTCTACGAGGGCCAACGGTTGTTTGACTGAGGATTGAGTCATGGTTTGGCAGCATCTTCAACAAGGCAACGTTGAGCTTGGCTGGGACTTTTACGGTCCGGTACTTTTATTCGTCGTCCTGTGCGGGCTTGGGGTGCCGGTTTGGGCCGGTATTGGCGCAACGGCATCGTTGATGCTCGTGTTGTCTGGGGTCTTGCCGCTCTCCCTCCTCGGCGAGACCTTGTTCGAAGGCATTGACGCGTTTGCGCTGACGGCGATTCCGTTGTTCATTCTGACCGGCGATGTGCTCGTCCGCACGGGCTTGAGCCGCAAGTTCCTCGACGTTGCTGAAGCGCTGACGTGCTGGACGAAGGGCGGGTTTGGATCCGCGACCGTACTTGTCTGCGGCATGTTTTCGGCGATTTCCGGTTCGGATGCTGCCGGTGCAGCGGCCGTCGGGCGGATGACGATCGATCGCCTGGTCGAGTCCGGCTATCCGCGCCCTTATGCCTGCGCGCTGGTCGCGTCGGGGGCATGCACCGGCATCCTGATCCCGCCATCGATCGCGTATATTGTGATCGGCCTTGTGCTCGGCATCTCGGCCTCCACACTGTTTCAGGCTGCGCTAATCCCCGGCCTCCTGATTCTCACGTCCATCCTCATCACGAACATTGTTGTGAACCGCCTTTATGCCTATGAGCACGGTGGTGCGATTTCATTTGGCGAGTGGCTGACGAATATCGGTTTCGCCCTCGCGCGCGGATGGTATGCGTTTATCGTGCCGGGTATCATTTTCCATGGTATTTTCTCAGGTCGACTCACGCCGACGGAAGCGGGGGCGACAGCGGTTGTCGTAACAATATGTCTTGGTTTTATTCTCGGAACGCTTCGGCTTTCAGACTTTCCGTCGATGCTCGTGAGTTCCGCGAAAGTCAACGGCGTCATTGTGCCGATTATCGCGTTTTCATTGCCGTTGGCTCAAACTTTGGCGACGATGGGTGTGCCGCAAGGGTTTGTCTATTCTGTTACGTCTCTCACGAATGAGCCGGCGGTCCTTATTCTCCTCATGATCGGCATTCTGATTACAGCCGGCTGCGTTATGGAGACGACGCCCAACATCGTTATTCTCGCACCGATCTTGAAGCCGCTGGCTGACGAGATCGGCATGAATGAGATCCAGTTCTGCATCATGATGATTACAGCGCTGGGGGTTGGCTTTATTACCCCGCCGCTGGGACTCAACTTGTTTGTGGTGTCCGGGCTCACCGGCGAGTCCATTCTCAGGATCGCATGGCGAGCCGTTCCGTTTGTCGTCTTCATGCTCCTGGTCGTTCTGTTGATTGCCTACGTTCCCGCAATTTCAACGGCTTTACTGCCGGCGACTTACCAATAGGAAGACTTGTCCAATAGGAAGATCTGGCGATGGCGCATCACTACCTGAAGAAAGCACCGAAAACGGCCGTGACTGATGCAGGCGACAATCAGGCCGCGGTGCAAGCGATCCTGGGTGAGATCGAGCAGAACGGAGAAGAGGCCGCGCGCGCTTATGCAGCGAAGTTCGACAAGTACGACGGCAACATTGTTCTGACGCGGGACGAGATCGTGCAGGCCGCGGCAAAAGTGCCGAGCCGCTTGAAGGACGATATTCGCTTTGCCCACGACAATGTGCGTCGCTTCGCCGAAGCGCAGAAGGACTCGCTGAAGGAGTTCGAGGTCGAAGTCGTGCCGGGGCTTGTGGCAGGGCAGAAGTGCATCCCCTGCAATGCCGCAGGCTGCTACGTTCCAGGCGGCCGCTATAGCCACATTGCGTCCGCGATCATGACCGTGACCACCGCAAAGGTTGCGGGCTGCGGACATATTGCGGCGTGCTCGCCGCCGCGTCCGGATACGGGCATTTCACCAGCGATCGTCTACACCGCTGATCTTTGCGGCGCAGATACAATCCTGGCGCTTGGTGGCGTCCAGGGTGTCGCGGCCATGGCCTTCGGGCTGTTCGGTGTTCCGACGGCCGATATCCTTGTTGGCCCGGGAAATCAGTTCGTGGCTGAAGCGAAACGGCTTTTATTCGGTCGTGTTGGTATCGATATGGTGGCCGGTCCCACCGACAGTTTGATCCTTGCCGATGGTACGGCCGATGCGGATATCGTCGCGGCTGACCTCGTTGGACAGGCCGAGCACGGCTACAACTCGCCCGTCTGGTTGGTGGCAACGGACCGCGCGATTGCGGATCGCGTCTTGGTATTGGTGCCGAAGTTGATCGAGCGTCTCCCGGATCTCAACCGTGACAACGCGCGGGCCGCGTGGCGGGATTATGGCGAGATTGTTGTCTGCGACAGCCGGGAAGAGGCGGCCGCACTTTCTGACGAATACGCTCCGGAGCACTTGACCGTACAGGCGCAGGATCTCGATTGGTGGCTCGGACGGCTGCGTTGTTACGGATCGCTCTTTCTGGGCGAAGAGACGACCGTCGCCTTTGGCGACAAGGCGTCCGGGCCCAATCATGTCCTGCCCACATCCCGCGCCGCCCGTTACACTGGTGGCTTGTCCGTACATAAGTATCTGAAAGTCGTTACGTGGCAGCGGGCAACGCGCGAGGGCGCGCGCCCGATTGCCGAAGCGACGGCGCGAATTTCAAGGCTCGAGGGCATGGAAGGTCACGCCCGCACAGCAGATGTCCGATTGGCGAAATACTTCCCAGGGCAGAATTTTGATCTATCGGCAAACGATGAAATCTAGCGCCAGAGGTATTGCGAGCCATGTTTGATGTCGCGGGACGCGTCGCCTGTGTCACTGGTGCCAGCAGTGGGCTTGGGCGCGCAGCCGCAACGGCACTGGCCAAGCGTGGCGCACGCGTTGTCGCCGTCGCGCGGCGTGAGCGCGCGCTTCAGGAGTGGCAACAGTCCTGTTCCGGCGAGACTGCGATTCTTGTCGCGGACTTGAGCAAGGTGGACGAGATCGGCGCAATCGCAGAGCAGGCATCTGCGCCGTTTGGCCCGCCGCAGATCCTCATCAATGCCGCCGGCATCAACACGCGCGAAGCCGCAGACGTTGTCACGCATGATGGCTGGGATCGCACGCTGGCACTGAACCTGTCGGCACCGTTCTTTTTGGCGCAGTCCCTGGCTCCGGCCATGAAGGAGCGGCGCTGGGGTCGCATTGTGAATTTCGCATCGCTGCAGTCTCGTCGCGCGTTTCCCGGCGGCATTACCTACGGCGCCTCCAAAGGCGGCATTGAGCAATTAACGCGCGCGATGGCGGAGGCTTGGTCGGCAGACGGCGTGATTGTCAACGCACTCGCGCCCGGCTTTTTCCCAACCGAACTCACAGGGCCCGTCTTCGCGGATGCGGCACTCGCCGAGCGGAATGCGCAGCAAACCTGTCTTGGACGCAACGGCCGTCTCGACGACCTCGAAGGCCCGTTGGTTTTTCTCTGCTCCGACGCGAGCGCCTACGTCACAGGTCAGGTGCTGTTTGTCGATGGAGGCTTCACGGCAAAATGAGAGCGCTTGTCTATACGGGGCCGGAGCAGCTTGAACTCAGCGAGATGCATGCGCCTACGCCGGGCCCCGATGAGATCCTTATTGATATTGAGGCATGCGGTATCTGCGGTTCCGATATGCACGCCTGGCACGGACGTGATGAGCGGCGGCCGGCACCGTTGATCCTCGGGCATGAGGCCGTCGGTAAAATCGCCGACGGGCCGAACGCCGGACAACGCGTAGCAATCAATCCCTTAGTCGCCTGCCAGACGTGCGAATTTTGTCGATCGGGGCGCGACAATCTCTGCACGACGCGTCAGATCATATCGATGCCGCCGCGACAGGGCGCCTTCGCGGCGCAGTTGGTCATGCCGCCACGTAACCTTGTCGCGGTGCCCGATCACGTGGACCCGCTTCACGCGGCCTTGTGCGAGCCGCTCGCGTGCGGGTGGCATGCGGTCCGTCTTGCGCGACACGCATACACAAAGCCGATCGAAGAGTGGTCCGCGTTGGTGATCGGTGGCGGCGCGATCGGTCTCGGCGCCGCATTGGTACTCCGCATGCACGGCGCGCGCGAAATCTGGATTGCCGAGACCAATGCCAAACGACATCCCGCGCTGCGGAATGCTGGAGATTTTCCTGTCTTCGCGCCCCAAGACGACGATGGACCGGTGCTTGGCACCATCGATGTTGTTGTCGATGCGGTTGGCTTAAGCGCAAGTCGGCGTGCGGCAAGTGCGGCTGTCCGGCCGGGCGGCACGATCGTCCATATCGGGCTCGGCGATGGGGAAGGCGGCTTGGACGTACGCCGCATGACACTTCACGAGATCGCGTTCATTGGAACATATACCTACACCGCTGCCGACTTTGCCGATACCGCAGACGCGATATTCTCGGGCCGCCTGGGGGCGCTTGACTGGACTGACGTGCGCGATATCGGTGACGGTGCGGCGGCGTTCCACGAGATCAACACCGGCGTGGCGTCGGCTCCGAAAATCATCCTCACACCGTGAATCCGAACTGGAGAGTTTGCATGGGAAAAATTCCACAATTCCTGGTCCACAGCCCGAAGGACAATGTCGGGGTGGTGGTTGTTGAGGGTTTGACGGCTGGCACCGAGATGCTGGGCGTGGTGACCGAAGACAACAGCGAGCTGACGTTGCTGGCCAGGCACGACATTCCGATCGGCCACAAGGTTGCACTCAGTGATCTCACGGAAGGCGACACGGTCACCAAGTACGGCGAGGACATCGGGCGGATGACCGGCGCGGCCGAAAAGGGCGGCCACGTTCACGTCCACAACCTCAAGACCAAGCGCTGGTAGGTCGCAAGGCCAAGTCGCCAGGCCAGGCGGCGTCCCCCGACTGCGCGCGGTTTTTGATGGTGCACGATCACGCGCCGACACACCACCCCGCCGCGCTGCCGATTGCGGGTCTCGATCACGCTCCGCATCACCGAAACCAACCCAGCCCACCCCGCACACGCTTTTTGGGAGTCATAACGCGATGTCATCGAAATACGGGAACCTGACGTTCCAAGGCTATCGCCGCGAGAACGGCCGCGTCGGCGTTCGCAACCATGTCGTGATCTTGCCGGTCGACGACATTTCGAACGCGGCCAGCGAAGCGGTGGCCAACAACATCAAGGGCACGCTCGCGCTGCCGCACGCCTACGGCCGCCTGCAGTTCGGCGCCGACCTCGAATTGCATTTCCGCACATTGATCGGCACCGGCGCGAACCCGAACGTCGCGGCCTGCGTGGTGATCGGCATCGAGCCGGGCTGGACCAAGCGGATTGTCGATGGCATCGCCGCAACCGGTAAGCCGGTGGTCGGGTTTTCGATCGAACAGAACGGCGACCTGAAAACCATCATGGACGCCTCCCGCGCCGCCAAGGACTTCGTCCACGCGGCCACCGAACTGCAGCGCGAGGAATGCGCGATTTCCGAGTTGTGGGTGTCGACCAAGTGCGGCGAGAGCGACACGACGACCGGCCTCGGCTCGTGCCCGACGGTCGGCAACATGTACGACAAGCTGCTGCCGGAGGGCATCTACGGCTGCTTCGGCGAGACCTCGGAAATCACCGGCGCCGAGCACATTTGCAAGGCCCGCGCGGTCAACGAGGAGGTCGGCGAGCGCTGGTACAAGATGTGGAAGGCGTACCAGGACGACGTGATCGAGGCCAACAAGGTCGACGACCTGTCCGAGAGCCAGCCGACCAAGGGCAACATCGAGGGCGGGCTGTCGACGATCGAGGAAAAGGCGCTCGGCAACCTCGAAAAGATTGGACGCACGTCGCGCTATATCGACATTCTCGATCCGGCCGAGGCGCCGCAGTCCGGCCCGGGCCTCTATTACATGGACACGTCGAGCGCGGCGGCCGAGTGCGTGACGTTGATGGCCGCCGGCGGCTACGTCGTCCACACCTTCCCGACCGGCCAGGGCAACGTGATCGGCAACCCGATCGTGCCGGTGGTCAAGATCACGGCCAACCCGCGCACGATCCGCACCATGTCCGAACACGTCGACGTCGACGTCTCCGGCATTCTGCGCCGCGACATGACCCTCGAAGACGCCGGCGACGCACTGATCGACATGATTGTGCGCACATCCAACGGCCGCAACACCGCCGCCGAAGCCCTCGGCCACCGCGAGTTCGTCATGACGAAGCTGTATCGGAGTGCTTGACGGCGCGTTGCGGGGCTGGGGGACGCGGCGCGCGCCGGCGGCTGGCCGGCGTGCGTTACGCGTTTACTATGCGCCAGTACGCGCTGAACCCATGGATCCCGGACCAAGATCGATGTTGCCAGGCAACGTTGTCCTAAGCAGGACGCATGGCTTCAATTCTCCTGCGATGGAGAAGTTTGCCGACCATCTCAACACAGATGAGGATCAAGCTACGCAGTGCCAAAATACAACTTTTCTTGAGCTCTTGAAGATGGCCCATATTAGCAATAGTGGCCACCTAATAATCTGGCATTAAAAATCAAAAATACTATTTACCAAACCTATATCGATTTAAAATTCAATGTATAGCTTCCACTGCCGCTCTGCTACACGCAAGAACTTGAAATGATATGCGCAACCAGTCAAATCAATAGACTGCTCAATATTTTCACAACTCAAAAACCAACACAACTAAAATCCAATCACAGTTTTCCAGCAACTCATCAACAAATCCATCTCCATTCACATGAGAAATCGCAATTCTGATTATTCCACTCCCTTGACTTCGGACGTTGGAATGACCGCGGCGTCCTCAAATCTAGAAAGCTGTTTTTCGAGCTCGCCGAAATCCGCATCACCTCTTCGCACCACTCCCACCAAATCAAACATTGACGCCATCAGGTCACGAGATTGCCAAACCAGGCAGATACGACGACTATAAGGAACCAGTGCACTAGGCTTCTGGTCGCGAACACCTTGGGCCAATCCATAAAGGCAGAGTCTATTGTCAACGTGGACCGAATTCAAGGATAACAACTTTGTTGGTGTTCGCCGGTCGGATCGCAATTCAACAAATGAACTCCGAGGATGCAGACCAACTGTCCCATCCTTCGAAAAGTCATGCCGTTTATTGCGGCCTTCATATTTATGATGCTCTTTGAACAACAGACCTGGCACACTGTCATCCCACCACATCTGATAGAGCAAGCGAAGGAGCGATTCTTCGGGACAATCGAGCGTTTGCCGGACTCCAGTATACCACCCCACATAGTCCTTAGCATGAGGATACGAGTATCCCCCCAAATCCTTCCGAGCTACAGAGTCGTGAAGTGAGCGATCGTTGTGAAACACACGAGGATCTCTTTCAATTGCAATAATGACCTTCTTGACAACTGATACAGTCAAACTTGGATCCTTTGC
>JBCDAH010000162.1:0-9178 GCA_039186015.1 Pseudomonadota bacterium
ATACCCTCATCGCTCCATTCCATCTCTTAATCCCGTGCCTGTAACTCCCGCTGGCAGGTTCCACGTGTTACGGTTTCTGACACGCCTCGGCTCGCACTGTCATGCGCCATCAGGAAAAGGCAGGCCAAGCTCGCGATACCGCTCCGGGTCGTCGGACCAGTTTTCTTTCACCTTGACGAACAGGAACAAGTGAACCGGCACTTCGACGATTTCGGAGATGGCCAGCCGCGCGGCACTTGAAATGGCTTTAATCGTATGGCCGCCCTTGCCCAGTACGATACTGCGCTGGCTTTCCCGTTCGACGAATATGGTCTGTTCAATCCGCACCGACCGGTCACGCCGCTCCTCCCAGGACGTGGTTTCGACCGTTATGGCGTAGGGCAATTCCTGGTGCAGTCGATCATAGATCTGCTCGCGCGTGATCTCGGCCGCCAGCAACCGGAGCGGCAGATCCGAAACATCGTCAGCCGGGTAGAGCCATGGGCTGTCCGGCATGCGCTTTGCAAGCGCCTGGCGCAGCTCCGACACGCCATCACCGGTTAGAGCTGAGATCATAAACACATCATCCATCTCGCAATCCGCCAAGATGGACTGAGACAGCGCCAATAGCTCGGCCTTGTTCTTGAGGCGGTCGACCTTGTTGAGCGCAAGGAACTTGGGCGCCGGACTGTCTTTCAACTTTGCGATGATGGCGTCGACTTCGTCATCGCGGCCTTTCGCAGCATCGATAAGAAGCACAATGATGTCAGCCTCAGACGTGCCCGACCACGCGGCCTCAACCATCGCGCGATCGAGGCGGCGCCTTGGCGCGAAGATCCCCGGCGTGTCGACAAACACCAGCTGAACCGCCCCCTCGATGGCGATGCCTCGGATCTGCGTGCGCGTCGTTTGGACCTTGCGGCTGACAATCGAAACCTTGGTTCCGACGAGCAGGTTGACAAGCGTCGACTTCCCGGCGTTTGGCGCGCCGATAACGGCAACGAAGCCGCACTTGGTGTCGGTCGTTGCTTGGATGTCGGCTTGCGCTTGCGCGTCCGCTTGCTGCGCGCCAGGCCCACCGTCGGGATCGTTGCTGTCAGGTGCTTTGGCGGTCGTCATGCGATGGCTCTTTCAATACGCCCAAACGTTCCAGCATCGTTCGTGCTGCGACCTGCTCGGCCTGACGCTTTGAGGCCCCGGCTCCCTGCGCTGGCTCGAGCCCGTCAATTGCAACCTCAGCGACAAACGAGGGTGCGTGGTCCGGGCCCTCGCGTGAAACCTCGGCATAGCGCGGCAAGGCATGGCCGCGACCTTGCGCCCATTCCTGTAGGGCTGACTTCGGGTCCGGCGGCGCAGTTTCATCGACAGCGTCCAGTCCATCTTCCCACAACGCCAAGATCGTCTTTCTGACCCGGTCGTATCCGGCTTCGACAAATACAGCACCGAGCACGGCTTCCATGGCGTCCGCCAAAATCGTGTCTTTGCTCCGCCCGCCGCTCGCCGCCTCGCTCTCGGAGAGAATGAGATCATCCCCGAGCTTGATGGTGCGGGCCACGTCAGCGCACGTCTCCCGCCGAACGAGGCGGTTGAAATGCCGCGCCATGTCGCCCTCTCGGCGCAGCGGGTCTGCCCGCCAAAGCGCTTCAGACACCGCGAGCCCCAACACGCGATCACCCAGAAACTCCAACCGCTCATTGTCGACACGGTATCCATCGCCGCGCGCGCTCGCGTGTGTCAGCGCACGCTGCAGCAAGTCCCGGTCTTTGAACTTGTAGCCCAGGGCTTTCTCGAATGCGGTAGACTTTCTAGACCTGCGAATGACCACGAGCGTTTAGCGAACGATATCGAAGAACCGACCCCAGCGCACGAGGAATGGCCAGCGCCAGAACGCGAACCAGGACGCGGCAGGATCGTCAAAAGCTGCGGAGAAGAAGATGATGTCGGCTCTGCCGATCAGGTTTTCTTTGGGAACAAACCCGACACCGCCCCAGTGGAACCGACTATCGGTGGAGTTGTCTCGATTGTCGCCCATCATGAAATAGTGGCCTGCGGGAACCGTGAACACGCTGGTGTTGTCTCCCGGCGTATTCTGCTCCGCGTCGAGAACCTTATAGCTCACCCCGTTCGGCAAGGTCTCCTTGTAGCGCGCAATCACGACGCGACGACCGTCGTCGTCGATCGTCTCGAACGTACCGTCCGGCACCTTCGGAATGGCCTTGCCATTGATATAGAGAACACCATCACGCATCTGAACGGTGTCGCCGGGAAGACCAACGACCCGCTTGATATAGTCCGTGGCATTGTCCCGCGGCAGCTTGAAAACAACGACATCACCGCGTTCCGGATCGCCGGAAAAGACCCGTCCGGAGAACGGAACAAATCCGTAGAATGAGTGTTTACTGTATCCATACGACAGTTTGGAGACAAAGAGATAATCTCCAACCAACAGCGTCGACTTCATCGAGCCAGACGGAATATTGAACGGTTGATAAAGAAAGGTACGGACGATCAGTGCCAAAGCCAACGCTTGGACCACGATCTTGACCGTCTCCCACCAAACGCTTTCCTGCTTCTCGGTCTTGCTCTCGAGACTCATTCTCTCTCCTTAGGCCCAAGCATACCAGCGACCTGATGGCCATCTGGCCCGCTATATCGCCTGAACTTTTGGCGTGCAAATCCGCTACGTGATCGCGGCGACCCAGCAGCGCATTTGGATTTAACGATCAAAGCCTTTCTCAGCCAGAGCGGAAATGATCACAATTGCCTGCGCCGTCGGGTGATCATCCGTCAATGTCAGATCTATACGGGCGACATGGCCAGCCGGTGTCATTTCATCAAGCCGCGCGAGGGCACCTCCGGTTAATTTCAAAGTCGGCCGTCCGGATGGCAGATTCACTACGCCCATGTCCCGCCAGAACACGCCGCGACGCAACCCGGTCCCGAGAGCTTTTGAGCAGGCCTCCTTAGCGGCAAAGCGTTTCGCATATGAGGCGGCACGCTGCACGCGACGATCGCACTTCGCCTGCTCGATCGGCGTAAAGCAACGATCAAGAAAGCGCGCACCGAAACGCTCAAGCGTCCGTTCGATCCGCCGAATGTCAATGACGTCATTTCCCAGGCCCAAAATCACTCGGCTAACCCTATTTGTTAGGCGCTCCGCGCTCCAAGCGCTTCCGTACGCGCCTCGTCCATCAGCGCCCGCATGCGGCGGACGGCCTGATCCAGACCGCCAAAAATCGCCTCACCCACGAGAAAATGCCCGATGTTCAGCTCAACGATCTCCGGAATGCGCGCCACGCCGCCAACGGTATTGAACGTCAAGCCGTGCCCGGCATGCACTTCAAGGCCGGCACCGACCGCATGGGCCGCAGCGGCTTCAACGCGCAACAACTCGGCTTGCACACCGGCTGCATCATTTTCCAATGCGCGCTCGCAATACCGCCCGGTATGGAGCTCAACCACGGCGGCACCCAACTGCTGAGCCACATCGATTTGCGTTTGGTCCGGCTCAATGAACAACGAAATCCGCACGCCAGCGTCGCGCAACGGCCCAATGATGCGTGGGAGCTCGTTCTGCGCCGAGACCACGTCAAGACCACCTTCCGTTGTTCGTTCCTCTCGCCGCTCCGGAACGATGCAGCATGCGTGCGGCACGTGTCGCAGCGCGATTGCGAGCATTTCTTCGGTTGCAGCCATTTCGAGATTAAGCGGCGCCGTTAGGCCTTGCTTGAGCTGTTCGATATCAGTGTCGCGAATGTGGCGGCGGTCTTCACGCAGGTGCGCGGTAATGCCGTCGGCACCCGCGTTGATTGCAGCATAGGCCGCACGCACAGGGTCCGGATGACGCCCGCCCCGCGCATTACGAATTGTGGCAACATGGTCAATATTCACGCCGAGACGCTGGCGACCGGATGGATACACATCAATCTCCCATAATCGAATACGTCGAACCGCAGACCTCAGTCATGGCGCAGCTCGGCCGCCCGGGCATCGAAGTCATGCCATGATGATAAACAGGTGTGGCGCAATAAGCGATCAGACAAGAGCGCTCGTTAGGCTTCTGACGTGGCGCGACCAGGCACATCAAAGACCCGTTCCGCACGACTGGTAACCGGCAACGCCCGAATGCCGGCCAGAATGGCATTCAAATGCGCGAGATCCCAAACCTCGACCTGCAGCAACATAATCGTAAAATCCGCAGCCCGTTCGGCCATGCGCAGGGTGTCGATGTTGCCGTCCTTGTCGCCAATCACCTGCGCAATACGGGCCAATGCGCCCGGCTCGTTCCGCGCCGTCACCGACACGTGCGCAAGGAACCGTTCCGGATTGTCCGGATCAATGTCCCACGTCACATCAATCCACCGATCATGCTCGTGTTCACTCAGTTGCGGCGCGTGGATCTGGAAGATCCGGATTCCGTCCTGCGGGATGAGAACACCGACGATCCGATCCCCCGGAACCGCCCCACCCGGGCTAAACTTAACGGGAACATCGTGTTGCGAGCCGCGAATTGGAACACTGGCCGGGCGCCCCGCCTCCTCAACGGATGAGGTGTCACGAAACTTCAGCCCCATGACTTTTGCAAGGTTGAACCAGCCCTCCTGACCCTGACCATGGTCGTACCGATTACGCGGGCGGAAGCGCGGTGTTGTGCGTGAGATCGCAACATCCGGTGCGATGGCCCGCACGACGTCATCCGTATTGATTTCGCCGCGCCCGACCCCGGCCAGAGCATCATCGATATTGTCAATTGCCAGGCGCGGCAGAGCCGCTTGTAAGTCGGCGTCGGTATATTCGCGTTCCAGCCGCATCAGTTCAGATTGCAGCAAGCGACGCCCCAACTCGCTATACTGTTTCCGAATGGCCTCCCGCGCGGCACGACGGATGGCCGCGCGCGCTCTGCCCGTCACAGCGACCTGCTCCCAGGCCAATGGCGGCGTTTGCCCGTCCTTGGTCAGGACGACAACCTCGTCGCCATTTGCCAGCGGTGTTGTCAGCGGCATAGGGCGCCCGTTGATCTGCGCGCCAACGGCGGAATTGCCGATATCCGTGTGGACGGCATAGGCAAAATCAATCGGATTTGCGCCGCGAGGCAACGCAATCAGCCGTCCTTTGGGGGTGAAGCAAAAGACCTGGTCCTGGAACAATTCAAGCTTTGTGTGCTCCAGAAAGACCTCCGGCGTATTCCCCTCGAGCAACGTATCCACTAGCCGGCGGAGACGTGCATAGGGACCGACATCACTGCCAGCCGTACCGATGTCAGATGCCGGGTCTCGAAAACCATTGACCGCTTTCGCGTCTTTGTATGCTGAATGTGCCGCGATCCCGTATTCCGCGATCTCATGCATGCGTTCCGTACGGATCTGAAGCTCGACCCGCTGATGGCCGGGCCCGACAACCGTCGTATGCAACGAGCGATAATCGTTTTGTTTCGGCGTCGAGATGTAGTCCTTGAACCGACCGGGCACGGCAGGCCACGCCGAATGAGCCACGCCAAGCAGGCGATAGCAGTCGTCCACCGTTTCAACGATCATCCGGAAACCGTAGATGTCCGACAACTGCTCCAGCGAGATGTTGCGGTTCTCCATTTTGCGCCAGATCGAATACGGCCGCTTCTCTCGGCTCGTGATATCTCCATAAAGACCGGCCGCATGCATCCGTTCAGCCAGCGCAGTGCGAATCGACTCCACCAGATCTCCGCTGCGGCCACGAATGGTGCGCAGGCGCTGCGAAACCGTTTCGTAAGCCTCCGGATGCAGCCATCTGAAGGCGTTATCCTCCAGCTCCTCACGCATCGCCTGCATACCCATCCGCCCGGCGAGCGGCGCATAAATGTCGAGTGTCTCTTGAGAGATCCGTGCTCGGCTGGCGGGTTTCATGGACGCCAGCGTTCGCATGTTGTGCAGGCGATCCGCCAGCTTCACGAGCAGGACCCGCACGTCGCTCGCAATCGCGAGGAGCAACTTGCGGACGTTTTCGGCCTGTTCTGTGCGTTTCGAAACAAGGTCGAGGCGCCGGATCTTCGTTAAGCCTTCGACCAGCTCACCAATCTCGGTGCCGAAGATCTCGTCAATTTCGGCACGCGTCGCCTCAGTATCTTCGATCACGTCATGAAGCAATGCCGTCGCGATCGTCGCATCGTCGAGTTTGAGGTTGGTAAGAATGGCCGCAACTTCAAGCGGATGCGAAAAGTAAGGATCGCCAGACGCACGCCGCTGGTGGCTGTGCGCCTTCATCGCATAAACATAGGCCTTGTTCAGCAATGCCTCGTCGGCTGCGGGATCATAGGCCAGCACCCGCTCGACGAGTTCGTACTGACGCATCAATTGCGGCAGCTCCTCCTTGCCAGTACCACCGTTTCACGCAATCTGTGCATCAACCAAATGCTTCAACACGGCTTGATCCGAGATCGTATGACCCGTGAGTTTCCCGACCTAGACGTGCCGTGCAGCACCCAAATCAATCCCTTTTGCCCCCGATGGCGACCAATTCCCCGGTGAGACCCGCGTGTTTAGCGGGAACCGCGCGATCCTCCTGTGCTCCCAAGAGCAGCGGAAGGCTCAGTCGGCGTTAGGCTCTCCATCGCCCGCAGCAATTGCTCTTCGGTCATAACGTCAACGTGTGTGTCCGACATCTGCGTGTCGCGACCCAGGATCGGGCCACGCCGCTCACTGGACAACAGCGGTGCTGCTTCCTGTTCCGGCTCATCCACTTCCACGTTTTTCTGGATGGAATGGATGAGACTTTCCTTCATGTCCTCGGGCGGGATCGTTTGATCTGCTATTTCCCGCAAAGCCACGACGGGATTCTTGTCGTTCTCGTGCGCAACCGTCATTGGGCTGCCGCTGGCAATCGCGCGCGCGCGATGCGCCGCCAGAAGCACAAGCTCGAACCTATTCGAAACCTTGTCGATGCAGTCCTCTACGGTCACACGTGCCATAAGTGTCGGGCCTTCGTTTCGCTCTGCGGTTTAGCGGCGCTTCATCGGGCAGATCGCCAGCTCTGCCATGTCACATCCGCCGCAACGTGTTAGGATTAACATCTAGCTTAGCATACTACGCGGGCGTGTAACAGCGACAATGCACACGGCACCGGACCTTTTCGCAAACACGTGCTCCAGAACCAAGCAACAGCCACGAACGCCGTTCAGAGCCGAACTCTCAACTGCCGCGGTGCTGTCGTGCTGCTAGTCTCCGGACGGCGCCGGATCATGAACTTGTCCACAAATCGATGCCAACGCGCGGATGTCATATCCGTTTCGCAAGCCCACTAATAACGACGTGACACAAAGTCGCAAACTTACGCACATCGTCAGACCAACCCACATTTTCTCAAGTCAGAGTTACCTCCAGCCCCACGTGAGCCAAACAGCAACGGATTGGAGCAGATATGCATCCACAAGGCATGTTTTGAGGGCGTCCCGCATTACGGCTGCCGCCGATTGCACACGATTGCGTACAGATAAAACGCAGCCACAAAATTGACATTTTAATCCGTCAGCTGATTAAGCATATATCGCGTCGTTGGTTAGGGCGTAGTTCAAAACCAGCCAGCGCCTCTTGTCGGCACTGTCGAACTCACATATATGAATTTATAGCAGGAATTCGGAAATTTTCGTCGGCATATAGGCGTTTTGAGTGCCTTGAATAAAAACCCTTTGGTACACCTGGATCAGCTTCTAATATCGATCAGCATGGACCCCTTTTCTGCTCAATTAGCAAAAAGTGTTTTTTCCGTGCACGTCTGTTTTAGGCCCGCGGGTTCTGGCACACTCGAATGATCAGGATGCGTTCCTAATTCCGCTTTCGCTTAGTCGATTGCTCGGGGGTGACCTAATTCGAGGCGACGATTGCCTTACTTATGTAGAGAGGACTGAATGCACTTCTATCAACAAGAGCGCCTCGCGATCTTCATCGACGGCGCGAATCTCTATGCGGCGACAAAGGCGCTCAACTTTGATATAGATTATAAGCGACTTTTGTCTTTCTTCCGCCAGAAGTGCCAACTCGTTCGGGCATTGTATTACACTGCAATTGCCGAAGAGCAGGAGTATTCGTCAATTCGGCCTCTGATTGATTGGCTGGATTATAACGGATACACAATGGTGACCAAGCCGACCAAAGAGTATACGGACTCGATGGGGCGTCGGAAGGTCAAGGGCAATATGGACATCGAGCTCACGGTGGACGCCATGCGGCTGTCCCGCTCGCTGGACCACGTGGTGATCTTCACAGGGGACGGTGATTTCCGGGCCCTTGTCGAAACGCTCCAAGCGGAAGGCAAGCGCGTGAGTATCGTGTCCACGCTGCAAACCCAGCCGCCAATGGTTGCAGATGAGTTGCGCCGGCAAGCGGATCAATTCATCGACCTTGCCGATCTTGAAACCGCGATTTGCCGCGATCCGTCGTCTGGAAGGTCGCCGCGGGTTGAGCGCGTTGGTGGGTTCACGGGGCGGCGCGGCGCGCAAGCTCCGGCAAGCGGGTCTGACCGGCCAATTGACCAGCCCGCACGGCTTGAGCAGGACGAAGACGATCTGAGTGAAGTCGACTGATACGCAGCACCGCGGATCGCGGACATGTCACGGCGTCTCTGCTCCTTGGTGCTCTTTGCTTTCAGGCGATCTCGACTTCCCCCAAGGCTCTCTGCTTCCCAAGGCTCATGGCGAAGCGCTCGTGGCATAAAATCCGATCAACGAAAGCGCGACCTCCTTGTGACGGTCGCGCTTTCGTTGTGGAGCGCCTCGCGTTGCAGAATGCTTTTCTTCGCAGACCTGTGAACTCCGCATTGAGCCGTGAGATTGCGATGCGCTAAAACCCCGTCAAGACGTCTGCAATGAAAGCATGTGTCATGACGCGACTGAATGAACCTGAACCTGCGGCTGTTGCGCCGAACGCAGACTGTCAGCTGTGTCCTCGCCTCGCGACGTTCCGAGACACGCACCGAAACTCCGCGCCTGAGTGGTTTAATGCGCCCGTTCCCTCATTTGGGGACGTCGATGGGGAGTTTCTTGTTGTTGGTCTGGCACCTGGTTTAAAGGGCGCGAATCGGACGGGGCGACCGTTTACGGGTGATTATGCCGGTGACTTGCTTTATGCGACCTTAGGTGAGTTCGGCTTTTCGCGCGGATCATACGCGGCTCGAGCCGATGATGGTCTGGAGCTCACCAATTGCTTAATTACGAATGCGGTTCGTTGTGTTC
>JBCDAH010000163.1:0-9032 GCA_039186015.1 Pseudomonadota bacterium
ATCTGTAGCAGCCGCCGAGCCCGCATCGGGTGTTGCGGCCGACGCGCTACCACTGCTGAACAAGCTCGATATCCCATTCGCCAGCAGCATGCCGCCCGCCACGCCTGCAGCGGTTGTCATCGCCTGCGCCATGAAACCACCCGACGCACCGCGGTTGGCTGGCTGGGCGTCTTCCCGGCGCTGTTCGCGCGCCGCCGAACCGAAACCGCTGGATGCGCGCGCCGCGCCCGCGCTTGGCACGCTGCCAGTCGAACCGAGAAAGCCGGAACTCTTGTGACCGCCAGCACCGGTCCGCACCGCTTCAGGCTGCGCAACCCGCTTCTCCAGCGTGTCAACTTGCGTTTGTAGATCCCTGATGCGTTCGTCTGCTTTCTGCAGCGCCTGCTCCTGGACAAGCACAGACTGCACCAGCAAATACGCCGCGTCGCCGTGGCGCGCGACCAAATCTCGAATCAACGCGTCTGCTTCCGCATCTTTTTCCACCGGGCCGACACCCGACATCCGGTCGAACAGGCCGCGGATCAGGTTCTGTTCGTCAGCGTTCATCTGGTCCTCCAAACCTATACGGAACTTGGTATGTGGGTGCTCCCCCGGATCGGGCAAGAGCTGCAGCCATTGGCGCGGGGAACGCGGTCTGCCGACGTCAAGAGAATGTCCTGCCCCGAATTGGTACAGGCGCCAACGTCAGATAAAGCATACGCGAAAAGACCATCACATTACGGATAAAATTCATCCGTATGCGCCTCGTGATAAACATTCAGCAAGCTGTTTTTCATTAAGCCTACCGAGATCTAAGACCGGAGGCCAAACCAACATGCAGTGCGTAAACCAAAAACAACGTGTTCCAGTGAATGGGTTCCTCCATGATCAGCGCGGCACGATTGCAGTGTTGTTTGCTTTGTCTGGTGCGATCTTGATCGTCGTTGCAGCCGCTGCCGTGCATGTCGGTCAGGCGATGACGATGCACGCGCGATTGCAGCACGTGGTCGATTCCGTCGCACTTGCCGGCGCGAGATCTCTGAAACAATCAGGTGATCCGTCGAAAGCGCGAGATCAAATGCTCAATCTCGCCATTGTGCAGCTTTCGTCGGATGGCACATCGCGCTCACTCATCACCGTCGGCGACGGTACACAGGTCCGAAAGGAGTCTCGGCCCGGGTACATCGACGTCGCCGTTTCCGTAAGCCCGGGCGACGCGACAGCGACCGCAACAGCTGGCGCCGCCGTTGCAGCAGGGTTACTGAACCTCATAGGTATTGACGCTATTCCGGTAACCGTTGTCGCCAAGGCCGGCCCGCGGATCGGGTACACCCCATCCACTGAATCGAGGGAAAAAACGCTCGACGTCGCCCTTATGGTTGATTTGAGCGGCTCGATGAGTGACCCTGATCCTTCGCTGTCCAGCGTAACGATGCCGGGCGCATGCGCAGCCGTATCCGATGGCACGAAGTTCGGCGCGCTTCAGGTCGCGGCATGCGACTTTCTCAACCGAATTCTCCCGGAGGACGAGAACTCAAAGGTTCGTATGTCGATCGTGCCGTTCTCGACCCACGTAAAACTCGACAAGTCGCTCATTAGCCGCTTCACAGGCGATCCCATTCGTCTGGGGCGACAAAACCTGATGGATTGCGTCACAGACCGGGTCGACTCCGATCGGTTTTCTGATCCGTCATCCGCTCAGCAGTTCGTTCTCTCAGACAGCAACGATGAGTTTGTCGGCAGTCGCTACAAATCCGCCGAGCCTCTGAGTTATTGCCGCACACCGGCGCAAGCCATCCTTCCACTGACAAGCAGCAAGGCAAAGCTTGCCACAAAGATCATGAACCTCAGAACCGGAGACCCGAGAGATCTTATTAATCGAGGTGCCGCAAAGGACATTCAGCTGACGGGAGGGACCGCCGGACAGCTTGGTACCGCATGGGCCTGGTACACGATCGCGCCGGACGTCGCGCAGACATGGGGCATCGAGCGCCGCAACTATGTCGCGACCGAACCAACCAGTCTAAAGGCTGTCGTTCTCATGACGGACGGCGACTATACGGTCCACCATGACGGAACATGTACGGGTAAGGGCCCGTGCAACAAGGCACGAGCTGATGCGCGAAAACTCTGCGACGCTATGCGCGCGCCTGAGAGAAACGTCATGGTATTCGCGGTTGGCTTCGGCCTGAACCATGCAGATGACTATGAGAGCCTGCCGGAATCGGACGCCCGCAAAGTCCTTTACGACTGCGTCGGCGGCCGTGAACATCAGAGCCGGTTTTTCATCGCCTATGACGGCGCCGAACTGCAGAAGGTCCTGAATGAAATCGGCGACACGCTGCATAATGTTCGAACGGGCAAAGGCGAAGTGACGTTCGGCGATATCGCCCTTGTCGAATAGGGCGGCATTTACATGGGGTGTGAATTAGTCAACTTCGATAAAACAAAAACGGGAAAACACGGCATCGCCGGGCTTTCCCGCATCTAAAAACAAAAAAGGGCCGCCGAAGCGACCCTTTTTATTTATGAGGCCGCGCTTACGCGGCTTTGGAGCTGAAGGCGGGCACGTTCTTATCCTCCGTGCCAGCAGCCCTTTTGTGCAACGCTACACCAATATAGCGTACGCGACCGGCGATTTTCGCCTTCTGAACTCCAAGATCACCAAACTCTCGACCAAACGTAGGAAGTGCAAGTGGCTCCTTGTCTTGTTCTTCACACCAAGCACAGTAGTCTTCATAAAGATCTGTTGCTGTTAGGCTTGAGCCATCCTGACATTCAATGCGTTCCTTGTGATAGCGTTCTACGTCCGACTGAGGTGCAGTAAGGCGTGGCGTCTCATTTGCGACCTCTTCGATAACCTCTGTTGGGTTGTCATTCGCTCCCTCAACGGTTTCGTCAGTTACAACCGGCGTCACCTCGGTGACAGCGGTTTCGGCCTTGTTGGCCAACGGCACGGCCGTTGGTGTCACCGCGACGGCTGCAGCAACCGGGTTCAAGCGCCATTGCGAGAAGGCAATGTACAACCCGAGGCCAGAGCCAACTTCCAAGAGAAGCGCGATGAAGATCGCCAGTGCCATTTGAACATCTTCAACCGAGATCCCGGGCATGAACGCGCCGGTGAGCTTGGCGAGGATGTGAGCTTGAGGGTCTGCAGCGCCATGGCCCGCCCCTTTGAATTCGGCAAGCTTCGCTCGCGACGCAGCAATGCGCTGCTCGAGCTTCGCTGCCTGATTGGCTGAGCCAAGCTCAGCTTTCAGCGCGTTGTACTGTTGGCAGAAGCGTCGCGTACGACTTCCTCTGACAGTTGTACAACCGTTGGACCACTTCCAATACCGCTGCGCCTCCTTGCCGGACATCTCACCCATGACGGTGGCTGCCGGTCGGTGTTGAGGCACCCAGCTCAATTGTTGCTGGGCCCGCTTAAGATCAGCGGTCAGTTGTTGGTAAGCAGTCGCCTGCGCGGCACGTTGCCCCGTCGATTCCTGACGGTTTAACGCGGCGTGGCCAAGCGCCGACGTGAGCGAGTACGCGGTCACGACGAGCCAAACCACGGCTGATGCGGCCGCCTGGGACCACATCCGGTTTCGTATTGCGGCGAAGATGAAAAAAGGCACGAGCGCCTTAAGACAGTCAGCCGCCGCACTAGCTGAGCCGTATATGAGCCCATCTAGCTCGGTCGTCCCTAACTGGTAGCCGAAGCGCCAGTTCATCGCGGCCGATACCGCGAGGAGGACGCCGGCCGCCATGACGCCGAGTACGCCCAAAGCGTGTCGCATTGCGGACAGTCCCGTTTTATCGCGCTAAAACGCATGACATCAGAAGCGCAGGTTTCTTTGTTTGCGGAAACAGGTCTCGCGCACCCGGGCAGAGCAACCCAAGCAAGCTATCCAGGCCGAACGGTCAGTTCTGAGCAAGGCACAAGCGCGTGTTCAAGTGCCAACACCGTCGACAAGAAATAGACTCCGAACAGAATGTCCGGCGCGCATCTTCGACTCGAAAACCGCAGAACGTGTCGCCGCTAGCTACCGCCCTGTGGATTGTGATCGAAAATGTGGATGAACAATGCAAAACTAGCGAAGCTTCAATTTCCCGCAATCTTTGCGTACGTGATTCGGGGAGAAAAAAGGCTGGGACAACGCGAATATCCGCGGAGACAAACTAGAATGTCGCGTTTCTGCAACGCAATAGTCGTGGCCCGGGCACGCGACAGCGCGCTTCCGGTTTCCACAGCCGGCGAGTTGCCCACAGGTACAGATACTCACGACACGGGCTTCCCCTGCCGCGCGACGCCTCAATCGCAACACCCGCCCACCTGATGCGGTCGGGCGCGTCGCCAATGGAACCGCGGATGTTGCCGATGCGACAAGATATCTTTATTCCTTTTCAAGGCATTGGCCTCGGCGAACCCTTCGCTCAGGTCAATCATGTTGCGTGCGTGAGGTCCAACGGCTACGGGCATCGCCACGGCTGACCGAAAGCGTAGGGGGGAAGTCAGATGGTCAGACCTCGTATATGGGTCACAATGCTCGCGACGGCATCGGTGGTTTGCGTTCTTCTGTTACCGGGCGATCGTGGCGTGGCTTACGACATGACGGTGGCGCCCAAACAGATCATATCTCCCTTCCCGTCTGACATTTCCTCCCTGCCATGGCGCGAGGCCAGCACCAACTCGCCTTACGCGCCCGGCAGTCTCGCACACGGACACTCGGCGTCGACAGACAACGCGCCCCATAACGTCGCCAGGTCAGACGTGACGGCGACTGTACAGCCGCAAGGCCGAACAGCGGAACGCACACTGATCACAGACCTGCAGACCGAGCTCACACGATCTGGCTGCTATCATGGGCGGACGCATGGCAAATGGACAGCTGAGACCGCTGAAGCCATGCGCGCATTTGTGCGCGCCGCTAACGCCGTGCTCCCGCATGACCGACCGGATTACATCCTTTTGGCTCTTATGCAGAACCATCCCGACCGAGCGTGTGCATCGCGGCCTGTACCTGATCCGTCAACAGTCGTCGCGACGCGCCCTGCTAACCGAGTTCAGGCCCGGACGACGGCTGAGCGCAACGCCCTGCCGCAGCCGGCGCTGACGCGAACTGCAGCAAGTAGTCCAATTGAGCCAAGCGAAACGTCGATCGAGCGTCGTATAAGCATAACGACGGCGGCATTGCACCCCACGTTGCCGGCCAAGAATCCCATGACCACATCTGCGCGACACGCAGCACTGTCACGAGAGGTTCAACCTGGTGACACGACGTCGGGCCAGCCGGCGGCTAAAGCCCCAACAATTCGGCCCGTGCGACGTGCACTGCGGCGCAAAGTCAGACGGGTACGCGCGCGCAGACACCAACGTGTGGCACGCCATCAGGCGCGTCGCCGTGCGTCCCGCATTCGCGTCGCGCGAAAGCGCCGCTTCAGCGCGACGCGCTTTTTCACGCAGCTCCACGGATGGTAGCAGAGCTGGCCGGACCGAGCCATTATCGGTTGGGCGCATTAGCCTTGCAGTCTTGATCGACCAATGCTGTCCGAGTCGGCGCACCAATCAGCCTCACGTGCAAGGACCGCCTTTCGCATGACTCCTACTGTTATTTGTATCGGCGAGTGCATGGTTGAACTCGCCCGCACGCATACCGGGCAGTTTTCGCTCTCGTTTGGTGGAGATACGTTCAATACCGCCACGTACATTGCCCGTATGCGCAATGTGACAAGTCGATACGTCACAGCCCTTGGCGATGATCAATACAGCGATGGGATTGTGGCGCGTGCTGAGGCTGAAGGTATCGATACGCGCCTGATTGCACGGTGTGCCGATCGCATGCCAGGCCTCTACATGATCGAAACCGATGCATCAGGCGAACGGACATTCTGGTACTGGCGCGATCGGGCCCCGGCGCGTGAACTGTTCGCATATGTTGATCGCAAGGCGTTGCATGCCGCCGTCACAGAGGCAGGGATCGTCTACATCTCCGGCGTGACATTATCCATTCTGGATGAGAGCGGGCGCGATGCGCTCGCCGAACTCTTGAAGGCCGCAAAGACCGCCGGTGCCCAGATCGCGATGGATAGCAATTTCCGCCCGCGCGCCTGGGTGAAGGATCGGGACCAGGCACGTGAGGTATTCGCGCGGTTCTGGCGCCTGGCCGACATTGCCCTGCCGACCTTCGATGACGAGCACGTCCTTTGGGGCGATACCGCTCCGGAACGTACGGCCGACCGGCTTCAAGATTTCGGCGCGCGCGAAATCGTCGTCAAGAGTGGCTACCGCCCAGCCCTCATACGAAGCGACGGCACTCTGAGTTGGAGTCTCCCAGAAGCCGTGCAGTCGCCGGTCGACACGACTGCGGCGGGCGACGCGTTCAATGCCGGCTATGTTGCCGCACGCCTGCGCAATAAGACGCCGGAGGACGCGGCACGGTTTGCACATCAGTTGGCGGCCCGGGTCATCGAGCATCGCGGCGCAATCATTCCACGTGCCGAGACCGACGATATCTATGAAATGATCGAGGGCGCGGTTTAGAGGCCGCACTTCGGATGCAGCGCACCCTGCTGCGCGCTCACACCGGTCGAGACTCCTCCGCGACCCAGGCAAGAAATGCGGCCGATCCGCCGGTAGCGTCCAAAACAACCACCGCAGGCGTGTCATAGGGATGACGGGCCTCTATGGCGGCAACCACATCTGCGACCCGGTCCGCACCGGTCTTTAAGATCACGGCAACTTCGTCGCTGGTTTCCACTTGACCGTTCCATCGATAGACCGACGTCATGCCGGGGAGCACGTTCGCGCACGCAATCAGGTGTTCGGCAACAAGATGCCCAGCAAGATCCTTGGCCACGGTCAGGTTCGGGGCCGTCATATAGATCAAGACAGCGTCTGGAGATGTCGGCACGCTTACGCTCCCATTTCACCGGATAAGATGCAGCCGGCCAGCATAGCGGCTTGCCAGGCTGCCATGCTAGCGCGCACACTCCCCCTTAGAACCGCGACAAGCATAGCTACGCACCATGACAGAGCGCCCCAAAACATTCGAAAAGATCGCATTCGTAGCCAGCGATCACGACGAGGCGCGCGCCGCATATGCAACGCTTATCAAGCGATACGATCATGTCGATCCGCAAGCGGCTGACGTTGTGGTCGCCCTTGGCGGGGACGGGCTTATGTTGCAGACGCTACACCAGTTCATGGGGCGGGCGATCCCCATCTACGGGATGAATCGCGGTTCGGTCGGGTTCCTGATGAATGAATACCAGGAAGACGACTTGCTGGAGCGGCTGGCGGCCGCTGAGATGACGCGGATTCACCCGCTGCGCATGCAGGCCGAAGACGCTGACGGAAACCAAAGCAGCGCGCTGGCCATCAACGAGGTCTCCCTATTCCGGCAAACGCATCAGGCGGCAAAACTGCGGATTTCCGTCGATGACAAGGTGAGGTTGGAGGAACTCATTTGCGATGGCGTTCTTGTCGCAACGCCCGCTGGATCAACCGCCTACAATCTGTCCGTGCATGGTCCGATCTTGCCGATCGAGGCCCCGCTTCTGGCGCTGACGCCGATCAGCCCCTTCCGGCCAAGGCGGTGGCGCGGCGCGCTTGTGTCAAATGCCGCACGCGTGAGAATCGACGTGCGCGAGGCAGATAAACGCGCCGTCAGCGCAGTCGCCGATAACGACGAAACGCGCTCTGTCATCTCGGTGGTCGTTCAGGAAGCCCAAGATATTGACTTGCTGATGTTGTTTGATCCCGGACACAACTTGGACGAGCGTATTCTTTCGGAGCAATTCCGATATTAGTGGGAAACTGGCAGCGTACCGCGTTTGCAGCTGCGCCCGAGCCTGCCTAAGTTATAAGCACTGTCGCGGCACAGGAATGAGAGGACGCATGTCGGGTCTCTACTATGAAGGATTCGAAGTTGGGCAGGTGTTTGAGCACCCGATCCGGCGTACCGCGACGGAAGCGGACAACATGCATTTCTCCTGCCTGACGATGAACCCCCAGCCGCTTCACATCGACCATGCCTACGCCGCAACGACGGAGTGGGGCCAGCCGTTGGTCAACTCCCTGTTCACGCTTGCGCTGATCATCGGCATTTCCGTTGGCGATACGACGGTCGGCACAACCATAGGCAACCTTGGCATGACCGACGTGCGCTTTCCGCACCCGGTCTTCCATGGCGATACCATTCGCGTCTCGACGGAAGTTGTGTCGAAGCGTGAAAGCAAATCTCGCCCTGATGCGGGCATCGTTGAATTCATGCACCGCGGCTACAATCAAAACGATGTGCTCGTCGCGGAATGCCGTCGCCAGGCCTTTATGCTCAAGAGACCCACAGATAAAGCCGTCGGATGATTGGGGCACGTACGGCCGCGACGCATGTTGTACAAGAGAGATAGGAATGCGCTCACTTCTTTTCGTGCCTGGTGACAGCGAGCGGAAACTTGCAAAGAGCCTCGGCGTTGGCGCCGACGCCCTGATCTTTGACCTGGAAGACTCGATCGGCCCGGACCGAAAGGGTATCGCTCGCACTATGGTCGCTGAGTTTCTGCGAGCCCCAGACGTTCGCGCCGCGCCGGTGATGTTTTGGGTGCGTATCAATGCCTTCGATACCGCACACTGGGAAGATGATCTCACGACGGTCATGGCCGCTGCGCCTGACGGCATCATGCTGCCGAAGTCAACGTCGGGCGACGACGTCGCAAGCTTGTCGGTCGCACTTGGCAAGCTCGAGACCCGGTTTGGGCTCAGGCACGGGCAGACACAGATCCTGCCCATTGCGACGGAAGTTCCAATCTCGCTTCTACGAATGGAAACGTACGTCGGCATCAGCCCGCGGATGACGGTGTTCTCCTGGGGTTGTGAGGATCTGTCCGCCGAACTCGGTGCCATGTCGTCTCGCGATCCGGCGGGCCGGCTAACCTCACCGTTCCGACTTGCGCGGGATCTTTGCCTGATGACCGCGGTCGCGTCCGGGGCCCAACCGGTCGATACGGTGTTTGTGAACTTTCGCGACAACAGCGGACTTGAGACGGAGTGCGATGAGGCCGTTCGTGACGGG
>JBCDAH010000164.1:0-8872 GCA_039186015.1 Pseudomonadota bacterium
CGCCACGTCAGCACCGCGATCACGGGTCGCAAAGCGCTTACCCAGGTTCATCGGGCATGCGCTCCGCAGGGCCCGAAAGCCAGAGTGCATTTCCGCGGAAATACACCGCGCATGGGCTCGCGCAATTGGGTCGGCTGGCCACACCGGCAAGTCCGGCCGCCGATCAGCCAGATACTCCAGAATTGCCAGGCTTTCCCAAACGGTCACCGCGCCATCCGTCAAGACGGGCACCTGGCCTGCGGCGGAGACCTTTCGAATGTCGGCGTAAAAGGTGTCCGTGTTCAACGGCAACACCGTTTCCGTGAATTCGATGCCCAGCGCCTTCATCAAAATCCATGGTCGCAACGACCAGGACGAATAGCATTTGTTGCCAAGCGTGAGATGCATCACAACACTGGCCTCCGGTACAGATTTAGACATGCGAAGCAGGACGGTCCGTGCTTACACGAGCACCTTGCCCTCTTCATCAATGGCCGTGTCAATGTCTTCGTCCGACACCTCTTCGCCGAGCAGCATTTCGTTATGCGCTTTGCCGGATGGGATCATCGGGAAGCAGTTTTCGAGATTTGCGACACGACAATCGAAAAAGACCGGCCCGGGTGTCTCGATCATCTTCGTGATGGCATCGTCAAGGTCGGCGGGATGATCGCAGATAATGCCTGTCCAGCCGTACGCTTCCGCGAGTTTGACGAAGTCCGGCAGAGACTCGGTGTAGCTTTCCGACAGGCGATTGCCGTGCAGGAGCTGCTGCCACTGGCGCACCATACCCATGTACTGGTTGTTCAATACGAAGATCTTGACCGGCAGGCCATACTGAATAGCCGTCGATGCTTCCTGCACATTCATCAGAACGGACGCATCACCGGAAATGCAGACGACAAGCGAGTCGGGATGGGCCCGCTGCACACCGATCGCGGCCGGCAGACCATAGCCCATCGTTCCCAGCCCACCGGAGGTCATCCAACGGTTTGGCTCCTCGAAATGATAGAACTGAGCCGCCCACATTTGGTGTTGGCCAACATCGGTCGTCACGTAGGTATCGCGGTCCTTTGTCAGCGCGTAGACTCGCTCAACCGCCATCTGGGGAAGGATGACATCCTTCGAAGGCCGATACGCGAGAGAGTTCCGCTTGCGCCACGTGTTGATCTGCTTCCACCACGCGGTCCGCGCCGATTTGTCGATCTTCGGGGCCTGCGTCTTCCAAAGCGCAAGCATGTCCTGCAGCACGTAGCCAACGTCGCCGATGATGGGGATATCGGCGCGGACGTTCTTGTTGATGGACGACGGGTCAATGTCGATATGGATCTTGCACGATCCCGGCGAAAAACCGTCTAGGCGTCCCGTAATGCGATCGTCAAACCGGGCGCCGACGCAGATCATGACATCGCAGTCGTGCATCACCATGTTGGCTTCGTAGGTGCCGTGCATGCCGAGCATGCCGAGCCACTGCTTGTCGGATGCCGGATAGGCGCCAAGTCCCATCAATGTCGATGTAACCGGAAAACCGGTCAACCGCACGAACTCGCGCAGTAGCGCTGACGCCTTCGGGCCCGAATTGATGACACCACCGCCGGTATAGAACACCGGGCGTTTCGCACTGGCGATGACATCGACCGCCGCTTGGATCGCCTGCTCGTCACCCTTGAGCTGCGGCTTATAAGTTTTGTGTTCTATATTTGAAGAGCCGGTGTAAACGCCGGTTGCGAACTGCACATCCTTGGGCACGTCCACAACAACCGGTCCGGGCCGTCCGGATTTCGCGACATAGAACGCCTCGTGCAGAACCCGCGCGAGATCATTGACGTCGCGAACGAGATAGTTGTGCTTGGTACAGGAGCGCGTGATGCCAACGGTATCGCACTCCTGGAAGGCATCGGAGCCGATCAAGTGGGTCGGAACCTGTCCGGTGATGCAAACAATTGGAATGGAATCCATCAAGGCGTCCGTCAGCCCGGTTACACAGTTGGTCGCGCCAGGACCGGATGTCACCAGAACAACGCCGACCTTGCCGGTCGCGCGCGCATAGCCTTCCGCAGAGTGAACCGCGCCGCCTTCCTGCCGGACCAAGACGTGCCGCACCGTTTCCTGCTGAAAAACCTCGTCGTAAATCGGCAGCACTGCACCGCCGGGATAACCGAATACGGTTTCAACACCTTGCTCAGCCAGCGCGGTCACAACAATCTCGGCGCCGGTCATCATGCGGGCCATGCCTGGAGACTCCCTCATACATCCCGAAGATCAACCCAACGCCGAATAGCTCGCCGTTGAGGCCCGGCACGGTTAGCGAGCGCGTCTGCAGCGGTCAATCCATTCGTTAATGTTCAAAAAGGAAAGCGCCTCAGAACTATTCATTTCGGAAAGATTTATAGAGTTCCACGCAATCATATTTCGTCGAAGCCAAGTCAGCTGCCGTTTCACATAGTTTCGGGTCTCGGTTTGTCCTTGCGAGATCGCCGTATCCAGATCGATTTGGCCTGTGAGATGCCGCGCAAGGGGCCGCACGCCAAGGGCACGCATGGCCGGAAGACCCGGATCGAGTTCCAAAGCCAGCAATCGGCGGACTTCGTCCAGCGCCCCCATCTCGACCATTTTCGCGAAGCGCGCATCGCATCGGGCATAAATCTCCGCGCGCTCACGCGTCACAACAACAGGCAAAACCGGAGACTCTCGCGGAACCACCGGCGCGCCAGGTTCGCTCTGCCATGATGCCAGCGAACGCCCGGTTGCCGTGATCACTTCAAGCGCGCGCACAATCCGCTGACGGTCCGACGTCGGAAGCCGCCGCGCCATAACCGGATCGACACGCGCCAGTTCCTCATGCAGCGCGGAACCATCCAAACGCTCGCTCGTTTCCCGCCACTGCGCTCTTATGTCTGCCGGAATGGCAGGAACCGGCGATAGCCCGTCCAATAGAACACTAAAGTATAACCCTGTGCCGCCGACAATGATCGGGATCTGCGATGCACGCCAGGCTTCTGCGATGACGCATTGCGCGTCTTTGGCGAATCGGCCTGCAGAATACGCATCTGATGCGGGAATATGGCCGTATAGGCGATGCGGAACGCGCATTTCATCTGCAGCGGACGGTCGCGCCGTCAGCAGCTGTAATTCGCGATAGACCTGCATACTATCGGCATTCACAACGACCCCACCGGCTCTTTCGGCGAGTGTCGTTGCGAGAGCGGACTTGCCGCTTGCCGTCGGACCTGCGATCAGGATGACGCCAAGTTGAGCCACGAAGTCACGTCCTCGCCTCTAAACATCGGAATCGACATATGCCGCCAGAGCTGCGAGCACCAACCCACGTCCTTACACTGATGGCAGCGCCGGGAACTCCCGCCCTGACTGAAGACCTTATCGCATCACTGCACGGCATCGTTGGCGATACGACGAATCTCAAGTGGCTGTGCGCTGGTCAATCGATTGATATCCCACTCTATGATCGTTCGAACGCAGAAATTGAAGCACTGCGCGGTCAAATCGCGGATGGGCTTCTGGGACGTCAGATCGACTGGTTTTTGGCGCCTGCCAAGGAACGTCGCAAGCATTTGCTCGTGGCCGATATGGAATCGACCATGATTGCGGAGGAAATGCTGGAAGAACTCGCCGCATTCATCGGGCTTCGCGATCAGGTTGCAGATATCACCGGGCGGGCGATGGATGGTGCGCTCGATTTCGAGGCTGCAATCCTGGAGCGGGTTGCATTGCTGGAGGGCATTGAAGCCAAGCTCCTCGATGAACTGGCAGAGACGCATGTCACGTACATGTCGGGTGCGCGCGAACTGATCGCGACCATGAAAGCCAACGGGGCCTACTGCGCCCTTGTTTCCGGCGGTTTTACGAGCTTTACGGCGCGCGTTGCTGAGGAACTCGGGTTCGACGAACATCGCGCCAATACCTTGGAAATTGTCGACGGCAAACTGACAGGGCGGGTCGTTCCGCCCATTCTGGGCCGTGACGCAAAACGCAAGTCTCTCGACGATCTCACAGACAAGCTCGGCCTGGACCTGTCTCAGGCCATCGCTGTTGGTGACGGCGCAAACGACATCGACATGCTCCGGGCTGCCGGACTGGGGGTTGCCTATCACGCAAAACCGCGAGTTCGTGATGCGATCGCTGCCACAGAGAACGGTGCAGTGATCGACCATTGCGATCTAAGCGCGTTGCTTTATGTGCAGGGCTACACGACGCAAGACATCGTCAGGTCTTGACCTCGTCCATAACCACCACAGCCGTTCCACCAATAGACGAGCTTAGACCCCGATGATTTTGATCCTTATGCTCTTGGCCGGGTTTGCGTTGCTGCTACTGGGAGGCGAGGCCCTTGTGCGTGGGTCCGTCGATGCGGCATCCCGGCTTGGCGTTTCAAAACTGATCATCGGCATAACGCTTGTCGGTTTTGGCACGTCGATGCCGGAAATGGTGACCAGTATTCAGGCCGTCTACGCCGGTTCGCCCGGGATCGCGATCGGGAACTTCGTCGGATCGAACATTGCCAACATCCTTTTGGTGCTTGGGCTGTCCGCACTTGTAGCCACCGTCCCTGTCGGCAAATCTGTGGTTGCCCGCGATGGTTACATGGTCCTGGCCGTGACCATCATGTTTATCGTGATGTGTTTGACGGTCCCGTTTAACCGGGCGGTCGGGTTGGTGTTTCTTGCCATACTGACGGCTTACCTGATTTTCGCCGTCCGGCAGGATCGCAAGTCGATGGCCCTCGCTGGCGAGGCAGACGGCGAAAACGGTCAAGATGACGGCATGTGGCCCGTCGCGTACGCGATTTTGATTGCCGTTATCGGCATGGCCATGGTGATCGGTGGCGGCCATATTCTGGTAATTGCGGCGATCGATTTGGCAAAGGTTATGGGCGTGCCGGAGCACGTCATCGGCCTTACGATCGTCGCGGTTGGCACATCGCTTCCAGAACTTGCAACGTTTTTGATTTCCGCTGCACGCGGCGAATCCGAAATCGGGGTTGGAAACCTTCTCGGCTCGAACCTGTTTAATCTTCTGGCGATCGGCGGCATGACGGCAACGCTCGCACCGGCAGCAATACCGGTCCCGTGGCATATTGCTTACGTCGACAACCTCGTCATGCTGGGTGCCACATTGGCCCTGCTGGCCTTTGCCTGGAAGGGCAATCTCATTACGCGATGGGAGGGCGCTCTGCTTCTGACGGCCTATGTCATCTACCTGACGACGCTATACGCCACGGGGAGCGGACCCGCGTAATCTCAAGCAGATCTAGCGTTTTGTCGTGTGTCTTGCGAGGTAATGTAAGCGTTCCGTGCGTCAGCCGGTTGGAAGCCGACGCTTGAAACCGTGCCGCTTAAGGCACTTCATGTACTCTTCGTCCATTTGCTCGCCGAAGCCGCGCTTTTTGTAGGCTGATTTGAAGCAGCGAACGTAAATGGCCTGCTTTTCGGCCTTCGTCAGCCTTTGACGCCGCGGCTTCGGTTTCGCCTGGCGCGGCTTGGCTTCATCCGACGCCGCAGCAGTGACGGGCTTTTGCCGCGTAGACGACAGACGCGCCGATGGCGCTGAGGCTGGCGACGCGGTGGTCGCAGTCGCAGTGGACTCGGTTGATCCGTAAAACGGGAACGAGGCGCAACCTGTAGTTGCCAAAACAGGGACGACGACTGCGAGCGATTGAATGAACTGACTACGCAAGATGTTCCGTCATAACGTCTAGCGTTATGCCCTATCTGGTATTTGCAACTCGATCGACCCCCTCGATCGAGTAGAGACCTTCGTAAACCATAATCGACAGCTCTTAAAGCTATCGTACTCTAAATGTGTTCCTAAGCAGTGCCGAGGCCTCCAACCGTTGGGTTGCAACAGAAAGCGGACCAAAATCCGACTATGCACAGGCCGCCGGACTCAGTGCGAACGGCTTAGTTAACACCCGCTTTGTCGGCCTGTTCCAGCGCAAGCGCAAGCTCTTCGCGCGCCTTTTCTGCCTGACGCTGTCGATCCCACAACGCCGCGTACAGTCCGCCGCGTTCGATCAGCTCCTTGTGTGTCCCGCGCTCCACAATTTGACCCGAGTCGAGCACAATGATCAGGTCAGCGTGTACAACTGTCGACAGGCGATGCGCTATAACTAAGGTCGTGCGGCTTTTGGCGACTTTGTCGAGCGCAGTCTGAATCTCCTTTTCGGTGTGGCTGTCGAGAGCACTCGTCGCCTCATCGAGCATGAGAATTGGCGGCCCTTTGAGAATTGTTCGCGCGATCGCCACGCGCTGTTTCTCGCCGCCTGAGAGTTTCAATCCACGCTCACCGACCATCGTGTCGTAGCCCTCAGGCAGTTGGTTGATAAAATCGTCGATCTGCGCCAGCCGCGCAGCCTTGACGATGTCCTGACGGTCTGCGCCGGGCCGGCCATAGCTGACGTTGTAGGCGATGGTGTCGTTGAACAAGACGGTGTCTTGCGGAACCACGCCGATTGCAGACCGCAGCGATGCCTGTGTGACGTCGCGAATGTCCTGGCCGTCAATGGCCACGCGGCCGTCTTGAATATCGTAGAAACGAAACAGAATGCGGCTGATCGTCGATTTGCCGGCCCCTGAGGGCCCGACAATTGCCACCATGCTACCGGGCGCGACATCAAAACTGACAGACTTCAAAATCGGACGCCCAGGCTCATAGGCGAACGACACGTTTTCAAAACGGAGCCGGCCATCTGATACAACAAGTGGCCGGGCGTCTTTTTTATCCGAGATTTCGGGACTCTCGTCGAGCAGCGCAAACATGGTCTCCAGATCAACCAAGCCCTGCCTGATTTCCCGATAAACCATGCCCATGAAATTCAGCGGCATGTAAAGCTGGATCAACATCGCGTTGATCATCACGAAATCGCCGACCGTATGGACGCCTTGCGCGACTCCCCGCGCGGCCAGCCACATGCACAACGTCATGCCCGTCATGAAAATGACAACCTGGCCCGAGTTCAGAAGAGCCAGCGAATAATACGTGCGAATGGCCGCCTTTTCGTAACGCGCCATCGCAGTATCGAAGCGGCGCGCCTCCATCGCTTCGTTGCTGAAGTACTTTACGGTTTCAAAGTTCAGAAGACTGTCGATCGCCTTGGTATTTGCCTCATTGTCGCTGTCGTTCATTTCCCGACGGATCGCAATCCGCCATTCCGAGGCGGCGAAGGTGAACCACATGTACACGCCGACGGTGGCCATCACGATCAGCGCGTAGGACCAGTCGAAGAAGTAGACCATCACTCCGGCTAATAAGGCCAGCTCCAGCAGTGTTGGTAGAACATTCAGAATTCCCATCCGAATGATCAGTTCGATGGCACGTGTTGCCCGCTCGACCACGCGCGATAATCCGCCTGTGCGCCGCTCCAGATGAAACCGCAGCGACAAACGATGGAGATGCTGAAACGTGCGATTGTTCAGCTGGCGAACGGCATTCTGGCCGACCCGTGTGAAGAAAACGTCGCGGATTTGGTTCAGCACGATGATCAAGACGCGGCCGACGCCATATCCAACGATCATAAGCGTCGCCCACAGTGCCAGCGTTGTCGGCTGAAAGATGGAACCATCAGCAGCTCTCGGGGCATGCTCAGTCAGCCAGTCCGTCGCTTCCTTGTAGAAAATGGGAACCGACACGGTCACGAATTTCGCCAGCACCAGAACGCAAAACGCCAGCGCAACACGGAGCCTCAGGTCCGGCCGTCCCTCGGGCCAGACAAATGGCAGCAGCCCGCGAAAGACGACCCAGTGTTCGCTGCGCCCCAGGTCGGATACCGTCGCCTTTTGCAAGGCCTGAATGCCGGTGTCCTTCCGAGCGAACATGAGTTTGCGGGAGGTCGCGGCGATCCGGCGAGCCATCCGGGCTCCAGCCCCGATGAGTGATTCAGAAAACGACATTAGATGGATGTCCTAATGCGGAAAGCGGCCGATACGCGACACACTGCCGAGTGCTCAAGCCTCATAACGCCGCCCGCTGCGAAAGCGATCGCCACCCGATGCGCACGGTCAGCTGACATAGCATACGTCGCGCGCGATAGGGGCTGGCACTACCGCCGACGCACAGCAGGGATGATCAACCTCTGACCAGGATAGATCCGACTTGGCCGGCGCAGAATGGCTCTGTTCGCAACGTAGATGCGCCGGTAGCGTCGACCGCGACCATAGAAGCGCCGCGAGATGGCCCACAGGCTGTCGCCGCGGCGGACCACATACCGTCGCGACCGATAGCGTCCACGCCAACGCCTGCGCCGATACGAGCGTGCACGTGAGCGGCGACGCGCCTGCGCTTTACGCAAACGCCGCTTTGTTACACGTCGGTTTGTTAGACGCCGCCTTGTTACACGTCGCTCGACACGTGCCATGCGCAGCGAACGGCGGGCATTTCTCGTCGGTGGATCGGGAATCGCGACAACGCCTCGCCGATCCGGGGCGCGGACAGCCAGGCGAATGCGGCGGCGGTCCTCGCGCCGCTGAGCAGCCGGATTGCGTTCCGGCAGTGCATAGCTTCGCACGGCATCGGTTGTTGCGCGAACAGATGCGAGCCGGGCGCCGCGAGACGAAAGCGGCTTGCGTTGGGGAAGCGGTACGCCGGCTGGCCGCAGAGGCTCCGGATCAACCAGCGTTCGTGCGCGTGCAATAACGCCGGCGACGCGCCGCACCTCAGGTATCGCGACCGGCTGAGGTGCGCTCGTCAATCGGGAGGACGCACGACTGCGTAAGCGTTCCACGCGCTTGACGGCACGCATCAATCGCAGCTCAAGCGCACGACGGCTCTGTCGACCAGGCGTCGTTTCCAGCCGGCGCACAACAGTCTCGGCGGACGTGACGCCGGTGCGCGCTAAACCCAGCTCAACCGCAATCCGATCTCGGATCCCGCGCCAGTCAGA
>JBCDAH010000165.1:0-8857 GCA_039186015.1 Pseudomonadota bacterium
CTCGGCGGCGGCGTGTTCACCAACGACGGTATCATGTCCCCCGGTGGTGCGAACAACATCCAAACAACAGACATCGTGGGTGACCTCACCCAAAACGAAACGGGCGTCTATGAGGTCGACATTGACTTCGCAACCGGCGAATCAGACCTGATCAATGTCAGCGGTACAGCTTACTTGGCTGGTGCCGCAGATACATTGGATGTTGATTTCAACATCGTCGCACTGAACAACGGCCGCCAAGAACAGTTTGTGATCCTCACCGCAGATGAAGTCGTGGACAACGGTATCATCGGCCAGGGCGCTTTGTTCGACCAAGCAAACGGCAACGTCGTATTGTTGGTGGATCTACTGGTTGATGAAGACAAAGATGAAGTCACCATCGACGTTCTGCTCGACTTCACGGCACCGGGCAACGACTTGACGCCGAACCAGCAGAACCTGGCGGAACATCTCAACCTGATCGTCGATAACGGCGTTGGGGGAATGGAGAACGTGCTTCTCGCCTTGATCAACGAGGCGGGGAACGATATCGACGTCTTGCTAGATGCGTACGACCAGATGTTGCCCGAGATCTTCCTCAACGGCGACACAGCAACACTATTCTCGTCCGAAGAGTTCACCAACGATCTGTTCGGGTGTGGTGCGCACAGCAAGCGAGCTGAGTACTATGGGACTGCGAACGGGGGCGGCAGAGGAAGCGAGACGGTTGGTTGCCTCTGGGTTCGTCCGAAGGGTCGTTTCTTGGACTTTGACGGCGGGGATGACAACGTCGGGTTTGAAGACACGACAGTAGGTGTGTCGGCCGGCATTCAGTTCCAGTTTGCTCCAAACTTCTACGCTAATATTGCTGGATCGTACGAGCGCGGAGACACGAGCAGCGACGCCGGCGCCGACAGCGAGAGCGATCGTTTCCAAGGCGGTATCTCCGTTCAGTACAAATTCGGTCCGTGGGTGTTCGGAACGGCGTTCTCCGGCGGTATTGCAAGCTACGAGACGGAACGATCAGTTGCCTTCGGTAGTTTTGCCGAGGTTGCTGAATCGGAGCATGACGTCACATTCTTCACGACCCAGCTTCGGGCATCGTACCTCGCTCAGTACGGGTCGTTCTATGCCAAGCCAGCAGTCGACATCCGGCTAACGTACCTGGATCGTGATGACATCGTTGAGAGCGGTGGCAACGATATCAACCTGAAGGTTAAGGGCGACAACGACACGTTCGTGAGTGTGTCACCGTCTATTGAGCTTGGCTCTCAATACTCGGCTTGGTCACGCACGCTGCGTCCGTTCTTCAAAGCTGGTCTGACGTTCTTTGCTAACAACGAACACGCGGCTAATTCTGAGTTCCTGGAACAGCCGGAAGGTATCGGCACGTTTACAACAACGACCGAGTTCTCAAGCGTGTTTGCTGATATCGAAACTGGTGTAATCGTGTTTGATAACAGTGGGTCTAATCTATCGATCGGCTATAAGGGCCGGCTGTCTGAAGACACGCAACAACACGGCGCGTATCTGAAAGGCGCGCTAAAGTTCTAAGCGGTGTGATTTTGACGGCAGTAACCGAGGGAATCCCGACTGTCGTCAATCCCCGCCGTCGTTTGGTGTGATGGCCGGCGGCGGCGGGGTTCTCTTTCGGTAGCGGTGGAGCCGGCTCTCTGCCGCTACTAACACGATTATCAAGAGAGCGACCGTCGAAACTTCTAATTGACGCCTCTTCCCGGCGGGCCTCGATGCAGACGGATTTCTCGACGCCGTGTGTTATTCATGAACGTCCACCATACCTTATAGCATCAAGCGGTTGTTGGGGGCCGATCGGTGGCGAGCTTCAACTTATATGTTTATCCACATTTCACGTGATGGCGGTGCAACATTTTTAATTAACTCGGCGCAATACGCATGAAACTGTGCTCAACGGCATAGCACATCACTCACGCGCCGATTATACACCGGATAAACACGATCAGTCTTAACATTTGGAAACGTCAAATTCTAGGTTTGAGGCAAAACTTAGGGGATCATGCCAGTGCTTTATAAGTCTCCAAGCGCAATGCGCACATTGATGTCTGTTGTTGCGGCATCAATAATATCAGCGACGTTTGCGGATGCATCCATTGCCCAGACCAAGACGGCGGCTGCAGCCGCGGCCAAACCAGCCGCGCGTTCCGGATGGCGTGTTCAGTGCAACGATGCCGGAGGTGGCATTCAGTGTCGGATGGTGCAGGCGATCACTATGCGCCGTACAAAGAAGCGCCTTGTGACGGCTTCAATTCAGCGCAACAAGGACGGCAAGGGCGCGGCCGTTCTTTATCAGTTGCCGCATGGGCTATTCTTGCCGGACGGCCTTCAAGTATCAATCGATAAGGGTCGCGCGAAGGCGCTTCCGATTCAAACTTGCGACCGCCGCGGATGTTACGCTGGCGCACCGTTGGCGGCGGCCGATTTAACCAATATGCGCAAGGGAAAGGCGATTTCCCTAACATTCAAAAACCTCACAAAAAAGAATATTGTAATCAATCTCCCGCTCAACGGCTTCGGACCCGCATACGACAAGCTGAAGTAGTGATATGCTTCCCGGACGCTGATCTGCGAGGCTTAGAGAAATGCTCGTTGAACCGAACTCGGTGGTTCATCGAGTATAGGTGCAGGTGGTCGCGGTTCTTTCAAAAGAACTCATAGAGACTCTTCTACTGAAGTGGTCCGACTCGATGCACGAATTTTTTCTGAGGAGGATCGGATGTGGGCGATAGACACAAGACTTAACGGATCGTTGCCAAGCTGCAACAAGTCGATGTTCTGACGTCACAAGGATCAGACGTTGCGAACGCCTTACGCTAGATCGGCGTAACGCATCACACGTACGGCAGGTGGCGCAAGAAGTTTGGGAAACTTCAGACGAGCTAGGTCAAGCGAATGAAGGATCTTGAGCAGGAAAACGCGCGGCTTCGCAAAGCAGTATCCGACCTGGCAGTGGATAAAATGATCTTGCAGGAAGTGGCGAGGGGAAACTGCTAAGCCCTTCACGTCATGCTGAAAGCGTGCCTCCGACATGACAGAGTTGCTTTGAGCATGTCCGGCACGCGTTCTGCGTTTCTGAGCGCGGGTTGCACAAGGTGCTCGGCTTTGCCAGGACTGTTCGACACAGCGCAAGTGACTGCTTGGTCGGCATGACTTGGCTCGTCCGTCTGTCGATATCATTGCACTTGCCTGCGACTACAGCCGCTATGTCTGTCGCCGCCACATGATGACAATTGTTCCGACATGATGAACCTCTAACTCAAGTGTCAATCAAGATCGTCGGCACGTTCTTCAAGACAGAGTTCGGTGTTGACCCGCAACCGCTCGACCTTTCCAAAGCCGAAAACGAGAGGATTTCCGATCAGTTCGATCCAGCGTGGCTGGCGGTGCTTCTGGCTCTGCCGGGCGCGATCAACGCCTTTGTCGATCTGATGAAACGCGCCCAGCTTGTGCGGCGTACGGACGCCATGTTGCAGGAATTGAAGCGCGTGCTTGACGGTCGCCGTGGGATTTTTCGCGTTGGGGAGAAGAAGACGCTTTCAGTTGAGGACACGTCAGCCAAACAGCTGATTGAAGCGATTGAGTCCGAGATCGAAAAATAAAGGGCGCGCATCAAAGCGATAGCTTCTGCGGAAACACCCCTCTTTGCAGGGCGGTCTCTGCGGCATTGCGCGTATCCCAATAGCAAGCGCTTTCACGCGTGAAGGGTAGGCCGTCTTCATCCAGGGTGCCGATGTAATATCCGGCTGCACTTTTCAGGATCTGCAGCGGTGCGTTTTCATTTCCGAATTTCTTGGCCAGGACACCAGTTCTCTCAATCCGTGTTTCCATCTTTCTTCCTCCCTTGCTTTGGCGAGTATGCGCCTTTGCATTGCAGGTCGTGGGGGAAACATGCGGACGATCCGGAATGGTGGCCGCAACTCCGAATCCGCCGAGCCCAGCTTGAAAGTCGCTAGGGACTTTTGCCCAACTCTGATCAGCCGGCGCGTTAGGTTCGGAACATGCCATCCAAACCCCCGCGCACCGATATGTCCAAGGCAGCCCGCAGACCCGCGCCGCTCTCATTGCGTTTGAGCGAGAAGGAACGCGCAGACCTCAAAGCGCTAGCTGGAGAGCAGAATCTTCACGCCTACATTCGCGCGTGTCTCTTGGCCGCAAACGACAACGCCCCTGCCAACGACAAAGAGGATCGTAGGCAGCTGGCTCAGATCCTCGCAAAGCTCGGCCAGGGTGAGATGGCCGCAAACCTGCGCGCTCTTGCTGATGCTGCCAAGAGCGGTTCGCTTGTTATGGACGAAGCGACTAGCGAGGCCATCCAGCACGCCTGCGCCGACATCGCTGAGATCAAAACCCTCTTAATGCGAGGATTGAGGATCAAAGAGCGTTGATCCTCAAAGCTTCACAACGGGGCGGCGGCAAGCAGCTGGCTGTGCACTTGCTGCGGGCCGACGAGAATGAGCATGTCAGCGTGCATGAGTTGCGTGGCTTCATGTCCGATGATCTGACCGGTGCGCTCAAGGAGGCCCATGCGGTGAGCCGCGGCACGAAATGCAAACAGTTCCTGTTTTCCGTCTCGCTCAATCCTCCGCAGGATAAACACGTCGCCGTTGAGACCTTTGAGACCGCCATCACCCGTATCGAAGAGAAAAACGGTCTGAGCGGTCACCCGCGGGCAGTTGTCTTCCATGAAAAGGAAGGGCGTCGTCATGCCCATGCGGTCTGGTCGCGCGTAGATGCCGAGACCATGACGGCAAAGAACCTGCCGTACTTCAAGACCAAGCTGTGGGATCTCTCTCGCGAGATTTATCTCGAACAGGGTTGGCAACTGCCCAAAGGTTTGATGAATTCCGCCGCCCGTGATCCGCGGAGTTTTACGTTAGCGGACTGGCAGCTGGCCAAGCGCGAAGGCGTACATGCCCATGATCTCAAGACAATGATGGCGGAGTGCTGGGCGACCTCCGACAGTCGCAACGCGTTTGCGCAAGCGTTGTCCGAACGCGGCATGGTGCTGGCGAAAGGTGATCGGCGCGGACATGTCGCGGTCACGCACGAAGGCAATGTCCTTTCGGTCGCACGGTATGCCGGAAAGACAACGAAAGAGATCCGCGCTCGATTGGGCGATGCCCATGATCTCCCTGGCGTGGTGGACGCCAAGGAAAAGCTGGCGACGCAAATGAGCGACGCCGTGCGGCGGCATATCCAGGACGCCAAGGCCAAACATCAAACCCGCATGGCGCCACTCGACAAACAGCGTCGGGCCATGACCGAGGCTCACAGAGCGGAACGTGCGAAACTGGCCGACAAACAACGCACGCGTTGGCTGTCTGAAACGACGGACCGCGCTGCTCGTTTTCCTCGAGGGTTCTCCGGACTGTGGTCCCGCTTCACGGGCGACTACGCGCGTATTCGGGCGCAGAACGAACACGACGCCTACACAGGCTTGCAACGAGACCGGCTCCAGCGCCAACGCTTGATCGATGCCCAACTCGATGAGCGTCGCAAATTGCAGGCGGACATCGAAGCCGCCCGGCGGGAGCATGCGACGCTGCTCCTGAAACTGCGCGGTGACAGAAACCGCTATGAGACCCTTCAGAAGGACGCGCAGCACAATCTCAAAACCACTTTCAAGGAGAGCCGGGACCGGACGAAACGGCGCGTTTCCGAGACCTATCGGGAACGTCTCAACGCCGTGCAACCGAGCCGGCCAATTCGGCCGCGTTCCCGTAGTCCGAGATCCCGCGATCATGATCGAGAACGCTAAGCGCTGGAGCCTTCGATTTGCTTCAGCGTTGGCGCACCGATCGCAACACCGGAAAACCCGTTGGGCGTCTTGCCCAGGCCGACATGGACGGCGATCTCAGCCATCCGGATCTGAAACTCCTCACGGTCCCGGGACTGCAAACTATGCGCGTCGCACCAATTCTGGTAATCGGCAAACAGGCATGACACCGTCACGTTTCCGTTTGCTGCCGGATGCAGGCGGTCGTGGCAATAGGCAACGACACTGCCAACCGGCCGCGCGTCCACTGCGATGGATGATTTCGCCTGCGACGTTCTTCGCTGCCAAAGAGGACTGTGCGATGTCGCCAGATACAGCCCCAGGCTCTAGCCGAGCTCAACAACAATCGCCAGGATCGTAATCAGCGCCAACTGCATGTGGTCGCTGCCGAGGCCCAAGATCGAAGACAACAACTGGCTCTGCGGATCGACGGACCGGCCGGCGCCTTTGGCTACAAGTGTCTTTCCTTGCGCGGCGAGCTTCCGGATTTGACGCCGGATGCCGTCGGCTTGCTTGGCAGCGGCCAACTCTCCAATCAGGCGATAGTACGCCGCGCAGAACCGGCGGCTGTCCGGCACCGTCGCATCGCTGCAGCCTTGCGTGCTCTGCCAGCGCGGATGTTGCCGTGCCGCCGCAATCGCCGCTTGGACGACAGCAGCCGGACGATGGTTCGGCAGCGATGCCAAACGTTCTTGCAATTTGTTCTTATCATTTTGCACACGGGTCAGTTCGGCGTTCATTGCTGCTTGTTCGCCGGCCTTGCCGATCCGGTTGCCGGCCGCAAAGCCGAAAGCGCTTAAGAGAGAGAACCCAACAAACAACACCCAGACGAAACTGGCCGGAATGACGAAGCCGTACCGCCACGCCCGCCACGCCCAAACGATGAAGAACGGCAGCAACGCCTTTAGCCCATCAGCCGCGCCGGAGGCGGCCCCGAGAATGAGGCTTTCTGTTTCGGTGCGTCCGAGTGCGGCCAAAAAGCTGACATTCATGCTGGCAGAGACAACAGCCAGGACCAGAGCGGCAAGCAGTCCGATCCCCGTGGCCAGCAGCCGCATTATGATGTCTCCTGCTGTGATTTTTCATAGGCGTCGAGCGCGCGCGTCAGCAGCTTTGCCTGGCTGATCTTTGCGGTTGCGGCCAGGCGTTTCAGCCGGTGCGCGTCGCGCTCGTCGATGGTCAGGTTCTTTTGAACGCGTTTGGATTTGGTCCTGCGCGCCGGCTTGGGCAGGGCCGCTCGTGTGGCTGTTGCCTGGCTGCGAAAGCGGCGCTGTAGAGCCTTCAGCTTGGATGCGCGCGGCATGGTCTGTGACGGTGTCCTGGTCTTATCGGCTCCGGTCAAAATCCCCGCGGGACCGGCCTTTAAGTTTGGCGTGTCTGAGATCGTGCCGGAGTCGTGTTCCCGCAGCTTTGAGCCGGGTTTCGAGTTGCTTGATGCGGGCCTCATTCAGATCACGCAAACGCTTCTTGAGATCGATGACATCCAGGCCCGGTGGGGTGAGATGCGGGACCGGCACCAGTCTGGGCCGGTCCGCTCTGCGGCGATCCAGCTCCGCCCGCGTTGTGATCGGACGGGCCGGATCTTTGGGGTCACTCATCGCTCATAATCCCTCGATGGTCCGCGGTTTTGATTGCCGCGGCGTTGGTCCGCATTACCGCCGTTGCGCGGGTCTTGTGAGCGCTCCTGCGGTGTGCGCAGTGTGACGCGACCGTCAACGGGCGTGGCATCCAACACGATGTCGTGGCCTTCGCCGTCCTTGTGCGGGAAGGCGGCCCCGATCCGGTTGAAGTAGCCTTTGTTGTCTTCGCCTTGTCGGACGTGAAAGGCGATGTAGCTCGGCCCTTTGGCTGGCCCGCGTTCCTCGTCTCGGTCCTCACGGTCGTTACGGTTGTTGTGTTTGTCGTTCTGGTCTCGGCTCATGGCGCGCTCCTTTCGGTTCAGGTTGGTTTGTATCCATCCACGTATAGCCACCAGCCACTTGCGTATTGGGGGAAAGACGCGAACTTTCCCGGCACGCGCTCCCGAATGACCGGCATGCGCGTGCTGCCGACCCACTGCTTGATCGGCACAGTGGTCGTTGGCGGATGGTAGGGATTGGGCAGATAGGAGCCCGCCATCTCGCGGCGACGGAAGTAGGGATACTTGTTCGCGAGAATGGGTTTGAGGTTCTTGCCGGAAATGAACAGGATCTGCTGGTCGTCCCGGAGCGAGAGCACTTCATCCGGTGTCATGAGTTTGCGGTGCTGCTTCGTCCGGTGACGCGCTTTTTCGTTGAAGTGCGCGATCTCATAGATGTTTTCGAACGGATCGCCGCCGCTCATGAGTTTTTGCGCGGCCTGCATCTTCTGACGCCGTGCCTGTTCCTGCACCAGCGGATCATTGTAGCTCAGCGTTTCCGATCCCAGCATGTTCGAGACCAGTTCTGCGGTCTGGTAATCGCGCACACCGAAGAACTGACGCAGTTGCGCCGATCCGATAAAACCTTGCAGGGCGGGCGCTCCAAAGTTTCGGATAATCTGCCCGGCATCCTGAAACACGGCCCAGGCGCGAATGCCGGCGCCGCGCCCAAACGTGAACGCACGCAGCAACGCGTCGAACTTGCCGAGCTGGCCGGCTTCATCGACCAGCAGCATCAACTGTGGCCCGGACGGACGGCGCCCCTTGTAGAGCATGGCGACCGTGAAAAAGAGCCGGATTAATGGCGCCCATTGTCCAAGATACTCGGCCGGAATGTTGAGGAAGAGCTTGCGGCATTGGCCCGGATCGGAGAAATCTGCCAGCGACACATCCGGGTCTTCGAGCGCATCGCGCAAATGCGGATCATCCAGAAATCCGAGCGCGGCATAGATCGTACCCATGATGGAGCCGAATTCGCGCGGGCTGTCCGTTTGCTTGGTCAGCATCTCGCCGGCGACGCGGCGCACATCGTCAAACTTTGAAACCGCCATGTGGTTGAGGATTTTGGCCCAGGTATCCGGATCGGCTTCGATGGCATTGATCATCAAGGACAACGTCGGCAGATCGGCGCGGCCTGCGACTTCGACCTGATGCTTGATCAAGGCGCC
>JBCDAH010000166.1:0-8763 GCA_039186015.1 Pseudomonadota bacterium
AAGTAACGGCCAGCGGACTTGCAAACGAACTCAATACTGAGAAGGCAGATCCGCTCATCTCAGCGCAGACTGGCAGGGGGCAGCAGTTAGACGATGTACTTCGAGGCTGCCCTCTCCGGGCTGGGTATGGTCGTGGCCTGGCCGGCGCTTGGATATCTCGGGCTTGGTATCATACTCGGTCTTTTCTTCGGTGCTGTCCCAGGCCTCTCGGGGCTGGTTGGCATGGCCATTCTGCTCCCGTTTACGATCGGCATGGACACGGCGTCGGCATTTGCCTTTCTCATCGGGATGTACGCCGTCACGACAACCAGCGACACGTTGGCTTCCGTGCTGCTCGGCGTACCGGGAACGGCAGCGTCGCAAGCCACGATCCTCGACGGTTATCCGTTGGCGCAAAAAGGCGAGGCTGCCCGCGCCCTTGGTGCGGCGTTTACAGTGTCGGGCATCGGCGGTTTGCTCGGTGCTTTGATGCTCGCGCTCTCGATCCCCATCGTGGAGCCGATTATCCTGGCCATATCCGAACCGGAATTCCTGGTTCTCGGTGTGCTCGGCATGACAATGGTGGGCGCGCTTGCCGGCAGTTCGATGCTGAAAGGCTTGTCGGCCGCCTGTTTGGGGCTGCTGCTCGCGACTGTCGGTTATGCGGAATTCAGTGGCCAGCCGCGCTATACATTCGGCTTCACGTATCTGCTCGATGGCATCCCGATCCTGCCGCTCGTACTGGGCCTTTTCGCCATACCTGAGATCATCGATCTTGCGGTGAGCAACTCCTCGATCTCGCGCGTCAAACGCGCTGATGTTCGCGCAGGCATGTTGCGCGGCATTCGTGATGCCTTTGTCCATCGGTGGCTGGGCCTGCGCTGCACGGTCATCGGCGTCTATGTCGGCATGCTGCCCGGCCTCGGCGGGGCCATTGTCGATTGGGTCGCGTACGGCCATGCCGTCCAGAGCAGTCGGGACAAATCGCAATTCGGCAAGGGAGATATTCGTGGTGTGATCGCACCCGAAGCCGCAAACAATGCGATGAAGGGCGGGGCGTTGTTGCCGACGATTGCATTCGCGATTCCGGGCAGCGCTTCGATGGCGATTTTGCTTGGCGCGTTCACGATCCAGGGGCTTCAGCCCGGACCGCAAATGCTGATCAGCCAGCTCGACGTGACCTTCAGCCTGGTTTGGGCGTTGGCACTGGCCAACATTGCCGGCGCGATGGCGCTCCTGATTTGGGGCAACCAGATTTCCAAGCTCACGTTCGTGAAAGGTCACATCCTCGTTCCCGCCGTGATGCTGTTCATTTTCATGGGCTCCTGGATTGAGCGCGGTGACCTTGGAGACTGGATCCTGCTGCTGGCGTTCGGTCTGCTTGGGTACTGCATGAAGAAGGGTGGGTGGGCCCGGCCGCCGTTGGTGCTTGGTTTCATTCTTGGCAAGATCATGGAGTCCGCGCTGCATTTGAGTATCCAGACGCATGGCATGGCCTCATTCTCACGACCGATCGTCATTGTTTTGATCGGCCTGCTCGTCCTGACGTTGTTTGTCGCGATCCGGCGCAGTCGCGCCCAGACGGCCAAGGCCAATCCAACCGAAGATTCGGAATCCGAGGGCGGGGCTGTGCACCATCCTGCAATTTCGTTGCCGCTCTCGCTGATGGCCTGTGCCACGTTTCTCGCAGCGGCTGTTGTGGCGCTTGGCTGGACCTATGGCGCCAGACTTTTCCCGACGGCGATTATCGTTGCCGGTGGACTGTTGTCGCTGTTGGTGTTGGTTGGCGACATGCGAAATTTGGCCATCATGAAAACCGGAGGCAATGCCGCGTTGCGCCCGATTGAGTCGGATCAATTTCGCGGCGCGGTGTCATTCGGCGCCTTACTGATCGGCGTCTTGCTGTCCACGCTCGTGCTGGGGCAGTACGTGTCGTTGATCATTTTTGTCGCGCTTTATCTGAAGGTCTGGGGGCAGTTCGATTGGCGCATCATCGCGCTCTACAGCGCCCTTTCGGCGATCGGCCTCTATGGATTGTTCCAGGTGATTGTGCCCGTCATCTGGTATCCTTCGCCGTTCTTCACCCTGTTTTGATGAGAGCCGTGCGCTGTTTGCCTGTTGGAAAACAGACAGCGCATTGGCCGAACCCTGTCGTCTCGCCAAACACCACAGTTGGAGCTTCGAATGAGTATCGCCCTGTACTATGCCCCCTATGCGTGTTCGATTGTTCCGCTTGTGGCCTTCATCGAGGCCAATGCAGACGTTGATATCCGGCCTATCAACATTCGCAAGAAGCATCATATGACGCCGGAGTATCGCGCGCTGAATCCGAAGCACAAGGTGCCGTTGTTGATTGTCGACGGTACGCCGTTGAGCGAAAACGTGGCGATACTGCTTTGGATCGCGCGCAAGTTTCCGGATGCCAAGCTGCTTCCAGATGATGATTGGCAACATGCGGAGGCGGTCTCGATTATGGTGTGGTGTGCGTCAGGTATCCACCCGCACATCAGCCGCTATAACGCGCCACTGAAGTTTTGCGATGTGCCCGGCACGGAAGAGAGCGTGCGTCGTTTGGCCGAAAGAGCACTGAGAGACTGTTTCCAGATTGCGGATGAGCGGCTGGCGGGGCGCACATTCTTTTTCGATCAATTCACCATCGCTGATGTCTATCTGTTTTGGTGTTTCAGGCGGACAGGCATGTTTGGTCTTGATCTGTCAGAATTCAAAAACTGCAACGCGCACTTTGACAAACTGTCGGCGCGCAGCAGTCTTCAAAAGGCGCTGGACTACGAAAAAACGGTGATTGCACAGTTCGAGTCCGACTGATTTCTCGCAACTCACATGTGCACCCGGTGTGCGCCCAGAGTCTGCTCGCAGCGGTCGCGTTGTGACAGTACCACGTGCGATCAACGCGCGCCGTGCTCACGGCCTGTCGATGACCGTGCGACACAGGACCGTGTTGTCCAGCTTGAGGTCTTTGCTCCAGATGAGCTTCGCGGCCGGCTTCCATGTGATCGTGTCGTAACCGCCCTTGGGCCGCACTGCGGATTTGGAATGCACGGTTGCGGGCGCCCATGAACTGTCGTCAAAACCCGGGCCCTGCCATCCGACGGGTGGCTCGGTGATCTTGGCGCGGCAGCTGCCCTGGCCGACTTTGGGATCGCGTTCTCTGGCGCATGCGGCGTCGATCGGCGCATGATGAGTCACGCGACACGTCCAGCTCGCGTCGGTGACTTTGAGTATCGCGCCCGTTTCCGCATTGATGAACTGCGCGATCGCGCCGCCGTCACCAATTTGCTGGCGGCCTGAGCCGATGTACTCCAGCCCGGTATCGTTCTCCACGAAGTCGCGGAACTCGAATGCGATGGTCATGGGGAAGTCGGTCCGAAACGTGACACACTCGGCATTGAAGGACCGCTCCGTCTTGAACGCCACGCTGTCTTCGATCACGGGCCGGCCGTTGACGGATAGGCTGAACCAGTTGTCGACCCAGATCTCAGCGACGACCTTGATGTTGCCGGGACCGTCCGCCGTGCGCTCGTTCAGGACCTGCTGCGCGTTGGCCGGACGGTCATCGCATCCCGCGAGTAGACTTGTGATGACGACTGCAAGACAAGCGATCTGCCAGGGTCGGGTCATTGGCAATACGCTCCTTATTTGACAACGCTATGGTCCGTCGCGGCGCGCCTTGTTTGCCTTGCGGCGACGTGTTGGGCGGCGATCAGTGGCTTTCCTATTGTGACATTTTGCTAGGACAGCATTACGACTTGCCCAGGCAGTCGATACGGTGGACTGGGTTGATCACCTCTGCACCGCTTTAGCGACCCCGCAAGTTGGGCCTTGTTTTACATCTTTTGGGGATCTTGATGAAAGGGAAACAGCATCGAGATGCAGCGCGGCTGAAGTCGCGCATATGTCTGTGCGCATCCACGTCTTGCAGGCGTGTTTTATGCGGCCTTCCGGCAAGCTCTTAAGCGAGCTTGCCGCATGTCACGGCTGGTACCGTGTCGGGATCATCATATGCGGATAGGCGACGAGCGCTTGCGCGGCGTGTGCACGCGCAAACGCTACCGCCGCATTATTTAAACGATTGATGATCGCGGCGTTCGAAGAGATTGAAGCGATAGCCAACGCCGAGACTGAAAATCCATGGATCGAGTTCGACGTCGGCAGTCACATCCGTTCCAGCCCATTTCGCGTCGGTTTCCAGCCAGGTCTTCTTCACATCGGCGTTGAGATACCATCCTGCACCAACCTCGACGTCGACGCCCGCCTGCAATGTCAGACCGATTGCATCGTCGATGTCCAACCGGCCGCCGTTCAGTGTTGAGTCGGCTGAACCTTCATCAAAGAAGACGATGTATTGAATGCCGGCGCCAATGTACGGCTTGAAGCCGTGACGGCTTTCGAAGTGATACTGGAGTGTGAGGGCCGGCGGGAATATCCAAGTATCGCCGAGATCAACTCCGTTTAAGCCGCCTTTGCCATCAACGTCATGTTTCGCGAAGCAGCAGAACAGTTCGACCGCGAGATTTTTCGAGAAAAAATACGTCAGGGTTGCAGACGGAATAACCTCGGTGCTCACTTCGGCATCGAACGCTGAGACGAGGTCGCCGTTGGAAAAGACGTCGGCACTTGAATCGGGATGAACCACGCTCGCGCCAACGCGCATCATAAAGTTCCCCGAATAATCCTCGGCATGAACGGGTCCAAGCCGGCCGTCAGCAAATAGGCCGCTCAAAGCTACGAGGCCGGCGAGGAGCGACCCGGTCAACATCTGTTTCATTGCGTTTGCCTCTAAGGTGGCTACATGGGCGTTTCGCGCGCATAAGCGGTGTGCCACTCCTCCTCTCCGAGGAACGACGCCGCCGATGGCAAATGATGATGTTGATTCACCGTCGCAGCTAGACGGGTAGGGGCGTCGCGGTCTGACATAGATCAGTGAAAAACAAGCACACTGACGACGTTACCAAACAGCAACAATACGATTGTCGGAGATGAGGTTGCGGCGACGTCGTAACGCTGTGCGACAACCGATCGCAAGCCGCGATTGATCGAAATCATCGTCGGATTGCTGCGGTTTATCGAAGGTCCATCACGTTTCGGCACGCGATAAGCTGGGCGGCACGTGATGACCAAGGGCAGCGGCCCGCAACATGGGTTGGCGAAATGGCAGGGCTTTGGAGGGCCGTCGGCTCAACACGGGGAAGTTGAACGCAGGCGCCGTCAGGTCTCAAGCCTGTTTGCCGAACACGGAAAACGCCTGACGGTGAAAAGCGACCGCGTTGTGCCGTTGAATGAAAGCTCGGATGACAGTGTCATTCTTGTGGCGTCGGGGCTGCTTTTGGCGGCGATTGAGCTTCCGTCGGATCGGCGTCAGGTCCTTGGACTGCATGGCCCTGGAAGTGTCGTCTTTTGCCGGACGGCAACATTGCGCTCAGGCATACGATACAGAGCGATACGTGATGGCGAGATCATTGTGCTTGACACTCCGTCTTTGACGCAGGCGCAGTGGACCTCGCAGGAAAACCTCGCGGCGCTGTTCGCCGAGGCGACGCAGCAATTGCAACGGATGATGTTACGAACCGCGGCCATCGGCCAATGCCGGTCGGACGAAAAGCTGGCAACGTTCTTTTTGGAGCTTGCTTTGAGTATTGGCCAATCCTCAGGTGAGAGCGTGGCTTTCGATATGCCGTTACGGCGGGATGATATTGCCGATTATCTCGGAATTAACCGGGATACTCTGAGCCGCACGATGTCCAGTTTTCGCCAACGCGGGGTCATCAGAAACATACGGCCGGGTTTTGTTTTGGCGCGGTGGGATGACCTGATGAATTTGACGCCGCTTTCCGCTTTGATGCTGGGTTCTGAGGATGGCGGGCCGTCGCGTAGCAATGTCGATGACGTTTAAGTGTGGGTATGTTTGTTTGAAATCGTCGAGACGCCGTCGCTCAGCGAACTATTGCACGTTCGGTTGATCGTGGACGTGGACATAGTACTTTGAGGACACGGTTTGTGAGGACATGGCTTGTGTCGTCGAAGTTGGTCGGAACGGATGTATGTCTCAGTCAGTGGGCGCCGAGTTGTCATTTGATGACATGTTGACCGCTGTGGTCGCAGGCGATGCGGACGCGGTCACGGCTGCTCTGTCATCGTCCTCCGGGCGTGCAAGTTGGATTGACGCACGAGTCGAAGCCGATCGCTTTGTTCCGGAGATCGCATGTTACGTTTATGTCGGTGATACAGCGCTTCATGTCGCGGCGGCGGCCTATCAGGTGGCGATTGTGCGCAGGCTCGTGCGGGATGGCGCGAATGTCTGCGCGAGAAACCGGCGCGGCGGCGAGCCACTTCATTACGCTGCCGTTGGCCTTCCCGGCGCGCCGTCTTGGAATCCGCGTCAGCAGCACGAAACGATTGCGGCGCTCCTTGCAGCCGGTGCAAATCCCAATGCCGTCGACAAAAGTGGGACGACACCGTTGCACCGGGCTGTGCGTACGCGTTGTGCTGCCGCTGTTGAAGCTCTACTCACAGGTGGTGCAGACCCGTCTCTGGTGACTAAGAGTGGGGCGTCGCCATTGCGGTTGGCGATGACCGCGAGTGGACGTGGCGGCACGGGGTCGGACGCGGCGAAGGCACAGCAGGCCGAAATCGTTCGGCTCCTGGAAGCTTGTGACGCTTCGTAACCGATCGACTTTGCATCTGGGTGGGCAGGGTCTGAGACCGCTGTAGGAAACTGGCGTGTCACAGGCCTGTATCGTTTCAGGCAACAAGCTACGTTTGTGTCCGCGAATGTCTCCAACGGTTCGGCTGGATTGGCGACGCCGACGTGAGATCGCGCTTGGTCGTCAGGCGCGCTTCAGTTTGCATCTGACAATTGAAACACCGAATAGCAATTGGGGCTCGGCAGGTTCCTTTTGCCGGACATGGCGTTGGTCAGCGCCTCGGCGACCGTCACATCGGCTTGCTGGCTTCGGATGCCAATCATGATGACCGGGCGCTGCCAGCTGGTGCTTTCGGTCTCTCCGGCCTGCGCGCAGCGACCGTCGAATTGTCCAAGGTTGAGGATCCGCAGCCGCGTGTCTGAGGCTGTGGCGCCCTTCAGCCAACTGGCCAGAGTTCGCGCCCGCTGCCCGGCGCGGTTTGTTTCCACGGCACTGTTTCCTTCCTCTGATGCCGTGCCGACCGCAATGATGTCTTTGGATCGTGCCAATCCGACTCGTAAGCGCTCGGTAAAAAGCTGGGTCTGAATGTCCGCACTTGTCAGCGCGATGCCGTCACGTGCGACTTGCTCCGCGCTTCCGCGCACCCACGTGTACTTGTTGGTCAGAATGACAACGTCAAAGCGCGCCTCGCGCCCGTTGTTGTCGGAACCGACGATTGTGAAAATAACCGCGTCATCCGACCACTTCTCGCTCTTGGCTTCGGTCGCCACCTGGGGTGGTGTGCGAAACAGGAGCTCCGGTTGGACGATGGCGACCGCTCCAACCGTTGCGACGCCACCGGCGGTGACGGCCGCCGCGACGCCGGCCTTGGTTTGCAGGAAGGACCAAAGCCATTGGATCCAGTCGTTCCATCCGGACAGGCGATCCCACCATCGCCAGAGGAAGCCGAAGATATCGCGATCCTTGCGCGCGCCGTTCTCGTCGTCACCGGGAATTGGATTATCTGTTTCGCTCACAATACGTCCGCCCGCATCAAAACCATCACACCCGATAGGTGGCGAAAGTCTGTGACAGAAGCGCGACAGTCGAACCTGTGTGCTGATGGACTGGCGACAGCGCCCGTATTGTGCTGGCCGTCGTCCCAGTCCCGGCGAGGGTTGACTTGGAACGGCTGCTGCCGCGATATCACGCAGCGCAATGATAGGGGTGGCAAAACTGGATCGGATGCGTCTTCACACGACGAAACGCGATATCCGGGCGACAGTCTCAGGCTGGCGGAACACGGGCGCGCGTATCGCGTTTGTCCCGACCATGGGATACCTGCACGACGGCCATCTCGCGCTGGTCCGGCACGCAAAGCGCGAAGCGGACCGGGTGGTTGTCTCCATCTTTGTCAATCCGACACAGTTCGAGTCGGACCAGGACTTCTCCACCTATCCGCGCGACAACGAACGAGACTTCGCACTCTTGCGGGCCGAAGGCGTTGATGGCGTGTTCGTTCCGGACCGGTCCGAAGTCTATGGTGACGGACCGGAAGCGGTTGTTGACGTGCCGCAGCTGTCGGATGTGTTGCTCGGCGCGCTGCGGCCGGGTCATTTCCGCGGTGTCGCGACCGTTGTTGTGAAACTCCTGAATATCGTGCGGCCGGACTGTGCCGTATTCGGTGAAAAGGACTATCAGCAGCTGCAAGTCATACGGGCTGCTGTTGCCTGGTTGGATATGGACGTGACCATCATCGGCCATCCGACGGTTCGTGAGCCCGATGGATTGGCGATGTCGTCTCGAAACGTCCTGATGTCTCGGGAGGACCGGGCTGCCTCGGTTGTTCTCAGCCGTGCGCTTGATCTCGCGGCGGCGTCGGACGTGCATGACGGTGCCGCAATAGAGGGCCTTGTACGGGCCGAGTTGGCGCGTGAGGGCCGAGCGGATGTTCAGTCCGTCGATGTCTGTGATGCCGTCACGCTCGAACCCGCGCCTGGCTCCTTATCCGCGCCTGTCGTCGTGTTGCTGTCCGTGCGCTTTGGCAATGTGCTGCTCATCGACCAGCGCGTTATAGCACCTTGAGATTGAGTGCGCATAAGGCGCAGTCCGCATTTGGCCGACGGACGCGGTCACGAGGTAG
>JBCDAH010000167.1:0-8709 GCA_039186015.1 Pseudomonadota bacterium
CTGCCGCTCTTGCCGGCGTACGTGTTTGCAACAGCGATGGTCGGCGGCGGCGTTGCTATTGCAATCCTGATATATCGTGCGTTGCCACTGCCGTTACCCTCGGGTTCGGCCCCGTGGGCAGAACGGCTGCACGATCCCAAAATGGGCATTCCGTTCGCAGTCGCGATCTGTGGTGGCGGCTTGATGATATTCCCCCAGACGGTCTGGTTCGCAGCTCTTGGCAGCTAAGGCGACGAGCCGCATTTAACCGTCCTGACACGCGGTGTCATCGGTTGTTAAAGAATCTCACGGCCAGTTAACTCGCCGTTGAGGTTTAGCTCCCATTCTTCTCACGACGAATACATGCACTTTTGCTAGGGCGGGTTTCAACATGAGACGGGCTCAGATCCTTGGTCTTTCGATTGCTGGCGGTGCAGGGCTTCTTGCGTTCATCGGCATGCAGATGCTGATCGAGCCACCGCAACAGCGGATCGTTGAAGCGTCGTCCGTGAACACGACGAAGGTGCTTGTTGCGCGGACGGACATCGGGTTGGGCGCGCTGACCACAAACGCAAGTTTCCGCTGGCAGGAGTGGCCGCGCGATGCCGTCGACCAGAGTTTCATTACGTACGATAGAAATCCCAACGGTCAACGCGCCCTGGTTGGCGCTGTCGCGCGGTCGCCTGTTGTGAAAGGTGAACCGGTGACGAGCCGTAAGCTCATCAAGGCCGGCAAGGGTGGAATTCTGGCAGCCATCTTGCCCGCAGGAAAGCGCGCCGTCTCCACGAGGATTACGGAGCAGAGCGCCGTTGGCAAAATGATCCTGCCAAACGACCATGTTGATGTCATTCTCTCAAAGCGCGGCCGCAGCCCGAGTGGCAGGCAGACGAACGAGAGCATCACCCTTTTCCGCAATATTCGAGTGTTGGCGATCGGTCAGCAAATCGATCTGAACGAAAATCGCAAAGATGCGCAAGGCAACGTCGCGACGCTGGAACTTACGCCTGAGCAGGCTGAGGCACTCGTCCTGGCGAACACGACTGGTGAGATTTCGCTGACGCTCCGCTCAATCGTGGACACCGTCAAGACAAATGACGACGAGTACAAAAAGAAAGATCGCCCAACGGCGATAAAGATCATTCGGTACGGACAGTCCTCGCGTGCGTACACGATCAACTGATTTGCGACAGCCCTTAGTGTAACGGGGATTACGAGTAGTAATTGTTCTGCGTGAGTGCGCGTTTCTTCATCGAGTTGACCACAGGTAACTCGTCAAAAGGCGACAACCCATGCGGAACACATCGGTCACCATCCGATACGCAGCCTGCATAGGCCTCGTGATTGCATCAACGATTGCGTCGATCCTTGTAAGCGCATCAGCTGCTACGGCCGACGGTCCTACGCTGCGTCGAACATACGGAAGTTCGAAGATCGTCGAGCGCGCAACGCATTCCTCCGTTGTGCGAGTAACACATCGCGATCGATTGCCGCAAACTCGTACTGTGACAATCGGCACGAACAAGTCGATGCTGGTCGAGCTGCCTTTGGAACTTCGCGACGTTCTGGTCTCAGACCCCACAATCGTTGACGCGGTCGTTCAGTCGTCGACGCGCGTCTATTTGATTGCGAAGAAGATTGGCCAGGCCAACGCGTTCTTTTTCGATCAGTCCGGACGTCAAATCCTGATCCTAGAGATTTCGGTTGGAGTCGATACCGGGCCTCTCGACCGCGTACTCAAGCGACTGCTTCCGGGTTCGAACATCAAAAGCGAAATGCTGAACGACACCGTCATTTTGTCGGGTTCAGTACGCAATGCGTCGGATGCGAATACGGCCGCCGACATTGCCGCGCGTTTCGCCGTAACCGACGATCCCAAACAGAACAAAGAATCGCGCAGGAAAGTTATCAATCTGCTTGCCGTGGAAGGGCGAGAGCAGGTGATGCTCCGCGTCAAGATTGTCGAGGTACAGCGGTCAATTCTGAAGCAGTTTGGCATCAACCTTGGCGCCACAATCAATTCCGGAAACCTTTTGACGTCGTTGCTCACTGAGAATGCGTTGCCGCTTACTGCGGCGCAGGGTCTTGGCACGCTTCCAGTGCCGGGCATCGAAAACGGGCTCGTCTCGCTCTACAACAACGGGCCGAACAACGCGAATGGAGATCCGACGTTCGGAACTTCGGGTCTGACTGGCGCGTATACGTCCGGCGCGGATCGTGTCGGCTACACAATAAGAGCGCTGGAGCGCAACGGCGTCGTCAAGACGCTCGCCGAGCCGAACATGACGGCCGTCTCCGGTGAGACCGCTAACTTCCTCGCAGGCGGTGAATATCCGGTGCCGATTATCGACTCCGACGGTCGGTTGAACGTCACATTCAAGGAGTTTGGTGTCGGGCTCGCATTCACACCGACCGTGATGTCGGAAGGCCGTATCAGCCTGAAGATCGACTCGGAAGTAAGCGAACTCAGCAACGATGGTGCCGTCACGCTCAGCAACATTCAGATTCCGGCGTTAACCAAGCGATCGGCAAAGACCACAGTCGAACTCCCATCTGGCGGCTCGTTTGCGATTGCCGGTCTGATATCCGAGGACATGCGCCGCAACGTCGACGGCTTTCCAGGACTGAAGGACTTGCCCGTGCTCGGTACGCTGTTCCGGTCCAACGACTTCATCAAGTCAGAGTCCGAACTCGTCGTGATCGTGACGCCCTACATGGTCCGCCCGACAGCGAAAAGAAAACTTGCCGCTCCGGGGCAGGGCCTTTTGCCGGCAACCGACAGACGCGGAAACTTCATGGGTCACCTCAACCGGATCTATGGCCGCGGCGACGCCCTGCCGGATGGTGGCTTGAAGGGTGATTACGGTTTCATTGTCGAGTGACCAGAGAGTGGAGACGCAATTATGGACGTTCGAGATTTTCCGATCTGCGTGGCCACATCCGCCGGTTCGAAACGGTTGATCGGCAAGCCCGCGATAGCCCTGGCAGCCGCACTTTGCCTTGGCGCATGCACCGGAATTCACTCCCAGCCGAAGGTTGCAGGATGGACGCTTGACCATCCAAATGAGCGCCATCCCATCACGTTGTCTAGGCAGCCGGCCGAGACCACCGTGCGAGTCTCTCGGGGCGCATACGGCCTCTCGCCGCGTCAGCGCGCACATGTAATTTCGTTCTTTCGGCGCTACAGCTCAAGTCATCCGAGAAACACGAAGCTGGAGATCTACGCACCAAGTGGTGGTGCAAACGAGGTCGGCGTACAGCAAACCGTTGCAGAGCTCCGCCGTATTGCAACGGATCTCGGGTTGGATGCGACACGCATCATCGTCCGGGCGCATCATGTTCGACACGGCACGTCGGCACCCGTTCGTTTGCGCTACTTGCGCTACGTCGCCGAGGGCCCGGAGTGCGGACACAATTGGCCACGCAACTTGGCCGATGTACCCGACAATCAGGCCTATGCAGACTTTGGTTGTGCAAATCAGCGGAACTTGGCTGCAATGGTTGCAAATCCGGCCGATCTCGACGGGCCGCGGGCCATGACGCCACGTCCGAGCCAAAGGCGAGATACGACTTGGGAAAAGTTTAAGAAAGGTGATTCCACAGTGGCTGAGACGGCTGCTGATGAGAAAGTCAAAACAACCGCAGAGTAGCGGTATTCACGAGCGTTGGGATAACGACCATGGCGCACGCATTTGCTGAGCAAGACACGAGCGGAACGGACTTGGCGTCGATTGAACCGGACCACGGGCCGGCCGAGGCGGCTTCATCCGAAACGGCGCGCTCCGTTCCGCGCATCTCGATACAGGCGTTCTGTGACAGCGAGGCATTTGCCCAAGTTGTCCAGGTGACTGCCGAGGACCGGCGGCTCGCCAAGGCCCATGTGAGTGTGCACATGGGGGGGGCCACGGCAGCCGTCCTGCATTATCAGGACAGCCCAACTCCGAACCTGATTGTCCTCGAGACAAATGGCAGTGCCGAAGACGTCCTTGCTGGCCTGGACTCACTGGCGGAGTGCTGTGACGCCGGAACGAAGGTGATAGCTGTCGGCCGCATGAACGATGTCGTTCTTTATCGCGAACTTCTTCGCCGCGGCGTCGGGGAGTATCTCGTTGCACCTGTCAGCCCAATTCAGCTGATTGAGAGCATCTCGAATCTCTATAACGATCCTGAGGCAGACCCGATTGGCAAAGTCGTTGCCTTTATCGGAGGCAAGGGCGGTGTAGGGTCATCCACGCTCTGCCACAACGTGGCCTGGATGATTTCTGAGACGCTGCGCAGCGATGTCGTGATCGCAGACTTTGATCTTGCGTTTGGTACGACTGGACTGGACTTTAACCAGGATCCTGTTCAGGGCATCGCGGATGCGTTGACCGCGACCGATCGCCTGGATGAAGTTCTGCTTGATCGATTGCTGACCAAATGTACGGATTATCTCAGCATTTTCGCAGCGCCGGTTGCCGTTGACCGTGACTTCGAGATTTCGCCTGACGCTTGCGACTCCGTTATCGACGTGGTCCGGCAGAGCGTACCCTACGTCGCGCTCGATTTGCCTCACAATTGGTCGAGCTGGAACAAGCACATGCTGCTCCAGGCGGATGAGATCGTCATTACGGCAACGCCGGATCTCGCCTGCTTGCGCAATACAAAAAACCTGATCGATTTTCTCAAGCAGGCGCGTGCGAACGATGCGCCGCCGTTGGTTGTCTTGAACATGGTTGGCATGCCGCGTCGTCCCGAGATTAGCGTTGAGGACTTCACGGGCGGACTTGAGCTGCAGGCCGCCGGAATCATTGAGTTCGATGCGGAGGCCTTCGGACATGCCGCAAATAATGGGCAAATGCTCGCTGAGCGGGATGGCAAGTCATCCGCGGTGCAGCTTATGCAAGAGCTTGCCAATCGCCTGACGCATCGTCGCGAACTGACATCGGAACCTAAGCGCTCGGGCGCCATTCAGGCGCTTCTGGAGAAGCTGCCCTTTACCCGTTGAGGATGTAGCGGATGTTTGGAAAGCGACAGTCGGAGCCGCGGGCCGCCAAGAGCCTACAGCGACCTGCGACACCTGAGGTAGCCAGCTCGAACAGCAGCAACGTTGCTGTCGTCGAAGAGCCGCAACGTCCAGCTCCGGCCCCGGTTGAGCGGCCGCAACGTAGTCGATCGGAAGACTATTACGACGTCAAGACGACCGTATTCAATGCGCTGATCGACACGATCGATCTCACACAGCTGGCGAAACTCGACCAGGCATCTGCGCGAGATGAAATTCGCGATATCGTTAGCGAGATTATTCAGCTTCGCAACGTGGTGATGTCGATTGCGGAGCAGGAAGAGCTTCTCGAGGACATCTGCAACGACGTGCTCGGCTATGGCCCGCTGGAGCCGCTGCTGGCACGCGATGACATTGCCGACATCATGGTGAACGGCGCAGGCACGACGTTCATCGAGGTCGATGGCAAGACGATCGGAACCAACGTTCGCTTTGCGGACAACGCACAGCTCTTGAACATTTGCCAGCGAATCGTGAGTCAGGTCGGTCGCCGCGTCGATGAGTCAAGTCCGATATGCGACGCCCGTCTTCCCGACGGTTCGCGTGTGAACGTTATCGTCCCGCCACTGGCGATCGACGGTCCGACACTCACGATCCGGAAGTTTAAAAAGGATCGTCTTACTCTCGCCCAGCTTGTCAACTTCGGATCGATCTCACCGGCCGGAAAAACCATTCTTGAGGTCATTGGCCGCAGTCGGTGCAACGTGATTGTCTCCGGTGGCACGGGGTCGGGCAAGACGACGCTTTTGAATTGCCTGTCCGCATGCGTCGACCTGGACGAGCGTGTGATTACCTGTGAAGACTCGGCTGAGCTCCAGCTCCAGCAGCCTCACGTCGTGCGTCTTGAAACACGGCCGCCAAACCTGGAGGGCGAAGGCGAGATCACAATGCGGGATCTCGTCAAAAACTGTCTCCGGATGAGACCGGAGCGCATCATTGTGGGCGAGGTGCGTGGCCCGGAGGCGTTCGACCTGTTGCAGGCCATGAACACAGGGCACGATGGCTCGATGGGAACGCTTCACGCCAACAGCCCGCGTGAAGCAATCAGCCGTATGGAGTCCATGATCCTCATGGGCGGTTACACGCTCCCGAGTAAGACAATTCGAGAGATGATTACGGGCTCCGTCGATATCATCGTCCAAGCTTCCAGGCTTAGAGACGGCTCTCGACGCATCACCCACGTGACCGAGGTCGTCGGCATGGAAGGTGACGTCGTCACGTTGCAGAACATCCTTGTGTACGAGATCACCGGCGAAGATCCGAACAGCGGCAAGCTGATCGGTCGCCACCGGTCGACGGGGATCGCCCGCCCGCGGTTCTGGGATCGCGCAGAATACTATGGCGAACATGATCGACTGACTGAGGCCCTATCAACGTCTGAAGCGACGGACGCGCATGGCAACGTTCTCGGAGAGACCAGTGGTTGATCATCAACTTATGCAGCTTGGTATACTCTTGTTGGTAGCTGTGGCTCTGGCAGCCGGCGTGTATGCCGTTGCTTATCCTTACATCTCTGGTGACGTTGCCAACGATAAGCGTCGAGCCCGATTCACAGAATCGCGCAGTCGGCGAACGGCGCGAGTCGCCTCTGCCGAACAGTCTGCAAACCGGCGTAAAGCCGTTGCTGACACACTGCGTGAGCTCGAAGAGCGCCAGAACGCGAAGTCCAAACTCACGCTAAGTCTGAGACTTGAGCGTGCCGGCCTGGAGATCACCACCAGCAGTTTTTGGGTTCTGAGTGCCGTAGCTGGCGTTGTGGCGGCCATTGCTTTGAAGCTGGTGTTGCCGGGTACGCCGATAATCGGTCTTGCTGCCGCTGCCTTTGTCGGCGCACTCGGCGTCCCGAGATGGGTCTTGAACTTTCTCATCAACCGCCGCCAGTCCAGGTTTACCGAAGAGTTTGCAAACGCGATTGATATCATCGTGCGGGGAACGAAATCCGGGCTTCCACTCAATGAGTGTCTCGGCATCATTTCGCGCGAAAGCGCTGAGCCCATTCGAAGTGAATTCAAGGATGTCGTGGAGCAGCAGCGCGTGGGCGTGCCGCTACAGGAGTGCTTTGAGCGCATGATTGCGCGCATGCCGCTGAACGAGGTCAAGTTCTTTTCCATTGTCATCGCTATTCAACAGCAAGCCGGCGGCAGCCTTGCCGAGGCGCTGGAGAACCTCTCTGGCGTTCTGCGTGATCGAAAGCGGTTGACAGGAAAAGTGCAAGCGCTGTCAGCTGAGGCCAAAGCGTCGGCTTATGTGCTTGGGTCGTTGCCATTCTGCGTGACGCTTCTGGTCTACTTGACGACGCCTGACTATATTACGCTGCTTTGGACAACGAAATATGGACAGTTCATGCTGCTGGCGTCGGGAGTATGGATGTTTCTTGGCGTTATGGTTATGAAAAAGATGATCAATTTCAAATATTAGTTTGTTGTTCTGAAACGCAAAGGCGAAACGAGTTAAATTGAAACGCGCCGGAGGCCAATGTTGTTATGACTGAATTCATCGAGCTGGTCGTACGACCGCAGTTTCTCGTCATGTCACTTGCGGCAATCGCGGCGCTGGCAACAGTCATTTCGCTTGCTATGCCTTTGATCCTGACCGACCGCATGGGCGAGCGCATGCGCGTCATGGCCATCGAGCGCGACAAGATCCGCACGTCGCGCCTCAATGATTTGGCAAAGGATCAATCGGGGCGCTTGCGTCAGGCACCCAAGGGTATCGTTCAACAATTTGTTGATCAGTTCGACTTGCGGGCGGTTTTCGAGACCGAGACCATACGACAAAAGCTAAAAATGGCGGGCTTGCGAGGCGAAACGCCACTCTACACGTATTCATTCTTCCGCCTGATCATGCCGATCGCTGTGACAATTGTTGCGTTTTTCTATCTGTTTGTTCTGACGGACTTCAGCTACCCGTCCACTATTAAGATGATGATGGCACTCGGTGCCGGATTTTTTGGCTATTATTTGCCGAACATTTTCTTGGAAAACATGATTCAGCGCCGTCAGCAGTCGGTCAAGAACGCTTTTCCGGATGCCCTGGACATGCTTCTGATTTGCGTCCAGTCGGGCATGTCAATTGAGGCGGCGTTCGGCAAGGTCGCCATGGAGGTCTCGAGCCAGTCTATCGAGCTGGCCGAGGAGCTGTCGCTGACGACGGCAGAGCTGTCGTATCTGCAGGACCGTCGCAAGGCTTTTGAAAACCTCGGGAGCCGGACGGGTCTGCCAGGGGTCCAGGCGGTGGCGACCGCTCTCGTTCAGGCCGAACGATACGGAACGCCGGTCAGCCAGGCGCTCAGGGTTATGGCAAAGGAAAACCGCGAGATCCGAATGAGTGAGGCCGAGAAAAAGGCGGCCGCACTGCCCCCGAAGCTCACGGTGCCGATGATTATCTTCTTTCTCCCGGTCTTGTTCGTCATCATTCTGGGCCCGGCCGCTATCCAGGTTTGGAAGCTCGAGTAGGTCGAAGGCGCGTTACGCGGCACGTGGCAGCTTTTGAGAGCGCTCTGCCTAGTCCACATCGGCTTGAAGTCCCGACAAAGCAAAAGGCGCCCGAGGTTAGGCGCCTTTTGTCCTTTTTGGGATAGAGCATTTCCGCCATAGAGTCTTTGGTTTGCGCTGTTTGCACGCGCGTCTTTACGTGCGCTACCGCTCGCGACAAGCGCTCGCTACTTGAGCGCGGGCCAGCCGTCGAGC
>JBCDAH010000168.1:0-8675 GCA_039186015.1 Pseudomonadota bacterium
CGATTTATTACCTCTGCAGCCCGCAAAGCAGCTACGTGACTGGTACGGAGGTTGAGATCAACGGCGGCCAGCACGTGTAGACACCAAGCCGTCATTTCGAAAGGCGGCGTTTGTGAGTTTGCTCAGCTATAGTGGCTTTCAGGACCCTGCAATCCATACGGCCGACGTGCAGGCTGAGGTGACCGAATGACTGTAATGAGCCAGATGGTATCCCGCGTTCTCTGCGCACTTGGTGTGTCCGTGCTGTTGTTGTTTGCAACCGGACATGCATCCCACAAGGCCAACGCTCAAACAGCAAACAGCGAACGGATACCGGTTACAGAGCGCGAACTGGCAAAGATCTCTGATGCCGAATTGCGCGCACTTGTTTTGAAGCGTCTCGCCGGGTCGGAGCAGAATACTGGCGGCACCTTCAATCCGGCGCATACCGCCTTTGCGCTTCAAGCGGCGCTGGAGAAAGCCCGGGCACGCCTCGGGACCATTCTCGCAACATACACAGAACTGCCATCGGCCTTTGCAAGTGCCTGGGATGCCCTCACCAAAGATCGCGCCAACGACGGATTTCTGACGTTCCTCATGCTGTTCGGCCTCTCGATTGCGGCGGGCGTGATTGCCGAGGTGCTGACACGCCGCAGCTTTGCGGTGCCCCAGAGAGAGGACAGCCATGCGGACATGAGTTTGTCGCGCAAACTGGGCGCTTTTGCACAAACGCTCGGAGGCCGCGGCCGCGACCTGTTCGTGTTCACCGCGATTGCAACGGTCACCTACTTGGTTGTCGCCGGCCCGGACCAACGGGATCGCGTTACGTTTGCATTCTATCTGGCTGCGATCGTTGTCATTCGGTTTGTGACAGGGCTGTTGTCATCCTACTTCGCCGTTGACCGCCCAGAACGCCGCATTCCGAATGTTTCGACCAGCGAAGCACGTGCGATCATGATCAGTTTCTCGTTTGCCGTCACACTCGGCGCGTTTGGCTTTTTCACGTGCGCGCTGTTCGCGACACTCGGTGTGCACGGCGATGTTCACTTCCTGCTGCTCATGATTGTCGGCTCGGTTCTGACGACAGGCCTCGCCGCAAGCTTCATTCTCAATCGCGGCGCCCTATCGGCCGATTTGCTGTTGACTCCGACATCACAAGGCACATCGAGAAGCGTCCGATCGCGCTTGGCTCCGGCCTACCCCTGGCTTCTCGCAATTGGCACGACCCTGCTGTGGATCAGCGTTGTCATGTCCGGCTTGCTTGGGATGAATCCTCTGTTTGGCGCTGGCTTGATCACTGTCGCAATCGGATTGCTGTGGCCAAGCCTTGATGCCGCGCTGGAGCGTGAGGTGCAGCGGTGCCAATCCGATGGAGACCCGGTAACGCCTGCGGTTGCGCGCGCCGTACGCCTACTCGCCGCTGTTGCGGTTTTGGCCATCCTCTTGATTGTATGGCGCGTGAACGTGACGGGTGCCGCCGGCAGTGTCGGAATCGGCGCTGCGATTGCAAAGGCCCTGTTTGAGGCCGGCGTGGTCACCTTGTTGTCGTACGCTGCCTGGCAGGCGCTTACGATCTGGATTGACCGACGGATTGCCGAAGAGAAGGCGAACGCCGGCGATCAACTCGACATTACCGAGATGGAAATCGGCGGCACCGGTCTGTCGCGCATGGCGACACTGCTGCCACTGTTCAAGCGCACTGGCCAAGCGACAATCGCTATCATCGCGTTCATGCTGGTGCTCTCCGCATTTGGCGTGTCGATCGGCCCGGTCCTTGCCGGCGCAGGCGTGGTGGGGCTTGCGATCGGCTTCGGATCGCAGACGCTGGTTCGTGACATCGTCTCCGGTGCATTCTTCCTGATCGATGATGCGTTTCGCCTTGGAGAGTACATCGATCTGGGCAAGGTCAAAGGATCCGTTGAGAAGATCTCGATACGATCTCTTCAGCTGCGCCACCACCGCGGCGCCTTGAATACGATCCCATTCGGTGAAATCTCCACCGTGACCAACTACAGCCGCGACTGGGTGATTATGAAGCTGCAGTTCCGCGTGCCATTCAACACCGACATCGAGAAAGTCAGAAAACTCCTGAAGAAGGTCGGCCAACAGCTGCTTGAAGTGGAGGATATCGCTGATGGCTTTCTGCAGCCGCTTAAGTCTCAAGGTGTTATCGACGTCGACGATTATGGTTTGATCCTGCGCATGAAATTCATGAGCAAGCCGGGCCGCCAGTTTGTTATCCGCCGCTACGCTTACGCTGCTGTTCAAAAGGCGTTTGCCGAAAACGGTATTCAGTTCTCGCGGCCGGAAGTTAAGGTTGCAGTCGACCCGGTTGGAACCGGCGGGCCGGATGCCGAACACGACGATGCGGTTGGTCCGCCGCCGAGCGCGTCAGCCGCTGGTGCCGCCGCAATCAGCGCCGCGAAGACGCGACAAGCCGGTCAAACGCCTGAGGAAGTCACCTGATCCGGCGGCCCCAAGACCAGAGCTGATATGCGTCGTTTCACGATGTTGCAGTCGCGTTTCTCGTTTAAGCCGTTGGCTTGTACGACCTAAGGACCGAGAACAGAATCATGCCAGGCAATCAAAACAAGACACGGCAGACGAAAACATCTCCGCGCAAATTCATTGAGACGGTCGAGCCCGCCCGGCGGCGTGAAGACGGTTTGGTGCTGCTGGACTTCTTCAATCGCGTTACCGAGTTGGAGCCGCGCCTGTGGGGCGAATCGTTGATCGGTTACGGGCGGTATGCCTACAAGTACGATAGCGGTCGCGAAGGCGAGTTCTTTCTCACCGGGTTTAGTCCGCGCAAGTCTGCGCTGACGATGTACGTCATGGGGGGCTATCGCGATATGCCCGATAAACTCGCCAAGCTCGGCAAGCACAAGATCGGCAAGAGCTGTCTGTATATCAACAAGCTCTCAGACGTGGACCTGGCGGTGCTGGAAGAGATCGTGCGCGATGACCTCGCCTATATGCGCAAGACATATCAAACTTGGGACGTCTGACCGACCTGCAATACGTCCAACGCCGCAGGCTGACGCCCCGTCTCGACGTCGCGACATCGGGCGGCCACGTGCGTCTACCCAGGGTTACTCTGTTCGATCGCGCTAGGAATACATCCCGACAAGGTCCACCATCTGGCCACCGAGCCCGAGTTTGAACTTCTTCACGCCGGCGGCGCCTTCGTCATTGACGCCGCCCAGATCGAAGTCGGTGACTACTTCGCGCTTCAGGGTCACGACGGCTTCCCACAGCAGGCGATGATGTGCGCCGAACTTGCGGCCCTGATCGGTCGTCCACCCAACTTGATAGGTCGCTGACCGCCCGTGAACCAGCACGAGAATGGCCGCGATGATCTCATCATCGCGCTTGGCGTTGAGGATCATGACCTCGCGACGTACGCCCATGTATTTCATCAAAGACAGCAAGAAGCTTTGTGATGTGCCCTTGAAGTTCTTGCGCAACTGGTCTGCATCGTACTCGGCCAAAAAGCTGGAGGCGGTGTCGAGTTCGACGTCACGTTCGACCGCGAAGCCTGAGCGTTCGGCCTTCGAGAGAATGTTGCGCCATTTGCCGTTCAGCTTTGCCCGCAGCCGATCTTCGTCACGAGTCAGATCAAGCCAGATCGTTTGGTAGCCGTGAAAGTTCGCGTTGCGCTTCAGGCCGCAGTCTTCGAGCAGGCGCGAACTGGAACGATCGTGAGCAAGTTCCGGCATGATCCGCATCTTGCGCCCGAAGCGGCGCGGGAATTGCCTGGCAAACTCCGTGAAGAATGCTTCGGTGCACTCCTGTCGGGACCAGCCTTCAAACCACAACGGACCGCGATCGAGCGTAATGGCGTGGATCGCATTTCGCAGTACGCCGACTTCGCCGAGTTGCACGAGGCCGGCCGGCTGGCCGTCAATGTGAATTAAACCATGGCGTGCACCAATCTGCTGTGTTGCACGCGTTGCTTGCGCATACGGGAAGTGCTGCAGCAAGGTTGATCGGCGAACGTTCGCAAAGAGTTCGTCCCAGCGGGCGATCGTCAGATTGTTCCACTCGATTTCACAAGCGACCATGCGATCCGCTCCGGTTTCCGAATCTGCTGTTGAATTGGGATCGCGCGCGAAGCTTGTGCGAGGCCTTTCTTCAAATGCGTGACAACGCGAGCGCGAACGTTTGACCGTCCAATCGTGGCCTGAGCACACGGTCGCGCGGGTATCAAGCTCTTCGCTCAGGCAAGACGCAGACCGTCCGCAACGGCCAAATTCGTCTGAAAAGTACACATTTTCAGCGTACTTAGGCCGCCGCGTGTCCGCTACGCCACGTGCACTTGCGCCGCTAACCATAGGGAATTGTTAAGCATTGCTCGTTCAACACATTAACGCTAAAACTGGTCCAGGTTTTATCGGCGCGCTGTACCTCGACAGCCGTTTGGCGTTTGCGCATTCGTGATGTTTGCGTGACGGTCTCTTATTTGCAGTGATTGGGTAGGTTAGATGCAGAATAAGTCCCCGGATGTGGTTGAGAATACCAACCGTTCTCGGAAGACGTCGATCGCGCACGCAAGACGTAGTTTTTTGCTTGGCTCCGCCGCATTGAGCGCAGTTGTCGCGGCGAATGTCGTTGGATCTGCGAGCGCAGAGGCCAGCAGATGGCGCCGGAGACGGCGCCGCCGCAGGCGCAACAACAATCCAACGTGTTTCGTCGCCGGGACGCACCTCCGGACGCCGACCGGCGATCAGGTCGTCGAGCACCTCAATATTGGCGACGAGATATGCCTTGCCGATGGCACGGTTCAGCGCATCAAGTGGATCGGCCGTATGGCGCTTCCGCGTCAAGATGATGGGTTGTGGGACGTTGATACCCTGCCCTTCATTGTGAAGCGCGGTGCAATCGACGGCCAAGCTCCTGGGTCAGATCTCTACGTGTCTGGCGACCATCGTCTCTTCATTGATGGCCTGCTGATCCCAGTCCGTTATCTGGAAAACGGCGTGAGCATTGTCAGAGCGACCGATATGCCGGGTGAGGAGATCGTCTATTTCCACATCGAGTTCGAAATGCACACCGTAGTGCTTGCGAACGGCCTACCAGCCGAAACGCTGCAAGGTGGGCATGTGCGTCGCCAGTTCGATAACTTCGCGGAGTACGCGGCACGCTACGGCGAAGAGTCGCCAATGCTCGCAGCGTTCGCTCCAATTGTCGGTTTGAACGGCGGCCGTCAGACGGTGACGTCGCATATGCGAAGCGCGATCGCTCCGGTGTACGATATCCGCCAGCCTCTTGACGTGATCCGCGATGACCTGGCGATCCAGGCGTCTCATCGGACCGCTGCATAGGAATGCATGGCGCTCGCGGGGCTTATAGTTCTGCGGGCGTGCCTCTCTGTGTCCCCTCCGACGAGACGGGCTACGGCGTTCTGTTGCCGCCTGTGACGCCGCGCGAAATGACCACGCGCATGATTTCGTTCGTCCCTTCCAGAATCTGATGAACGCGTAAGTCGCGCACGATCTTCTCGACGCCATAGTCCTTGAGATAACCGTATCCGCCGTGAATCTGCAGGGCCTGGTCTGCGATCTGGGATCCGAGATCCGTGGCATAGCGCTTTGCCATCGCCGAGTACGTCGTCGCCCGCGGGTCCGCGCGATCCAGCGCATCGGCAGCGCGATAGATCATCAGCTTCGCGGCTTCGAGTTCGGTCGCCATATCCGCGATCTTGAATTGCACGGCCTGAAACTCCCCGATCTCCCGGCCAAATGCCTTTCGCTCGCTGGCATAATCGCGCGCCTTGTCGAGCGCCGCCCAGGCTGCCCCGGTCGAGCATGCGGCAATGTTGATCCGACCGCCGTCGAGCCCCTTCATGGCGAACTTGAAGCCGTCGCCCTCGGCACCAATGCGATTGGTGACAGGAATCTCGACATTATCCATGACGACCTGACGCGTTGGCTGCGCGTTCCAACCCATCTTCTTCTCATTCGCACCGAATGACAGCCCCGGCGTATCCTTGTTGATCGCGAAGGCCGATATCCCCCGAGGGCCGTCTCCACCGGTTCGGGCAAAGACGAGGTAGAACTCACTCTCCCCAGCGCCGGAGATGAACTGTTTGGTGCCGTTGAGAACATAGGCATCGCCGTGTCGCTCGGCGCGTGTCTTGAGGGCAGCCGCGTCCGACCCGCATCCTGGCTCTGTCAGGCAATAGCTGGCGAGCCACTCCATCGAGGTCAGCTTGTCCATCCAGTCGGCGCGTTGGCGATCGTCGGCGAACTCCGACACCATCCAGGCCACCATGTTGTGGATCGACAGGTAGGCCGAAATCGTCGGGCAGCCATAGGCCAGCGCTTCGAAGATGAGCGCGCCGTCGAGACGCGACAGGCCAGAACCGCCGTGGTCCGTGTCGACATAGATCGCGCTGATGCCGAGTGGTGCGGTCTCCCGGATGACATCGGTTGGAAACTCGCTCGCTTGATCCCAAGCTTCGGCGTGTGGCGCGAGGCGTTCCTTGGCGAACGCGAGTGCCATGTCCTGGATTGCACTCTGTTCTTCTGTCATTGCGAAGTGCATCGATGACCTCTCCCGCAATCGCGTCTGGATCTGTTTCCGTGCTGACGCTTGGACCCGCGTTCACAACGTATCGTCTTACGCCGCCGATGCCGGCCTGTCCGTAATGGTCATGGCCAGCCCAGCTGACACGACCAAGGCGACAACCGCAATCAGTGACGGTGTGACGAAGCTGCCAGTCAAGTCATAGCCGTAGCCTGCAACCAATGGTCCGACAATCTGGCCGAAGCCGAACGCAGCCGTCAAAGTCGCAACGGCGCGCCGCCCGGCTGCACCGGCCATCGCACGGGCCACAATCAGCCCAAGCGCAGTGATGCCCATGAAGGTCCCGCCGACGAGCACTGCGGCGAACAGGACTGCAGCCGGTGTCGTGCTGAGAACGCTGACGGCTACGCCGACGGCCAGAACCAGGCATGCGATCGCATAGGCTGCCAAGTTCCCTGTGCGTTTCGCGACGGCCGCCCAGACGACAATTGACGGTGCACCGGCCAGACCAACCGTCAGCCAGACCAGCGGCTCGATCTCAACCGTCGCGGGGGCCGCGCGCACAATCGCGACGATAAACGTCGCGGTGATGATGTAGCCAAAGCCGAACAGACCGTAGGATAGCGTCAGTCGCGCAAGCCCGCTCGGTTGCCGGGCGGCACTGGCCGACGGTGGTGCCTCATTTGTCAGTTGAGGATCGGCCGGTGGCACAAACCACCAAACGATTGCAGACGCGACCAAGGCCAAGAGCCCGCCCATACTCCAGATCCAACGCCAGCCGAGCCCCGACTCGCCAACTGCCCAGGCGACGACCGCCGAAGTGGCAATCCCGGTTCCAACGCCGGCAAAATGGACTGCGGACAGGCTGCCACGACCAGCCGCCGCCAAGCGCTCAAGGACCAACGCCGACGACAGGACGAGTACAAATGCGCTGGCGACGCCGCCAACAAAGCGCAAAACAAGAAACGCGCTGAGCGTATCGGCAAACGCCATCATCATTGTCGTAACGGCACTGATAACAAGATTCGCAATCAGCCAGGTCCGCGGTTCACCGGGCAGGCGCCGGGCCGCAGCTGCCATGGCCCCCACAAGGTAGCCGGCGAAGTTTGCAGATGCGATCAAACCGGCGTCGCCTTGCGATAGTCCCAGTTCTGCCGTCATCGGCGGCAGGATCGGCGTATAGATGAACCGTCCAATGCCGACAGCAGCCGCCATGGCAAGCAAGCCGCCGATTGCAAGACGGACGGGCGAGTCCGCGCGCCCTAAAGTTGCATGCGCCGAGATCACTGACGCGGCGCGATCCGGTCGCCCGGCATCAGATCATAAGGGCCGACCCAACCCGGAAGCCCTTTCACGCGATCGGTCCACGCGTGAATGTTGGGATATGACGCTGCCAGATCAATCCCGGTCTCTTCGGTTGGATAGAACATGTAGCCCACAAGGGAGAAGTCCGCGATCGTGGGCATGTCGCCGAGCATAAACCGCCGGCCCTTAAGATGACCGTCCACGATCGATAGTGCGCTCTCCGCTCGCCCCTTCAGAAATGCGAGAACGTCGGCGCTTTGCGGCCTTGGCGAGAACGACCGCATGAACCTGTGGGTCGCGAAGTAACTTGTGAACTTGTGGTTGTCGAACAGGATCCAACGCAGCGCCTCAGTGCGTTGATCAAGCCCGTCGGTCGCGAACTTTCCAGTCTTCTCAGACAGGTACATCAAGATCGCACCGGATTGCGATAGCGACTTGCCATCGATCTCCAGGACGGGAACTTCACCAAGTTCATTGTTTGCGCTGCGCCAATCGGGATCACGCGTGACGCCGGCTTTCATGAAGTCGACGAAGACCGGTTCCCAGCTGATCCCGGCGCACTGCAGAAAGAGCGCGACCTTGTAAGCATTACCAGACTGGCAGAAGCAGTGGAGGCGGATGTCGGACATGCTGGTACCCCTCGATTGTCGTTCTGCGCTAAGGACGACCACATCTCAAACAGAATGCGCCCAGTCCCAATACAATTCCCTCGCCTTACGCGCGATGGGACCGGCCTGAAGATCGCGGCCCTCAAAGTTGATAACAGGTACAACTTTCGAGTGATTGCCGGTTGAGAAGATCTCGTCTGCCGCGTGGAAATCGTCAACGCTCAACTGCTTTTCCTCGACAGGAACGCCGGCACC
>JBCDAH010000169.1:0-8637 GCA_039186015.1 Pseudomonadota bacterium
GACCAAGCTCCGCGTATCGCCGATGTTTGCGAGGTGGCTGAACATATTGAGCCCCTCCACAAAGGCGACGCCGGCGTCGTAGCCGCCCTTCAGACCGAACGTGAAGACAGCACCTGCACCTTTTGGACAGATGCGTTTTTGAATCTCATGGTTCGGGTCATCGGGAAGGCCAGCATAACTGACCCAGGCGACCTTGTCGTGCTGCTTCAGATGTTGCGCAACGGCCAGCGCGTTTTCACAGTGGCGCGCCATCCGCAACGGCAAGGTCTCTGAGCCGTTCAAGATCAGGAAGGCGTTCATCGGCGCCATGGCCGGCCCGAGGTCCCGAAGTCCCATAACGCGAACGGCAATCGCGAAGGCAAAGTCGCCGAACGTTTCTGCGAGCCGTATGCCGTTGTAAGACGGATTGGGATCTACCAGCGTGGAATAGCGATGCTTGGCGCCGAGCCAATCATAGGTTCCACAGTCCACAATGATGCCGCCGACCGAGTTTCCGTGGCCGCCAATGAACTTGGTCAGCGAGTGGATCACGATGTCCGCGCCGAAGTCCTTGGGCTGGCAGAGGTAAGGTGTCGCCATCGTGTTATCGACGATCAACGGTACGCCGGCATCCTTGGCAATCTTGCCGATCGCCTCCAGGTCCATGACCGCACCGCCTGGATTGGCGACGCTTTCCACGAAAATTGCGCGTGTTTTATCCGTCAGGGCCGCGGAAATCGTATCCGGCTTGGCGCCGTCGGCCCAGACCACGTTCCATCCAAACTTCTTGAACGCATGGTTGAACTGGTTCACGGAGCCGCCGTACAGCTGACGCGCCGCGATGAACTCGTCACCTTGCTCCAGCAGCGTGTGAAATGTCAGAAACTCGGCCGCATGTCCGGACGCGACTGCCAAAGCGGCGGTGCCGCCCTCCAGTGCCGCAATACGCCCTTCAAGCGCGGCCTGGGTGGGGTTCATGATCCGCGAATAGATGTTGCCGAAGGCTTCGAGGCCGAACAGCGACGCGGCGTGATCGGCATCGTTGAAAACATACGATGTCGTCTGATAGATCGGCGTGATCCGCGCGCCCGTCGATGGATCCGGCGCAGCACCTGCATGCACGGCGAGTGTTGCGAACTTGGGCGTATTTCCTGGTGCGGCGTCCTGCATGGCGCATTCCTCGAGTCTTGTTGCATGAAGCGGGCGGTGTTTTAGGCGGCAGTCCGCTCGCTGTGTCAAATCCGGCTATAGCGCTCCGTGCGTGGCTCTCGGAATGAACGCCCCGACGGCAGCGCGATGGACAAAACATATCGAGCGCAAGGATGGGAGCAACAGTACGTTTGTGCTCAGCCATCTCAATACCGGAGCAGGACTGTGCTATTGCGGCTGTGCTTCTGTGCTTGCGTCAGATGACGCGACCGCGCCGATTGCGTGTACGCCGCCTGCGGTTTTGTGGTACCGGCGCGAGATACATATCGTCGCGTAACACAACAACTCCATGGGGCGAAAATGGTCGAGTTGATTGTTCCGCTGGCGACCGGTGCGGCCGGTGGCCTCGTGGGCGGGAATATTCTGGGCGCTCTTTTCCGGCTGGGCTTTGGGACCGGTTCGCTGATTGGTTTGATCGGCGGTGCACTGGCCGTTCAGTTCTTTGGCCCGGAGTTCGGGCCGCAGCTCAGCGATCTTGCCGGCTCGGCGTATTCTGCAGCTGACGATCTCGCGCCAGGTACCGTGATTGGCAATCTGATCATCGGTGCGGGCGGCGGGAGTGTGCTCTCGCTGGTCATCGGCGGGCTGCGTTCGATTTTTGTGCGCGGTTAGAACGTGCCGCTAGCGCACATGGCTTACTGAGAAAATCGCGCACCGGCTTAGCATTAGTACCGGCGGATGACATGGCCTTGGACACCGCCGGGTGCGAGGAGCGGGCGGGCGCTTGAAATCACGCGTGAGTTGATGCCGGCCCAATTGATTTCGCCGGACAGTCGCCCATACTCAATCTTCGGACACCGGTTCATGACGACCTTTAGCCCTGCGGCCTCTGCCTCGGCGGCGACAGCGTCATTGCGCACGCCGAGCTGCATCCAAATCACGCGGATCTGCAGCTGATCTTTGAGCGGAATAGCCTGCCGCGTCACTTCGGCCGCCGCGTCCGAATTGCGGAAGATGTCTATGACATCGACCGGGGCCGAAAGCTCGGACAGGTCGCCATACACCGTTTGCCCGAGCAGCTCCTGGCCAGCCAGCGTCGGGTTGATCGGATGAACGATGTACCCCTTGGCCAGCAGATACTTCATGGCAAAGTAGCTTGGCCGGCTCGTATTCGCCGACGCGCCAACCATCGCGAACGTGCGCACGTTCGACAGGATATCTGCGATGTAAGCGTCCGTGTAGGCGTCATGATTCATTGCGAAAACTCGTTGCGCGCGCCGGATCAGTCCGTTGTCGCGGGATTGGGCAGCGTCATATGGCCAGCCTCTGTATTGCGCCACATGGGATTGAACGCAATCTCCCACAAGATTCCGTCCGGGTCGGCGAAGTACCCAGAGTATCCGCCCCAGAACACCTTGTCCGCAGGCTTCACGAGGGTCGCACCGCACACCACGGCGTGGTCGAGCGCTGCATCGACCTCCTGCTCGCTGTCCATGTTGATTGCGAGCGAAACTCCGCGGAAGCCAGTGCCATCACTCGGCACGGTCGCGTCCTCCGCCAGGGCATCGCGGCCGTAAAGGCCCAATACGGTTCCGTTCATTTGGAAAAACGTGACGTCCGCACTGTCGAAATCGGCGGCGCGAAAGCCCAACCGTTCATAAAACGCCCGTGACGCGGCGACATCGCGCACGCCGAGCGTGATCATCGACAGCCGTTCCGGGATGGCGCTCGACATGTTGCTCAAGACGGTTCGCTCCACTTCGGATCGCGCTTGTCGACAAACGCGCCGATACCTTCTTCGGCATCACGTTCCATCATATTGCGCGTCATCACATCGGCGGCGTAGTCGTACGCCTCGTGCAACGGCATTTCGGCTTGCGCGTAGAAGGCCTTTTTGCCAATCGCGACCGTAACCGGCGACTTGCTGGCGATCTGGTTTGCCAAGGATTGCGCGGTGCCAAGCGCTTCGCCCGCGCCGACCACACGGTTGACCAGGCCGAACCGGTGCGCATCGGCTGCCGGCATCACATCACCAAGCAACAGCATTTCCATCGCGTGCTTCCGCGACACGTTGCGCGATAGCGCCACCATAGGTGTCGAGCAAAACAGGCCGATGTTTACGCCCGGCGTACAAAAACCGGCGCGCTCAGAGGCCACGGCCAAATCGCAGGTTGCGACCAGCTGACATCCGGCTGCGGTCGCTGCGCCCTCCACGGCGGCGATAAAGGGTTTCGGTGAGGCGACAATCGCCTGCATCATCTCGGAGCATTGCTGCATCGTGTGTGCGTAGAATTCACGCCCGCCGTCCGGGTCGGCGCGATGAGCCGTCAGCTCCTTCAAATCGTGCCCCGCACAAAATGCAGGGCCTTCCGCGCTGAGGACTACGGCCTTCACGGCCGTGTCTGTGGATAGTGCCGCGATTTCGGAACGGAGCGCGGCAATCATCTCAAGCGATAGCGCATTGCGGCTGCGCGGCCGCGAGAGGACCAACGTGGCGACGCCGTCAGCATCAGAACGACAGACCAACGGACGTGGCGGAAAATCGTCTTGCGGATCGCGTTCCGCCCCACGCCGCATCTTTGTCTCGACGTCTGACATTCCGCCTCTCCTCTCGCTTTAGCACGGACGTCGCGGCGCTATTACTCGAGGATCACCTCGATGTCTTTCGCCAACTTCTGCACGAGCTTAATGTTATCGGGATGTTTCACATCCGGTGTCGACTTGAGCGCTTCCTCAAGCTCGGCCAGCAGCTTCTTACGCTCATCTTCGGACAGCGTCTTGTCGACCTTGATCTCCTTCACCTCAACGCGGATCGCCTCTTTCGGGTCCGTGTAGGCTCCCGTTTCGGGATCAATACCGGCGATGATCAAGGTGACGTTGGCGGCGACCACGTCAAACTCCTCGAACGAAGCAAAACCGGCTTTCTTCGCGACAGTATTGAGCAACGCCGTCAGCTTGGCCTCATCAGCATTGGCGGATTCGATTTCCTTCGCGCGCCCTTTGAGTTCCTGTTGCGCCGTGATGAAGCGCTTGATCATGTCCTCAGTCAGCTCGATTTGCCGAAGGCCGCTTTGCTGCCCTAAGGCGTGGACGCTGAGCACAACGGCGAGCATGACAGTGCCGCACAGGGCGACAAAACTCTTGGAAATGAATCCCATTCTATGGTCTCCACTTAAGCTGGGCAGTCCCGCCAATCGGAACGCTCACGGGCGAATTCTGCGAATCTCATAGGCCTAGGCTCACTATGCCACCAGCACAAAATGACAGCCTTACGAACGGCGATGAGGCGACACGTATCAAACGCCTTTCGGCTCTTGTTGATACACATTTTCCTCAAGTGCATGAGGGCGCTCGGATCACGATCGAGGCGCTGCCCCCGCTTGGCGCCCGCGTGCGTCTTCACGAGGACCCTCGCAGTATACGGCCCGGAGGCACTGTTTCGGGACCGGCCATGTTCAAACTTGCCGACTTTGGGGTTTGGGCCGCGATCATTGCGCACCTGGGCACGGCCGGGATCGAATCCGTGACAACGTCACTGACTATCAACTTTCTCCGCCGCCCCGCGCCAGGTGACCTGATCGGCGACGTCCAGCTCCTGAAAGTCGGCCGGCGTCTTGCCGTTGCTGACGTGCGAATCTGGCGGGATGACCCCGCGTCTCCGTTAGCGCATGCGACAGCGACATATGCGATTCCTCCAGAGGAACGCCCTGAGCGGTAATATAATACCTCTTGTTTAAGTATCTGATTTTCATGATTCTTTTTATCTTCTTGACAGAGAGAAAGCAATTTTGTAGCGGTCTGGTTCTCGAATTGCGGCTGTGCGCGCCCTGCAGCGTGCTGCCAGTTCAAATTTCGATTTCAGGACAAGCGCATGCGAACCTACAGCGCCAAGCCCGGCGAGGTGGAGAAAAAGTGGGTTGTGATCGACGGCGAAGGTCTTGTCGTCGGCCGCCTGGCCACGGTTATCGCCACCAGACTGCGGGGCAAGCACAAGCCGCAGTTCACGCCGCACGTTGACTGCGGCGACAATGTTATCGTGATCAATGCCGAGAAGGTCGTGTTCACGGGCCGCAAGTACACGAACAAGAAGTACTACTGGCACACCGGATATCCCGGCGGCATCAAGGAGCGGACGCCTCGCCAGCTGATCGAGGGTAAGTTTCCCGAGCGTGTGATTGAGAAGGCGGTTGAGCGGATGTTGAGCCGCGGGCCTCTGAGCCGGCGTCTCCTACGCAACTTGAAAGTGTACAAGGGCAGCGAGCACCCGCACGAGGCGCAGCAGCCGGAGCCGCTTGATGTTGCCGCACTCAATCCCAAGAACAAGAGGGTCTGATGGCTGAGGAAACCAAAACGCTCGAAGACCTTGGCGCATTGCAAGGTGAAGGTGGCGCAACAGCAGCATCCGCGCCTGTTCACGTCCAAAAACTCGACAACTTCGGCCGCGCGTACGCAACCGGAAAGCGGAAGAATGCGATTGCACGCGTTTGGATCCGCCCCGGCAATGGCCGTATCCTGGTGAACAAGAAAGAGTATTCGGACTATTTCTCGCGTCCGGTGCTTCAATTGATCTTGCGGCAGCCGCTTCAGCTGGTGGAGCGCACGGATCAGTATGATGTCGTCGCGACCGTCAAAGGTGGTGGTCTTTCGGGGCAGGCTGGTGCCGTACGGCACGGCATCTCGAAAGCTTTGACCTATTATGAGCCCGAGCTGCGTGCCCCGCTCAAAAAAGGTGGGTTCCTGACGCGTGACGCACGCGTCGTGGAGCGTAAGAAGTACGGCCGCCGTAAAGCGCGCCGTAGCTTCCAGTTCTCCAAGCGGTAAACGGAACTTCGTCATCTGCCATGTGCAAGCGAAAGGGCCCGTTCCGCGGGCCCTTTTTTTGTGCCGGTAGCACCGAAAATCGATCGGATAAGGACGCAACGTTATGAGCAAGACCATATTTATCGATGGCGAGTCGGGAACGACGGGCCTTGGAATCCGCGACCGGCTCTCTGCCTTTGGCGACATTGCACTGCGCAGTCTGCCCGACGACCGGCGGAAGGATGCAGACGCCAAAGCCGCCCTCATGGCCGAAGTGGACCTCGTTGTTCTCTGTCTCCCGGACGACGCGGCGCGTCAGACCGTCGCCATTGCCGATCAGCTGCCAGGCGGCGGTCCCAGGATTGTCGATGCCTCAACGGCGCATCGCGTGGCGGACGGCTGGGTCTACGGCTTTGCCGAACTCGGCGCACAGCAGGCCCAGCACATTCGGACAGCATCTCGGATTGCCAATCCCGGCTGTTATCCAACCGGCGCCATTGCCCTGCTGCGGCCGCTCGTGGATGCCGGCCTGCTGCCGACGGATCACCCCGTCACTGTGAACGCCGTGTCCGGGTACACGGGCGGCGGAAAGTCCATGATTGCGGCCTATGAGGCCGGCACGGCGCCGGCATTCGAGCTCTATGGGCTCGGCCTCAAACACAAGCATTTGCCGGAGATCCAGGCCTATACGGGTTTGACACGTCGGCCGATCTTCGTGCCGTCCGTTGCCAACTTCCCGCAAGGCATGGTGGTGAGCATTCCGCTGCATCTTGAAACCCTACCTGGCAAACCCAGCGTTCAGGATCTGCACGCGGCCCTGGACCGGCACTATGCGGAATCAACAGTCGGGACCCCGCTCGTGCGTGTTGTTCCGCTGTCAGATGAGAGTGTGACGGCTGGACGTTTGTCACCGGAGGACATCGCGAACAATGACCACCTTGAGCTGCGGGTCTTCGGCAATGCCGAACTCAGCCAGTGCGTTCTGGTGGCCAAGCTCGACAATCTCGGAAAGGGTGCATCAGGCGCCGCCGTCCAGAACACGAGATTGGCTTTGGGGATGGAATAGGCTCAGGCGGTGCGTCTGCCGTACACACGGTGGCAGTGCCAGACGGCAAGGCCGAGTACGGCAGCGCCGCCACCTTGGTGGAGCAAGCCCAGTGTCAGCGGTATGGCGCCCTCTGCAGAGAGCAGCGTCCAGATGCCCAGCATCGCTTGCACCAAGACGCCCGCAAGCACGGCAGCTGCACTCAGGCGTAACGCCGCCGTGCCGTTGTCTCTGACAGCAGCAACCAACATGGTGGCTGCAAGCGCGCAGATCACGTAGGCGGCAATGCGATGATTGAACTGCACAGTCGTGATGTTTTCGAACAGGTTCACGTACCACGGCGCCAGCGCGTACATGCCGGACGGAATGAATTCGCCGTCCATCAGTGGCCACGTGTTGTACGTCAATCCAGCTTTCAGGCCGGCAACGAACCCGCCAACCGCCGCTTGCAAAAGCACCAGCGCCAGCAGACTCGCGGCAAGCCACAGGTGGACGGGTCGCAGCGCAACGGCAGCAGAATGACGCGGCCGCGGCTCGTTCATGTCCAGGCGCGTCCAAATCAACAGCGCGAAAATCAGGAATGCGATGGAGAGGTGGAGGGCCAACCGATACGGGCTGACATCGACGCGATCCGCCAGGCCGGACTGCACCATGTACCATCCCACACCGCCCTGAACGGCGCCCAGAGCCAACAGTGCGAAGAGACGTGGCGCAAAGCCGACTGGAATCAGTCCTCTGAGCCAGAACATCATCAATGGAATGGCGAACGCGAGACCGATCAATCGGCCAAGGAAGCGATGCCCCCACTCCCACCAAAAGATGTACTTGAACGCCTCGAGGCTCATACCGCGGTTGATCTCGCGATACTCGGGAATCTGCTTGTACTTCGAAAAGGCCAGCTGCCAGTCTGCGTCGCTCAAGGGCGGGATAGCCCCCAGAATTGGCTGCCATTCGGTCATCGACAGCCCGGAATCCGTCAGGCGTGTCGCGCCGCCGACGATAATCATGGCAAACACCAGGCCGGTCACGGAGGTGAGCCAAAGCTTCACGGCTGCAGGTGCATGGGTGACACCGGCCGGACTAAGATGAGCTGCTGACGTCGGTATGGCCATAAGTTCGCTGCTATAGCTTTGCCGAATTGAGATCCCGCGGTCCAAGCCATGTACGCGACCGTAAGAGATGTTATCAATGCGCCGTGTCAGCGCGGGTCGGTCGCCGAGATCACGGACACAATAGGCGAAATCTCAAAGGCTCAAAGGCGCGCAGGTTGCGTAGCATTCCAAGTCCCGCGCGAAGGAAAGGCTTTCTATGTCAGGCCGCATACGAAAACTCATCGGGACGATAATTCTCACGATCTTTCTGGCCCTCTACGCCTTCACTGCAATGTTGGTGTCCATCGGCTTGCAGATATCGGAAGCCGGCAAACTCGCTGAGGTCGTTTACTACCTGATCGCCGGTCTGGCTTGGGTTCTTCCGGCAGGGGTCATTATCTGGTGGATGCAGAAGCCGGACGCTGAAAACACGCCCACACCGCATACCTGATTGACAGTACGCGCTGGTTGTTTTCGCTCGCGGCTATTCCTCGCTTCGCTCGGGTCTCCGCGGGGGCGGCGCAACGCGCCGGGCCGCTGGCGCGGCCTGGAACAATGCCCGCAGGATGGCCA
>JBCDAH010000170.1:0-8591 GCA_039186015.1 Pseudomonadota bacterium
CCCGGTTTTCAGCGTACCTTCAAGCTCAAGGCCCTCGAGCGTCGCCGAATCAAGATTGCGAAAACCCAGCACCGTGTCGTCGAGCGTTACCCGCTCTATGTATCGGTCGAGAGTGGAAAACCGCACGATAGTGGCTTGCACAACCGCATGCCGCCACTTTGGCCTTCGTATGCGTGCGCTTGTTTTACAGGTGATCGGGTGCATTGGCGGCGTGCTCGTAGACTTCGAGCGCCTGGATCCAGGCGTCTTCTTCTTCCGAGATCCGCTTCGCGATACGGCCACGCTCGGCAGAGAGCTTTTGCGCACGATCCGGGTTGGTGCTGAAGAGATCAGGCTCGCTGAGTGCGGCGTCCAATGTGGTCAGTTCGTTGGTTAGTGCGTTGACCCGGCGCTCTGCCGCGTCTGCTGCGCGCTTCAGCGGTGCAAGCTCCGCACGTCTCTGCGCCGCATTGCGACGTTGCGTAGCACGGTCGGGTTTTTGGTCCGATCCGGGTTCAGACCCACGATCACGCGCGCGATGTCGGCGCGTGGTTCGCTCATCAAGCAACTGTCGACGATAGGCATCCATGTCGCCGTCAAACGGCTGGGCCGTTCCATCATGAACCAACCACAGGCGATCAACAGTGGAATCGATCAGGTGGCGGTCGTGGCTGATCAGAATGACGGCCCCTTCGAAGGCGTTGAGACCGCGAACCAGTTCCTCACGGCTGTCGACATCAAGGTGGTTTGTTGGCTCGTCCAGGATCAGCAGGTTCGGCCCGTGGAACGTTGTGATCATCAGCAGCAATCTTGCCTTCTCGCCGCCTGATAGATGTTCGCATTTCATATCGGCCTTATCCGCGCCGAAGCCATGCGCACCCAACGCCGCACGGCGTCGCGCTTCCGTGCCGTCGGGCATCAGGCGCTCGATGACGTCGAACGGAGACTCGTTTGGATTGAGTTCATCGAGCTGATGCTGAGCAAAAAACCCGATGTCGGTTTTCTTTGCGCCGTAAAGCTGGCCGCCCATGAGCTGCAGGCGGCCGGCTATCAGTTTGGCCAGTGTTGATTTGCCGTTTCCGTTTTGTCCGAGAAGGGCAATGCGGTCGTCTTGATCGATCCGCAAGTCGAGATCGGTCAGGATCGGTGCGTTCTCGGCATAGCCCACCGCGCCGTGCTCAATGCGCAGCAACGGACTGGCCACGATCTTGCGCGGCTTCGGGAACGCAAACGGGACGACGCCGGCCTCAACGGATGCAGCAATCGGTTTCATCCGTGCCAGCGCTTTCAAGCGGCTTTGCGCTTGAGCCGCTTTGGTTGCCTTGGCGCGAAAACGATCAACAAACGCCTCGATGCGCCGCCGTTCGTCATCCTGCTTCTTCTTCAGTTTGAGCTCGAGGCGCTGGCGCTCGCGCCGGACCTCCTCGAAGGTGTCATAGCCGCCCGAGTACAGCGTCAGCTTGCCGGCCGAGAGATGCAGGATGGCGTTGACCGCCCGGTTCAGCAAATCCCGGTCGTGACTGACGATGATGACGGTGTGCGGATAGCTGGACAAATAGGTTTCCAGCCACAGCGCCCCTTCAAGGTCGAGGTAGTTTGTCGGCTCGTCGAGAAGCAAGAATTCTGGCTCAAGGAACAGAACGGACGCGAGCGCAACGCGCATGCGCCAGCCTCCGGAAAATGCGGTGCACGGTCGCTTCTGGTCTACGTCGTCGAACCCGAGACCGGCGAGGATTTGGGCTGCGCGCGCAGGCGCAGAATGTGCGCTCAAGTCCGTCAATCGCAAATGAATGTCAGCGATCCGCGTGGGATCGGTTGCGGTCTCGGCCTCGGCCAAAAGCGACGCACGTTCGACGTCGGTATTGAGAACCCAGTCGAGGATGGACATGTCGCTGCCAGGGGCTTCCTGGGCGACATATCCGAGGCGCGCCGTCTTGGGCCAGTTGACACTACCGCTTTCTGGACCGATCTCGCCGGCAATCAGGCGCAGCAACGTTGTTTTGCCAGCACCGTTTCTGCCGACAAGCCCCACTTTGTGGCCGGCCGGGATGCCGACCGTCGCTTGGTCAAAGATCAGCTTACCGTCGATGCGGTAGGTGAGGTCGTTGATGTGAAGCATGGGTGGTGGCGATACCTGATCACGACGCCGTTGTCAGCCGGCTGTTGCCGTGTGCCAAGGTTGCTGGCAATCGATGAACTGCCGCGGAAAACGCGCCGCCCGCCATATGCCGACGTGACGTCCCGATGTGCACGTGCAGTTGCGCCGATATCAGCGCAGCACTCACGGTTATTGCTCAGCCGGCGACGACCGGGCGCAACGACCTGACGAGGAGCCTAGTCTGGGCCTCCTGGTCGCTGAGCAGGAGCTGAGCGCGGAACCAGTCCGTCACCAACTTGCAGACTTGCGCCGGTTGCGCTTCCGCAAGCTTCTTGGGGTCTCCGAACAAGGACATGTCCTCGCTGGTCCACCCCATTTTAGTGAGCTCCTGTGAGACCATGCGATAGTCTTTCTGCAGCGGCGGCGCATGGGTTGTCGGGTCCTTGCTGCCGTTGACAATCGCCTTGATCACCAGCTCCGACTGCCGACGAAGCGGAGCTGCCAGTGCCTTGTCGCTCAGGAGCTGCAAGACCGACGGACTCCTCTCACCTCCGCGAATGAAATCGTAGCAGGCCTTTGCATCTTTCGCCGTCAGTGCGCGGAGATTGTCCAGGAACGCAGAGGCGATGCCCCGCAGTGTTTCGGGTGCAGCGGCAAGCGCGCTGTTTGCGTGCTTTCGGCGAAGTTGCGCGATACGAACCGTTAGGACTTTCTCGATCTCCACGCCCTCGGTCCCGCTCTGCTGCATTTTAACAGCATCACTACGCTGCTGCTCCGCCCAAGCAGGAAATGCGTCCGACAGCGTCGCCCAGAGTGTGGTGTCGAGCAATGCGATCGCTGGATCGTCTGCACTGGTCGCCGCCGACGCCGTTCCGGTCGGTGACAGGGTTCGAACGGTGTTCTCTCCCGAACGCACAACCGGAGGTGGGCTGCCGGACTGGGTGACGCCAGCGATCTCGAGGAGTTCGTCTTTGTGTTGGTAGGCGAGCCACCCGACACCGCCGATGAGGCCCAGTATCAGAAGCGCGGCTATCGTACGCAGGGCGACCATAGCTGCGCCGCTGCGGCGCGGCTCTTCAGCCTCACCAAAGTCGTCTTCAACCTCATAGCGGCGGCTGCGCCGTCCCGAATCCACATCGTGAGGCCCGGGATCAGCCGGGCGCGCAGGGCGGTCCGGTGCATCGCCGAATGCAGCCGTCGGCGCATGTGGCTGATGGGGCTGGGGCTGATGGGCCTGGGACTGATGCGGTTGGCGTGGTTGCGGGCCCGGGCCGCCCGGATGCATTTGAGGGTCGAAACCGCGTGCCGCTGGCTCCCCCCGCTGCGGTGCGACAGGTTCTGGCTGTTGTTGAGGTGGTGCCGGAGGCGGCATCAACTCTTCAACGACAAACGCAGCGGACTGCCACTCCGTCAGGCCGACACGCCACACGAGATCCGTATTCCGAATGTGCCGCAGCTCAATCAGCTTTCGCATTTCCCCGGCCGTGATCGGACCAAACTGCTGTCCGTCGCGGGCGAGGTACCATTCGGCATCTGTAGATTTATTCTCGGCCATTAGTTTTCCGGCAAATTTCCTGCGGCCAGTGCAGGAGTTGCAGATTTCAGCACTTCTGCTGCACGCCTAACACGTTTCGCCCTTCTCCAACAGTCATGCTTAACGCAAGACCGTGACACGAGTTAGCCGAGCTGAAGTGCCCAAAGAAACGAGCTCTCTCGGTGCCACGCCGATTGTGGCGATCTCTAGGCAAAAATCTAGCTCCTGACGGGACGAAATTTCGGGCAGTGGCCTGGACGGCTCTAATGACAGCTCCGGTGACGACCGCCGATCGGTGTGTTGATGGCGGCGAGACTGCTGGCTATAAGCGCGCCGAACGCCCACCACGGGAACGCCGTTCCCGCATTAACTAGGACATCGTGATGGCCATCGAGCGCACATTCTCCATCCTCAAGCCGGATGCCACAGCCCGTAATCTCACTGGTAAAATCAACGCGATCATTGAAGAGGCTGGCCTGCGCGTTGTCGCGCAGAAGCGGGTTCGGTGGAGCACCGAGCAGGCTCAGGAGTTCTATGCTGAGCACAAGGAGCGTCCGTTCTACGGTGAACTGGTGACGATGATGACGTCTGCGCCGATCGTTGTGCAAGTGCTGGAAGGCGAAGGTGCAATCGCCAAGTACCGCGAGATTATGGGTGCCACCAACCCAGAGAACGCCGATGCTGGCACGATCCGTAAGCTGTATGCGAAGTCCGTCGGTGAAAACACAGTCCATGGCTCAGATAGCCCGGAGAGTGCCGTGCGCGAGATCGCCCTGAACTTCACGGACAGCGAGATTGTCGGTTAAGCCGGGGCACGCGTCGCATGCATCGGGTCCTGAAAGTCATGCGTAGTCGGGAGAAATTCTATTGGCACGCTCATTGATTTCTTCCGGCTCGACCTTCGAGCGAGACATCGGCTATTCTCGCGCGGTTGTCGACGGTGACTGGGTTTTCGTTTCCGGGACGACCGGCTTCGACTACACGACCATGACGATTTCGGACGATGTGGCTGAGCAGTGCGCACAGGCGTTGCGCAACATTGAACAGGCGCTCGCCGAAGCCGGTGGGAGCTTCGCCGACGTTGTTCGCGTCAGGTACTTGCTGCCAGATCGCGATGACTGGCCGGCTTGCTGGCCCGCCGTTGCGTCTGCGTTCGCCCCTGTGCGACCGGCGGCGACGATGTTCGTTGCGGACTTGCAGGATCCGCGCATGAAGATCGAGATCGAGGTCACAGCGCGTCTGAAACAGGCAGGGGCCACATGATTACGCCAGCGTACGTGCGCAAAATGTCTCAGTACAGCGCATGGCAGAACAGATCGCTCTACGCCGCCGCACGTACCCTGAGCCATGATGATCGCATGGTGGATCGCGGTGCGTTTTTCGGTTCGATTCATGCCACGTTGTCTCATGTTCTGTGGGGCGATCAGGCGTGGATGCGACGGTTTGCGCAAACACCGGAACCAAGAGGCAAGACGATTTCAGAGGCGCTTACGGCCTATGCAACCTGGGATCAGCTTGAACGCGATCGTTTCGATTTTGATGCGGTTATTGCCGATTGGGCCGAGACGCTTCAGGCTGACTGGCTTGAGGGCGACCTGACGTGGGTTTCGGCGGCCGAGGGCCAGGAGCTGACGCGTCCGAAGTGGGTTTTGGTCACGCATATGTTCAACCATCAGACCCACCATCGCGGCCAGGTTCACGCCATGCTGACGGCCGCAGGGGCGCGTCCCGAGAAGACGGATATCCCGTTCATGCCACAGTGATGCCGTTCACGGTGTAACGCAGGGGCCCGTCGTCCGGCTTTGCCATCGCGATCTGACAGGTTAGCTTGGCAAAAAACGGCTGTAAGGTGGAGCATGGACGGCCAGCAGACGATCGGGCACTCGGTTTGCCCGCATGATTGCCCATCGACCTGTGCGCTCGATGTCGAGTTGCTTGACGGCGGTCGCATTGGTCGCGTCCGCGGCGCTCCAGACAATGATTATACGGCCGGTGTCATTTGCGCGAAGGTGGCCCGCTATGCTGAGCGTATCCATCACCCGGACCGCCTTCTGCACCCGTTGAAGCGGACCGGGCCCAAAGGGTCTCGGCAATTCACGCAAATCAGTTGGGATGAGGCGCTCGATCTTACAGCGGACGCGATGCTCGCTGCCGAGCGACGTCATGGTCCCGAGGCGGTTTGGCCGTATTACTTTGCCGGGACGATGGGGCTGTTGATGCGCGACGGCATTAACCGTCTGCGGCATGCCAAGCGCTATTCAGATATGCACCAGTCGATTTGTACGACCCTGGCCTGGACCGGCTTCGTGGCCGGAACGGGCAAACTGGCTGGGGTCGATCCCAGGGAAATGGCGAAGTCCGACCTTGTGATCATCTGGGGAACCAACCCGGTGAACACGCAAGTTAACGTCATGACCCACGCCGTGCGGGCGCGGAAAGAGCGTGGTGCCAAGATCGTCGCCATCGACATCTACCAGAACGGCACGATGAACCAAGCTGATCTGGGGCTGTGTCTGCGGCCGGGCACCGATGGGGCGTTGGCTTGTGCGGTCATGCACATCTTGTTTCGTGACGGGTATGCGAATTGGGACTATCTTGAGCGGTATACGGATTGCCCCCGGGATTTTGAAGTTCACCTACGCGAGAAGTCGCCGGAATGGGCGGCGGCCATCACCGGCCTGTCGGTCGATGAAATTGAGACGTTTGCGCGGCTCGTCGGCACCACGCCGCGTAGCTATTTTCGGCTGGGCTATGGGTTTTCGCGGCAGCGCAACGGTGCCCACAATATGCATGCGGCGCTCTGCATCCCGGCCATCACCGGCGCCTGGTTGAATGAGGGTGGCGGCGCTTTCCATAGCAACGGCCAAATCTATCACTGGGACAAGACGCTGATCGAAGGTCTCGATGTCAAAGATCCGAGCGTCCGTGTGTTGGATATGTCGCGCATCGGGCCGGTGCTGACAGGAGACACGTTCGATATTGGCGACGGTCCGCCAGTCGAAGCGCTGTTCATCCAAAATATGAATCCCGTGCAAGTTGCGCCGGAGCAAACCAAGGTCAAAGCCGGCTTTGCGCGGGAGGATTTGTTCGTCTGCGTGCACGAACAGTTCATGACGGCAACAGCCGAACTGGCTGACGTCGTTTTGCCTGCAACCATGTTTCTGGAACATGACGACCTCTATCAGGGCGGCGGTCATCAATACATTCAGCTCGGACCGGCGTTGGTGCCGGCCCCCGGAGCCTGTCGATCGAACCACGATGTCATTTCAGCTCTCGCAAAGCGCGTTGGCGCCGAGCACCGGGGCTTTGGGATGACAGCTCGGGATATCATTGACGAAACGCTTCAACAGTCCGGATGGGGCACGCTGCGCGAACTTGAGGAAAATCGCTGGATTGATTGTCAGCCGGATTTCGAGACGGCCCACTATCTGACGGGCTTCGGATATCCAAACGGCAGGTTTCGCTTCAAGCCGGACTGGTCGGACGTGCCCGTTGCGCGGCGCTATGACTGGGGCATTGCCGATCAGATGCCCGAGTTTCCAGACCACTGGGAAGCGATCGAGACGGCGGATGCGAAGCATCCGTTCCGCCTCGCAACGTCGCCGGCGCGCAACTATCTCAATTCGTCGTTCAACGAGACGCCGACCAGCCAGAAGCGCGAGGGGCGACCAACGGTCAAGATTCACCCCGGTGATCTTGCTGCGCTGGGTATCTCCGACGGCGACCTCATCCAAATCGGGAACACGCGCGGACAGATCAAGATTTGGGCAGAGGAATTTGCCGGTGTGCAACCCGGTGTTTTGATTGTAGAGTCGATCCCGCCAAACGCGCATTTTCCGAACGGTGTGGGGCTGAACACGCTCACCGGGGCCGATCCCGTTGCACCCTACGGTGGTGCCGCATTTCACGACAATCGCGTCTGGGTTAGACCTCTGGCGTCGGATTAAGCGGCTAACGGTAAATGAGACTTTCGATTAATCCGTATAGATCCGGAATGCCTTGTTTGGTTTTCTTTGTGATACAGTTGTGTGACGTCCTGTGATAAGGGATGCGCCACTTCCGTCATGGTGACAACAACGGAGAAAGTGATGAGGAAACTACTGATCGGTGCATTGGGCTTGACCCTGGCTACGGCTGGGGCTGCTTCGGCTCAGCAACGGTTCATCTCAATAGGTACCGGTGGTGTGACTGGTGTCTACTACCCAACCGGGGGTGCCATTTGCCGCTTGGTTAACCGCAAGCGCAAAGAGCATGGCATTCGCTGCTCAGCTGAGTCGACCGGTGGCTCGATCTACAACATCAACACGATTCGTGGTGGTGAGCTGGAGTTCGGTGTTGCCCAGTCCGACTGGCAGTATCACGCCTACAACGGTACATCTAAGTTCAAGGACAAGGGCAAGTTTTCAGAGCTTCGCGCTGTGTTCTCCGTCCATCCGGAGCCGGTCACGGTTCTGGCACGGAGCGACGTCAATATCTCCAACGTCACGGATCTCAAGGGTAAGCGCCTCAACATCGGCAACCCTGGCTCCGGCACGCGGGGAACGTGGGATGTGCTTGAAGCTGCACTCGGCTGGAAGCGGACAGACCTCAAGTTGGCCGCAGAGCTGAAGTCAGCAGAGACCGGGCAGGCGCTTTGCGACAACAAGATCGATGCCTACTTCTGGTTGGTTGGCCACCCGTCTGCGTTGACGCAGGAAACGCTGTCGACTTGTGACGCCAAGCTCGTCAATGTCACCGGTCCGGCGATCGACAAGCTGATTTCCGACAACTCGTTCTATCGGAAGGCCACGATCCCCGCCGGCATGTACAACAACAAAGAAGACGTCACCACGTACGGCGTCGGCGCGACATTTGTATCCAGCTCGAAAGTGCCGGCAGACGTTGTCTACGTTGTTGTGAAAGCCGTCTTCGAAAACTTTGACGACTTCAAAAAACTCCATCCGGCGTTTGCGAACCTCAAGCCGGAAGAGATGGTCAAAG
>JBCDAH010000171.1:0-8359 GCA_039186015.1 Pseudomonadota bacterium
CGCGAGACGATGGTTGTGGAAGCGTGCTTCATCAGCCGCTGCGACTTTGTCTTCTCGCTACATCAATTGCTGAACGTTGGCCTTGGGAATCAGAACGCCTTGCTCACCCGTCAGGCCGCCCGCGGCGCAGACATCGAAGAACCCTTCGATCTTCTCGTTGACGCCGCCGATCGCCTGCACTTCCCCCCACTGGTTGACTGAGCCGGTTACGGCCAGCCCCTGGCGAATCGGAACGTCGGACAATGCGGAGAGCAAGGCGTAAAGCTCGGTCGACGACGCGCTGTCGCCATCGACGCCGCCATAGGACTGCTCGAAGACCAGGGACGCAGCGAGCGCCATTGGCGTATCCTGAGCGAACCGGCCGGCAAGAAAACCCCAAAGGATCATAACGCCCTTGGTATGGAGATTACCGCCCAGTTTGGCTTCGCGCTCGATATCGGTGATCCGGCCCTGTCCCATACGCACGCGCGCAGTAATCCGGCTGGGCCGACCGAATGCGAACGCCCCAAGTTGCAGAACCGCCAAGCCGTTAATCTGGCCGACTTTCTCGCCCGACGTGTCGATCATGACGATGTCGCGCGTAATCGTCTCCTGCGCCCGGTCGCGGAGCCGGTCGGCGCGCTGGATCGCCTCAGCGATTGCGCGCTGCACATGCTCGCGCTGAATTACACTGGAGTTGTCGTATCGCGCCCAATAGTCGGCTTCCCGAACGACGTCGGCCAGACGCCCGACCTCGATCGACAGCTTTTGCCGATCCTGCGCCAGCCGTGATCCTTCCTCGATCAGGCGGGCAACGCCGCCGGCATCGACCGGCTTGAGAGCATGTCGCTTTGTTATCGAGGCAATCAAGCGGGCATAGGCCGCCGCGTTGTCCGGCGTGCGGCTTATGGTGTCGTCGAAATCCGCTTCGACCTTGAACAGCCCGTTGAAGTCCTCATCGTGGGCGGCCAGCAGATAATAGAGTTGGCGATCTCCAAACAGGATCACTTTGACATCGAGTGGAATTGGCTCTGGGTCGAGTGTCTGCGTCGACATGAAGCCCATTTGCTCGGCAGGCTGCTCGATACGCACCTCACGCGCCTTGATCGTGCGCTTCAACGCCTCCCAAGCGAACGGAGACATCAGAAGCTTGCGCGCATCGACCAACAAGTAACCGCCGTTTGCACGATGAAGGGCGCCCGGTTTCAGCAGCAGGAAATCCGTGAGCAGCGCGCCCATCTGCGCAATATGTTCAATCCGCCCGACGAGATTTCCGTAGGTCGGGTTAAGTTCCTCGACAATCGGAATGGAGCAAGTCTCTTCCGCGCCATTGGTGACGACAATGTTCACCATGTAGCGCCGGAAACGCGGATCGCGCGAGATATCAACCGGCTGCTTCACAACCTGGCCTTCGTCTTCGCCCGACGACAGAAACACACCAATGTTTCGGATCAGGTCGGCACTGCAAGCCTCCAGATGCGCGTGGACTTGGGGCAAATCCGCAAACATCGATTTTATGTCGTCGAGCGCCTGCTCGACGGCCAATGTCGCAAACTCCGCATTCAGGTCTGCCAGCTTTTCACGGCGCTCTTTCTCGGACTTCGGAACGGACTGCAGGATGTCAGCGAGTTCGCGTTGTAAGACCTCGATCTTTGCCTCGATCCCCTGACGCATGTCCTGCGGCAAGGTATTGAAAACCTCAGGCTTCACGACCTTGCCTTCATGCATCGGCGCCATGGCCAGTCCCATCGGCGTTTGCAGTATGGCGATGTTCTGTTCAGCAGCCTTTGCCTTCAGAACTTCAAACGCTTCTTCCTGGCCGCTCTTGAAGCCCTCTTCAATTGTGCGGCGCCGAGATTGATAGTCTTCGCTCTCGAACATCGCCGGCACCGTCTGGCGCAATTCCTCCAGAGCGGCGATCATCGCAGCGCGGAGCGCCGGCGAGCGACCACAGGGCAGCGAGAGCGCACGCGGACGGTTCGGATCTTCGAAGTTGTTAACGTAGATCCAGTCCGAGACCGGGCGCGGCTGACTTGTCTTATCCTTGAGAAAAGCGCGGACGGCCGTCGATTTGCCGGATGCCGGCGGGCCGAGCACAAACAGGTTGTAGTCGTATGTCGGCATCGACGTCGCGAATTCGATCGCACGCAACGCTCTGTCTTGACCGATCAATCCAACGGCCGGCTCCAAGTCCTCCGTCGTGGTCAGGTTGAGAGAGGCCGGGTCGATCGTTCGGCGCAGCTCGGCAGCAGGCAACGGGATGTGGGTCTCAGCCTCTAGCAACGGTTGCATCTCAGCTTCCGCCGCGTTGCTGGTCTCGGCTTCCGGCCGCGACGCGACGGTTTCATCAGCAGGGGGACGTTTGAAGAACATTACAGCGCTTTCCGATAATCTCCGCGTTCGGCACCCCTACTCGCCCCACCCCATTGCAGCAGTGCCGTGAAGCACCCAAGGTCAGGCGTTCTGCCATGCTCAGCGGCTCAGATTTGGCCGATGGGCACAGCAGCGTGGAAGCCTCGGCCGTCTTGACCGCATCAGTGTTGGGCATTGTCATGGCACGACGATGAAACTTGAACTGCTGCTACGCAACCAATTCGAGGCAGCCGGTTCCAGTTCGAGCGCGACAACTGCGGACACTGATGGACACAGCACGATGGTTGGACATGCCAAGCCCGACGCAGCGTTTCCGTTACTGGATGGTCGTCAGTCTGATGCAGCGCGCGATATTGCGCGCGGATGCGGACGGCTTCTGGCCCGCCTCGGGCTGGCAAGCCTGCCCGAATTCACGCTGCCAAGCGGGCGACGCGCGGACCTGGCGGCGCTAACGATGAAAGGCGAAATCTGGATTCTGGAGGTCAAGTCCAGCCTCAGTGACTTCGAAAGCGATTCGAAGTGGCCGGAGTACGGATCATTTTGTGATCGGTTCTTTTTCGCTGTTGCGCCGGAGTTTCCAATCGAGCGATTGCCCGACGACACCGGACTGATCGTGGCGGATCGCTATGGCGGAGAAATCATCCGTGATGGTAAACGCGACGCCGTTCCAGCGGCGCGTCGGCGGACCATTCAACTGTTGTTCGCACGTACCGCGGCCGCGCGCCTGCAGCGCCTTGCGGATCCGGAGTTTACCATCGATCCATTGTCAGGTGGCTGACGTGTCGTGCAACCGAATTCACCGGGCATTGCGCGCAACGACGTGATCCGGCATTTGCCCCTCACCGCGGCGCGCGCTTCGCCAAAATCCGCTGCAATGTACGACGGTGCATGTTCAACCGGCGGGCGGTTTCCGAGACGTTGCGATTGCACAGCTCGTAAACCCGCTGAATATGCTCCCATCTGACACGGTCAGCCGACATGGGATTTTCCGGCGGCGGCGCCTTGGCATTCGCCGGAGCGAGCAGCGCATCCGTAACTTCGTCGGCATCGGCCGGCTTTGCCAGATAATCGACAGCGCCCAACTTCACTGCGGAGACGGCTGTCGCGATGTTCCCGTAACCGGTCAGAACGACGGTACGCGCGTTCGGCCGCAGCGACGCCAACTCAGCAATGACATCCAGGCCGTTTCCATCGCCGAGCCGCATGTCCACGACAGCAAACGCCGGTGGTTTCTCACGAATGTGAGACAGGCCTTCGGCAATCGACGTCGCCGTTCTGACGTCAAAACCACGCTGCTGCATGGCGCGGCCAAGCCGCTGAACAAATGCGACGTCATCGTCGAGGATGACCAGAGAGACGTCCTCAGGAAGCTCTTCGGGGCTGAATGCGAAATCGTCGGGCACCACTGTCTCCTAGATTTGTCTCGTATATATGCACTTTGCCATGCGAGGCCAAGCCGCCGGCTCTTATTAGGCATCTTGTTAGGAACCTTGTGCCAAGTGCAGAGTTCTGCACCACAATGGGCCTGTAAAATACTTTACGGCGTATTCGACGGCTAAATTCGCATATGCAACGCGCTTTTTTACCAGTTTTGTTATGTGACGTTCATGCTGACATGAGATGGCGCTGGCATCTCAACGTCATTTGTCCATTCCAGATTATCAAACCGGTCTCGCGGCCAGGTAATGCGCACGACGGCCCCCGTCTCCGGTGTTGCGCGATTCGCGATGTGTAACCGCGCTCCAGAGCGCTCAAGCAGCGTCTTTGCGATAAACACGCCAAGCCCGAGGCCGCCCGCCGACGTCCGGCTTCGCTGGCTCCAACGCGACGTCACATAGGGATCACCGATATGGTCCAGGACGTCGGGTGGAAAGCCCGGACCATCGTCGATAATTGTGATCGAGACCTCGCTGGCGGACCACCAGAGCGCGATACGCACGGTGCCTCTTGCAAAATCCACCGCGTTTTCAATGAGATTGCCGACACCAAACAGCACGCCCGGCCGACGCTCCGTCACGGGTGCCTCACCGTCGATTGCGGTCGAGCGGATTTCAATGCCAACGCGCCGATCCCGGTACGGCTCCGCGGCTTCGTCGGCCAACTGTTCCAATGTCATCCGGGCGTGCATCGGGTCCTGCTCCGTCGGCGCGCGGGTCAGTTTCTGTAGGATTTCCCGGCAGCGCTGAGCTTCGACCTGCAGCAGACGGACATCTTCCGCGAGTTCCGGGTGCCCGGAGATCTCGCGCTCAAGTTCTTTGGCAACAACGACGATCGTCGCGAGCGGCGTCCCAAGCTCGTGCGCCGCGGCGGCGGCAAGACCGTCCAATGCGTGGAGCTTTTGTTCGCTGGCCAGCACCAGTTCGGTTGCGGCCAGCGCCGCCGACATCTGCCGCGCCTCTTTCGCAAGGCGCCACGCATAGAAGGCGAGGAATATCAGACACGCGGTTACCGCTGCGAATGTGCCGAACCGATACACGGTTGGGAGGATGAAGGTCTCACCGGGCACCCACGGGAGCGGCAAATGCCAATTGGCCAACGCAATCGTGACGAGAAAGGCAAGGCTGCCCAACACAATTGTGTTTCGCGGCGGAAGCGTTGCTGCGGATACCGTCACCGGTGCGACAACGAGAACGGTAAATGGATTGTCTATGCCACCAGTCATGTATAGGAGGGCGGCAAGCTGGAGAATGTCGTAGGCGAGCAGTCCCGTTGCATGCGTCGCGTCAAGCCGATGGCCACCAGAATAGCGGATGCGCAAGTAGACATTGAGCCAGGCCGAGATCGCGATAACCAGCAAACACAAGCCGACGGGCAGATCGAAGCCGAGGCCCAGGAACACGATCGCGACGGTCGCGGCCTGTCCCGCAACAGCAAACCAGCGCAATCGCACGCTTGTCTGTACACGCAAGCGGCTTTCCCCGGATGCCGCCAGGGGCTGTGAGTGCCGTGATGAGGATGGGTTCGCCATGGGCTTCGCGCGTCTCGACTGCTGTTTGCCAGTGCGGATGATGGACGGTCAGACAGACACAACTTTGGCCGACGTGACATGGTGACCGATTGGCGATGGCCGGCAGCATGGCAATGATTAACTGGATCGAATAACTGGATCGGCTTGGCGCCATTCACCACAGGGTGAAGAGCGAGCCGGTTCCGCTCAACGCAGTCATTACATCAGTTATAGGGGCTCGACGTGACAAAGTCAGGTGTCATAGCTGCAATCGTCGGCCTTGTCGGCGGAGTTGGCGTCGCTGCACTCGTGCTGACCGGCTCGTTGCCCATGCCCAGCTGGCTAACGAGCAACTCCACGGGAACAGCGCTGGTTGGTGGCCCATTCGAACTCGTCGACCATACCGGCGCCGAGGTGACCGAACGCGACTTCCACGGCAAGTACATGTTGGTGTACTTCGGATTTGCTCACTGTCCGGACATTTGTCCGTCCGCCCTGCAGGTCATGTCAGCGGCTCTGGATCAGGTCGGTGCATCGGCGGACAAGATTGTGCCGATCTTCATCTCCGTCGATCCGGAACGGGACACGCCCGAGCTGATGGCAGCTTACGTCTCCGCCTTCCATCCCAGATTGCGCGGCCTCACAGGCTCGACAGAAGCGGTTGCATCTGCAGCCAAGGCGTATCGCGTGTTCTATCGGAAGGTTGCAGATCCCGGCTCAACGTCAGACTATACAATTGATCACAGCTCGATCATTTATTTGATGGGACCCGACGGGCGATTCGTGACACACTTCACACATGGTACGAGTCTTGATGTTGTGACTCAGAGGTTGAAATCTCTGCCCTAGTTCGACGCAGCCGTTCCGGAAGGAAACGGTTATCAACAGTGTTAATCGTCAACGATGCGCTACGGCCACATATCCAGAGTTCCGGTTGCGGCCAGTAACGTCATAGTGGCGCCGTTGTTTGGCTTGTTGGTAGCCAACGTGTGTCGATGCAAGTGGCTCAAGGTGTCGCGGGGGCGAAGGGAGACCATGCGTGGTCTCAACACCCTGCCAGCGTTGTGTCGGCAACCGGTTCACACAGGTTGTTTTCACCCGACTGGGCCGAGTATGGCCAAGAGAGAGGGCTACGCATGGGTCGAGCACGCGCTCAGCGCCCAAGACGCGTCGAGGCGCTGAAGGTTCGCGGCCTCGAAGCTCCGGTCGAAATCCGGCGCCACCCGTCCGCGCGCCGCATGACGTTGCGCGTCAGTCGAACGCAACGCGCGGTGATCGTGACGCTGCCACTGAACTGCGATCTCAAACAGGCTGGCGATTTCCTGCTCAGCCATCTCGACTGGGTCCGGGAGCGACTCGGTCGCGTGCCGGAGCCAGAACCGTTCGCACACGGCAGTCTCATACCGTTGCGCGGAGTTCCACATCGGTTGCGCTTCCTTGCAGACGGACAACGTCGGGTTCGTGTGCGCGTCCAAGCGGTTGGCGACAGTCTTGAAATTTGCGTTCCCGGCGATGTCGACATTGCACCGCGCCGGTTGCGTCAATGGTTGATGGCGGAAGCGAAGCGGGATCTTGAGCGCCGCGTTGCGTTTCACGCCAAGCGGCTTGACCTTGTGCCCCAGCGCATTTCCGTACGCGATCAGCTGAGCCGCTGGGGATCATGCTCGTCAAACGGCAATCTGTCGTTCTCCTGGCGGCTGGTGATGGCGCCGCCTGCGATTTTGAACTACGTCGCCGCGCATGAAGTCGCACACCTCGAAGAAATGAACCACGGCCCAAATTTCTGGGCGCTTGTTCGCAAGACCTGCCCGGCCATGGATGAAGCGCGGGCCTGGCTCGATCTCTACGGGATCGAACTTCACCGCTATGGCGGGCACGGTAAGGATTAGGTTGCCCGCCTCGGTCATCCCGGCCGCACCGTCGCCGTCGCATCAGTAGGTCGCGCGACCACCAGATAGATCGAAGACGGCGCCGGTCGTAAACGAGTTCTCTGCCGACGCCATCCACGCCACCATGCCGGCCATCTCCTCGACGGTAACGAACCGGTTGCGGGGAATCTTGGACAGCATGAAGTCGATGTGGGCTTGCGTGATCTGATCGAAGATCGCCGTCTTGGCCGCCGCCGGTGTGATCGCATTTACCGCGATGTCGTGGCTAGCAAGCTCTTTTCCGAGCGACTTCGTCAACGCGATGACGCCGGCTTTTGCCGCTGAGTAGTGCGCGGCATTTGGATTGCCTTCCTTACCGGCAATGGACGCGACATTCACGATCCGCCCATAGCCGTTCTCAACCATGTGCGGCACCAGGGCCTTGCAGCACAGGAACGGTCCATCGAGGTTGATGCGCATCACTTTGCGCCACTCATCGACCTCGGTGTCCCACACGGTGGCGTTTGCGCCGGCAATCCCAGCATTGTTGACCAGGATGTCGATCTTTCCGTGCGCTGCAATGGTTGCATCGCGCGCTGTCGCAATGGACTCGATATCGGAGACATTGCATGCGTGGACGGTCGTCCCGCCGCCGACCTCACCAGCTGTCGTTTCGGCCAATGCCGTGTCGACATCCCAAATCGCGACTTTCGCTCCGGACGCAATGAAGCGCTGCACACACGCACGACCAAATCCTTGAGCCCCGCCGGTCACAACGGCAACGCGGTTCGCGAGATCAATCTGGTTCGGCATGGTGGTCTCCTCCGTGGGCGTGTTGCTGTTTGGCGTGCTGTCGCAGCCCTTGTTCTCAGGGATCTTACGACGGCGCCGGCCATCGTGGGAAGGCTCGCGGGAGAGGTCTTTAATTGCGCTGTTCGCACGCTCGCAGGCTCGCGGCTCGAGCGCGGGCTATCCTGCGAGCACGGTTCCAGGCCGCGAATGCGGCCCGGCGCGTTGCGCCGCCCTCGCGGAGGCCCGAGCAAAGCGAGGAATAGCCGTGAGCGAAAACAATCAGCGCGGGTTAGCCGTCGCGCACGGTTCCAGGCCGCGAATGCGGCCCGGCCAAAGGCCGGAACAGCCCGTGAGCGAGAGTCTTTAATTTGCGCTGTTCGCACGCTCGCAGGCTCGCGGC
>JBCDAH010000172.1:0-8352 GCA_039186015.1 Pseudomonadota bacterium
CTGTTTTACTGCCGGCAGCGTGGCCTGGGAGAAGAAGAGGCCGTTGCATTGGTCGTCAACGGGTTCGTGCGGGACGTGATCCAGCAATTGCCGATGGAATTCATGGCGGAGACGCAAAAGCTGATCGGAATTTCGCTGGAAGGCAGCGTTGGCTGATCGGGCAACGGACGAAGTTTTGCGGCAATCGCGTTGCGGTTGCCGTGATGAGAAGACTAAGGTGCCTGTCACGCAGGAGCAGCGGCATCCGGTCGCATTAAGAGCCGGGCCGTCAAGCAGAAGGAGGAAGCGGCAATGGCATACATCGGTCACCACGAGGTCCAGCAAACGGCAGTATCGAACGAGGTGTCGAATCTGGAGCAGGTGTGGATCGAAGCCGAAGCGCGGGCTGATAGAGCCAAGTATCGGGCCAATCAGGCGCAACAGGCGATTGCAGAATTGTCGAGCCTTGCCGGGCGCAACAATGGCGAAGTCACACTGCTGGTTTCTGAAGCGGAGCGCCTTGTCGCGCGTCGTGACAAAGCCGAGCAAGAGGCTGTCGCCGCGTTCGACCGGTTCTGGAAAGCAAAGAGCGATACATGAGGCACCACACTCTGAAGTGGGACGTTAGCTGACTGATTTGGTGTCTGGTCGGATCGAGCCGGTTCGACGGACGCCCGGCAACATCTGAATGGCGTACGACGCCCGCGATCCTGCGGCGCATGCTTCGGCTTGGCCGTATGCGCTGCCAGTGACAACGACGACAACGACTTTGACGACAGGATGATCTGAGACCAGGCGAACGAGAACAGCTATGCTTGAAATCAAGAATCTGCATGTGAAATTGGCGGACGAGGACAAGACGATCATCAACGGTCTGTCGCTCAGCGTGCCCAAGGGCCAGGTGCATGCAATTATGGGACCGAACGGGTCCGGTAAGTCGACCCTTGCCTATGTTCTGGCAGGTCGGGAAGATTACGAAGTCACAGACGGTGAAATCCTCTGGAATGGGGAAGACATCCTGGACATGGAGCCGGAGGAGCGGGCCGCATCCGGCGTGTTCCTGGCATTCCAATATCCGATCGAAATTCCAGGCGTTGCCGGGATGACGTTTCTGCGGACAGCCGTGAATGCGCTGCGTGCATCCCGCGGCGAGGCGGAGATGTCGACGCCGGATTTCCTGAAGCGCGTCAAGGCGAAGGGTGCGGAGCTTAACGTAGATATTGAGATGCTGAAGCGTCCGGTGAATGTTGGGTTCTCCGGTGGTGAGAAAAAGCGATCAGAGATTCTGCAGATGGCGATGCTTGAGCCAACGCTTTGCGTGCTCGATGAGACCGATTCCGGCCTTGATATCGACGCGTTGCGGATTGTCGCTGATGGCGTCAACGCACTGCGGTCGCCGGATCGCGCGATGCTGGTGATCACGCACTATCAGCGCCTCCTGAATTACATTGTACCGGACCAGGTTCACGTTCTGGCGCATGGCCGGATCCAGAAATCCGGCGGCAAAGAGCTGGCCCAGGAGCTGGAGAAGTCGGGCTACGCCGAATACGTCGGTCGTGCAGCCTGATCGAGGCAGTGGGCGAGATCGGAGAGTGGGCGGCAAGCTAAAACTGCACGCTTATCCGGCACGAGGTTGAGAGATCATGAATATCGCACTGACACGTACCAAGGCCGAAACAGCCCTGACTGAGCAGTTTGAGCGTATTGCAGATGCGCTCCCGGGTGACGCGCGCGTTTTGGATGCGCGAAAATCTGCGATTGGGACATTCGCGTCGCTCGGTCTTCCGCATCGTCGGATTGAGGAATGGAAATACACAGACCTGCGTCAGGCCGTAAAAGAGGCTGGCACGGCTAGCGTGACGGCAGGCGACGCATCCGAAGCTATGTTGTCAGCCGCGTTGGGACCGCTGTCCGGCGTCGATGCCTATCGGCTTGTTTTCGTGGACGCACAATTCAACGCTGATATGTCGCGCGTCCCCGAAGCCGGCGTGAGATTTGAGACGCTGGCAACGGCCTTGTCCTCTGGTGAGTTTGACGTTGCATCCGCAGGGTTGCGTGCCGGACCGAGCGCAACCGGTGTTGTCACACTCAACACCGCTTTGATGACGGACGGGGCCGTGTTGGACATCGCACCGGGAACCGTCCTCGACAAACCGTTGCTGATTGTCCAGCTCAAGTCCGATACGTCGTCGACGTGGACAAGCCTGCGATCGCAAATACGTGTCGGCAAGGATGCGCAGGTCACCATTCTTGAAGCAGCAGTTGCGGGACCAGATGCCGCCATCGGACAACGCAATCACCTGACGGATATCCGCGTCGGCGACCGGGCCGAGGTGACGCACGTTATTGCCGGCATGCAGGATGGCGACACCGTGCTCGTCAACATCGTGTCCACAATTGGAGAGGCATCGAACTATCGGCCCTTCTTCTTCACGGCCGGCCCGACGCTTGTGCGGAACCAGCTTGCGGTGGAGTTTGCCGGCGAGGATGCGAAGTTCGATTGCTCAGGTGCCTTCCTGGGGCGCGGATCGGCGCATATCGACAACACGTTGATCATTGATCACGCGGTGCCCGGCGGCGAGAGTCGCGAATTGTTCAAAGGCGTTTTGGACGATCGGGCACGCGGTGTGTTCCAGGGCAAGGTCATCGTACGCCAGATTGCGCAAAAGACCGATGGCAAGCAAATGGCGCAGGCCTTGATGCTGTCCGAGGATTCCGAGTTCGACTCCAAGCCCGAGCTTGAGATTTACGCCGATGACGTTGCCTGTGGCCATGGCTCGACGTGCACCGAGGTTGAGCCCGATCACGTGTTCTATCTCCGGGCGCGGGGTATTCCTGAGGCTGCTGCGCGGGCATTACTCGTCGAAGCTTTCATCGCAGAGGCGATTGAAAAGATCCAACACACGGACCTCGCGGATGCGCTGGGTGATGTGGCGCGGCAGTGGCTTCGACAGAAGGCGGCTTCAACGGCCGAAACGCTATGACAGTTCAATCGCTCGACCGTAATCCTTCGGGGAGCGCGTCGGCTGCACGGAGTTTCGACGCAGAGCGGATACGCGCGGACTTCCCGATCCTGTTTCGGCAGGTCAATGGCAAGCCGCTGGTCTATCTCGACTCTGCGGCTTCGGCGCAAAAACCGACCGCGGTCCTTGAGGCCATGGACCACGCGATGCGCCACGACTACGCAAATGTGCATCGTGGTATTCACTATCTCTCGAACACGGCAACGCAAGCCTATGAAGACGCTCGAGAAACAACGCGGCGTTTCCTGAATGCAGAGTCGGCGAGTGAGATCGTTTTCGCAAAGAACGCGACCGAGGCGATCAATCTGGTTGCCTACGGCTTTGGCATGCTCGGGATTGAGCCCGGCGATGAGATTGTGCTCTCTATTATGGAGCACCACAGTAACATCGTGCCCTGGCACTTCTTGCGCGAGCGTCAAGGCGCTGTTCTGAAATGGGCGCCGATTGCCGATACCGGTTCATTCCTGATTGACGATTTCGAGAAACTGCTGACGCCGCGAACCAAATTGATCGCGCTAACGCATATGTCCAATGTTACCGGTGCCCTGGTTCCGGTCTCGGAGATCATGGCGATTGCGCGGGAGCGTGGCATTCCCGTGTTGCTGGACGGGTGCCAGAGCGCGGTGCATATGCCGGTCGACGTGCAGGAAATCGATTGCGATTTCTATGTGTTCAGCGGCCACAAGGTCTATGGCCCGTCAGGGATCGGCGTACTGTATGCGAAACGTGCGTGGCTGGATCGGCTGCCGCCGTTTCTAGGCGGCGGCTCCATGATCGAGAGCGTGGCCACGGATGCGATTTCCTATGGTGAGGCGCCCAATAAGTTCGAAGCCGGCACGCCGCCGATTGTCGAGGCGATCGGGCTGGCGGCGGCGCTCGATTACATGATGCAGATTGGTCTGGATCCGATCGCGCGTTACGAAGCCGAGCTTACGGACTATGCGCTCTCGCGTCTCGGGGAGCTGAATTGGTTGCAGATCTACGGCACGTGTCCGGAGAAGTCATCGATCGTCTCATTCGCGATGGACGGGCTGCATCCACACGACGTCGCGATGATCATTGATCGCTCGGGTGTTGCCATCCGCGCTGGTCACCATTGTGCGCAACCCCTGATGGATCGGTTCGGTGTGCCGGCGCTTTGCCGTGCGTCGTTCGGCCTTTATAACACGAAAGCCGACGTGGATACGTTGGCGGAGTCGCTGATCAAGGCGCATGATCTTTTCGCTTGAGATACGCGGTGGCATGGACATGACGGACGATCGTAGTGTTGCGCAGCCTTCACCGGATCCGCAGGGCGAAGACCCGGCGCCCAACGCCGCGCAACCGCCGAGCCCAGACGGCACGAGTTTTACGGCGGAAGAACTTGAGCAAATCACTTCGGATATCGTGGCCGCGCTCAAGACGGTCTACGACCCCGAAATACCGTGCGATATCTACGAGCTTGGCCTGATTTACAAAATCGATCTGGATGATGATCGCCATGTCACGGTCGACATGACACTGACGGCGCCGGGTTGCCCGGTCGCCGGCGAAATGCCGATCTGGGTCGAGAACGCCGTCAACTCCGTCCCAGGGATAAGCGGGACGACCGTGAATCTGACCTTCGACCCGCCGTGGGATATGTCGCGGATGTCCGATGAGGCGCGGCTGGCGCTCAATATGTTCTGAGCATTAGGCGATTGGCAACTCTGCGTGTGATGTCCTCTCGCGAGAGCCGATCGATGCCGAGCAGCGGCGATTGTTGATTGGGTCGACAGCGCGTGCGTCTGTTTTGCGTCTTTGGCATGTCGCAGTTGAGTGGCTATATCTAAACAGATGAGATCGCGAGCAGAGAGCTGACCATGGTTACGGCACCGCGCCCACGCCCGAAAGTCATGACGCTGACAGACGCCGCAGCTGAGCGCATTCGCTCCATTATGGCGGCGAAACCCGATATGTATGCGCTGCGCCTTGGTGTCACCAAAGGTGGCTGCGCCGGCATGGAGTATAGTCTCGATTGGGTTGCGGAACCGGGCAAGTACGATGAGGTTGTCGAAGACAAGGGCGCACGCGTGTTGATTGATCCGGCGGCGGTTCTCTTCCTCTTCGGAACGGAGATGGACTATCAGATCGACAAGCTGTCCGCGCAGTTCGTCTTCAACAACCCGAACCAGACATCGGCATGCGGGTGTGGAGAATCGGTCGAACTGACGCCGATTGATCCATCAGTGCTGTCCAACGCCCGTGCCTGATGTCGGCGAGGTAACGGCGTGGTTGATCTGGAACACGGCCCATGGTGCGATGCTGTCTTAGAGTTTTGGTTTGAACAGCACGGGCGGGCGGATTGGTTCGCCCAATCTGACGCGTTCGACGATGACATCCGGTCAAGGTTTGCCCAGACCTATGACCATGTTCGTACTTGCACCGTTGATGACCTGATATCTGAGCCGCGCACGGCGCTTGCTGCGGTGATTGTGCTGGATCAGTTTCCCCGTAACATGTTCCGTAACAGCCCGCGCGGGTTCGAATCCGATGCGCAGGCGCGTGCAGTGTCCAGGGCCGCAATCGAAGCGGGTTTTGACGCGCATCTGACAACCGATCAGAGCATGCTCCTCTACTTGCCGTTTGAGCACAGTGAAGAGCTGAGCGATCAGGACCGATCTGTCGCGCTGTTCCGTGCGCTGGGCGACGTCGAATACTTGGACTACGCGGAAAAGCACCGCGACATTATCGTCAAGTTCGGGCGCTTTCCGCATCGGAACTCGGTTTTGGGGCGGGCTTCAACAGACGCAGAACTCAGCTATTTGCGCGAGTTTGGCCGCGGATTTTAGAGCTTGTTGTTTTCGTTCACGGGCTGCTGTTTTCGCTCACGGCTATTCCTCGCTTCGCTCGGGCCTCCGCGTGGGCGGCGCAACGCGCCGGGCCGCGTTCGCGGCCTGGAAACCGTGCTCTCAGGATAGCCAGCGCTCGAGCCGCGAGCCTGCGAGCGTGCGAACAGCGCAACGAACGACTCGCGAACAGCGCCACGTAAAAAGAGAGAGACATCCGAATGTCACTAATCCTCTATGGCCTGAAGGCCTGCGATACCTGCAAGACGGCGCTCAAGGCGCTTGATGCAGCAGGCAAGTCGCCGACGTTCGTTGATATCCGAGCCGAAGCGGATCTTGCTGCCAAGGTTCCGGAATGGCTTGCCGCGACGGACGCAGCGACTTTGATCAATACGCGCTCGACCACATGGCGGGGCCTGTCCGATACCGACAAGGCCAAAACCGAAACCGACCCGGCCGCCCTCCTTATCGCCAACCCGACGCTCATTAAACGGCCGGTCATCGAGGCCGGGGGCAACGTCTCTGTCGGTTGGTCAAAAAAGGTGCAAGGAGAGCTGGCGCCGTAGGAGATGATGAATGTGCAGGCGCGACGCGGACTTTGAAACGCGTGCGCACCTCGCACTTACTCCGCCAGCATGCCCTCAACAAAATTCAACGGGCTGATACAAAATTCCCGCCACAGCCGGTAGTGGTCCGTGTCCTCCAGTGTAACCGGCTCCAGGCCGTACTTCGACATGTGCAAGAGCGACGCCTCCGGCAGCGCCATGAGGATCGGAGAGTGTGTCGCCATAATCACCTGACACTTCTCAGAAGCGTGCATCGCCCGCAGAAGCTTCAGAAATTCGACCTGCCGCGCCGGCGACAACGCGGATTCCGGTTCGTCGAAAAAGAAGATGCCGGGCCGGCCGCACCGTTCCTCAAAGAACCGCATAAACCCTTCGCCATGCGAGTACGACAGAAAGTCGGGCGGCGCATTGCCGGACGCGATCGCGGCTTCATCGAGATACCTTGCGACCGAGAAAAAGCTCTCCGCGCGAAAGAACCATCCATTGGTGACTTTGGGGCGCCACGCCGCGCGCAAAACCTCGCCTAGCAATTCGCCACCCGTCTCGACTGCGTTCGAATGATCAACCGCTCGATACCCATTGCCGCCACCGGCACCGTCGAAACCACACAAGCCCGCAATCCCCTCGATCACGGTTGACTTGCCGACGCCGTTCTCGCCGACGATCACCGTAATGCGCGAATCGAACGCCAGCTCAAAGCCGCGTTTGAGGAATGGCAGGACAAATGGGTAGGCGTCCGGTTCCGGGATCTCGTCCGGTTCAAGCCACACGCGCAGCAAGTACGGCGCAGGAAGTTTCGGGTCCGATTGCTTGCGTCGTGCCATGACCGGTTCCTCGCAGCCTCCTGGTCTTCAGCGCTCAGATGTTCCGCCCATCCTGGAGTTTCAAGTGCTGCAGAGCAGCATGGCTAACGCTTGCTCTTCGACGAGCGCCATCCTAGATTATAGCCATCCGAGGGGCGCCGGGGCACCGGCTGAGATCGCGATGACGCCACACGCGAGCACCCTTTGAACCTGATCCGGTTCGGACCGGCGAAGGGACGGATGCTCGGCTCACAATGCCACCGACATCCCCCTCACGCTTATCTTGACCGGCCGCGATGGTACACGGATTTGCTCCTGCCGGGGCTGCCGCGTGGCCATTACTTAGCTCGGCACACCGTGCGCGCCTCAAAGACGAAGACGCACGGACGAAATTGTGAGCGAACAATGAACAAACCGACGCGCCCGCAAGACTTGATGGTTCCAGAGGTCACCACCGGCCCGATCGTTGGCAGCCACAAAGTCTACGACAGCCCGGATGGCTATGCAGATCTCAAGGTCCCGTTCCGCGAAATCCCGCTCCATGAAAGCAGCGGCGAACCACCGTTCCGCGTCTACGATCCGTCGGGTCCGTACACCGACAACGCAGTTGCGATCGACGTTGAAACCGGCCTGCCGCGCCATCGTGCAGCCTGGATTGCGGAGCGCGGCGGCGTAGAGGCATACACAGGTCGCAACGTGAAGCCGGAGGACAACGGCAATGTCAGCGGGCGCCATCTCGCACGCGATTTTCCCAACAAGCCGCAGCCGATGCGCGGTCTCGACGGTCAGCCGCTGACACAATTCGAATATGCCCGCGCCGGCATCGTGACCAAAGAGATGGTCTATATTGCTTACCGCGAGAACCTCGGCCGCAGCGCTGCGCTCGCACGTGCCAATGCTGCGCTGACCGACGGCGAGAGCTTCGGCGCCGATATCCCCGCGCACATCACGCCCGAGTTTGTCCGTGATGAAGTGGCCCGCGGCCGCGCCGTCATTCCGGCGAACATCAACCACACCGAGCTTGAGCCGATGATCATCGGCCGCAACTTCCCTGGGCAGAGCAACGCCCACATCGGCAAGTCCGCCGTTTCATCGTCGGGCGAGGAAGACGTCGACACACTGGTCTGGGCGAGCCGGTGGGGCGCCGACACCGTCATGGACCTGTCGACCGGGC
>JBCDAH010000173.1:0-8338 GCA_039186015.1 Pseudomonadota bacterium
CCGTGAGCGAAGAGGCTTTAAGTGGCGCTGTTCACACTCTCGCAGGCTCGCGGCTCGAGCGCGGGCTATCCTGAGAGGACGCCCCCCAGACCGCGAATGCGGCCCGGCGCGTCGCGCCGCCCCCCCAACGCGGGTATTCCCGCGTTGGGCATTTCACATGTTGAGATGGCGAACACGCCATCTCGACGAGCTCAAGATCAACCTACTGGCGCGCTGCGTAGGCTTTCATCGCCGTCGTCAGATAGGCGGTGAAACCCGTTGCAATGGTCTCATAGCGCTTTTCGAAGTCCGGATGCGAGAGATAGAGCTCCGCCATACCGGCGTACGCATCCGGCGGGCACGCGCGACCCCACATTGACCCAACCCAGGCCCTGTGCCGGTCGAGAAGTGGGTCGAGCGTATCCGAGTCAGCTGGCACACCGGCTTTGAGCTGTTCGGCAAGCGCAGTTTCGAGTTCGGCGAGTTCCGCTATACGGGCATCGGTTTCGGCTGGCGACAGACCGGCAAGATGTTGCTTGCTCTCGTCGATCTGGTTGCGCATATCCTCGCCGTGTTCCTTGACGAGCCAGTCTTCGTATTCGGCTTGCTTTTCAGGCGAAAAGCCCTTGTACAGATCTGAGTTTTGCATGACGCGATCTCCGTTAATACGGGCGATCGTGCGGTCGATCGTCCCGATCAATTGGCGATAGCGCTCGGCCTCTTGTTCGAGCCGCGTCCGGTGCGCACGCAGCGCTGTGACGTGGTCAAAATCGGCCTGATCCAGATACGCGATGATGTCCGCCAACGGGACGTCAAACTCGCGGTAGAAGAGGATCTGCTGCAAGCGCAACAACTCGTCTTCGCCGTAGTATCTGTAGCGGTTCTCGCCGATCCGCGCGGGCTTGAGAAGACCAATACTGTCATAGTGATGCAATGTCCGGACCGATACGCCGGCAAGCTTCGCAACCTGTTTGACCGTATACATCTTCCTCTCCCTCGCGTCCGCGAGACCCGGACATGGTCCCTGACGTTACGTGAGGGTCAAGGGGGAAAGCACCAAAAACGAAATGCATGGCAACTGTCCGATATGCATTTCGGCTTCTGGCCGGTCACAGCTTGCCAATCTGGGGTTCGGCTGATAGCCCATCGCGTCAGTTCGAGCGACTGCGAACGAGATCGCCCACCCAGTCGCGTAACTCCTTGGTGTCCCAGCTCAATTATCGCAGGTGTTGTAGGCGCTGCGCGGAGTACAGTTTACCGCGCATATCAGCGTGCAATGGCCTTTCGGGGGGATTCGAATGAAGAGTTCAGAACTCAACGGCCTCGTCTTGCCGGACGGACTAGTGGCGCCGCGCGACGTGCCGGAGCGTGTCAAGAACGAGCTCCCAGATGGCTGGCGTGAAGCCTATGACTTCAACACACTATTCTACGATGCCTTCTATGTGCCGCGTGCCCGCGCAGTATGCTTGATTTGCCCGGCACTCTTGAACTTCCGCGACGTTCTAAAGTCTGCCGAAATCAGTATAGATGGCCGCCCGGCTCGCATTCGCATGATCTTCAGCCAAAGAAACTACGCTGAAGTTTGGATTGGTTCGTGGCAACCAGCCGAAGCAATGAGTATCGTAATCAATGGGCAGTCTTTTCGTGTGCCCATATCGCATCAGGACAACGAAACTTTTTTGAATGCAAACGTCATTATGACAATGTGCAAAGATGGAAAAATAGAATGGATTGTTGACTGGTTGAACTATCATATCAAAGTTCACCGTGCGAATGCTGTTCTCTTCTTCAATAATAACTCTACTGCGTACTCGAAAGATGACCTTCTTGCAACACTCTCCAGCATTGCGGGGTTGAACGGTTCAATTGTAATCGATGTGCCTTATTCGTACGGAGTCCCTTCAGTTAATGCGATGAAGTTTCTGCAAAAAGGCATCTGGAACACGGCGCGACTTCGCTTTTTGTCACGTGCCCGTGCCGTTTTACCAATCGACGTCGACGAACTGGTCTCACCAATTGTCGGGAGTGATATATTCAGCCGCACAACGCAGTCTGTTCTCGGCTATAATCTCTTTCGCGGTTACTGGAGATGGCCGCACCCTGATGCCGAAGCTGGAGATACACGGCATCGCGATCATTATTTTCGCCTTTCTAACGATGATGTTGGACGAACAAAGTACTGCATTGCGCCGCGAGGCGTTTTGGGTGTAAGCCAATGGGGGGTGCATCAAGCTGTTGCCGGCTTTATGAAGCCACTATTTTTCGCGGATGATGTCATCTATTGGCATTGCCGCAACATATCGACGAACTGGAAGTACAACCGTTCGCGGAAAGCGTCATCGGAACTGCGCAGTGACGATGAGGCGCGTGTTGCACTCGAGCGCGTGTTCAGTGGCGAGATCTGAACCTCGAGCAGCTTGGTGTTGAATCTGCGATTACGGTGTCCGTCCAGTGATATCCTGCTCAGCTTCTGTCGCCCGACACACGGCGCCCCGCCCGAAAGCTACGCAACCTGTTTGATTGTATAATTGCCTGCGCATTCGCGGCGCCTGCAATGGCCCCTGGCGTTATGGGGGTCAACGGATCAGAAGAAATTGCTTGATGTCAGGCGCGGGACTGCGGTGAATCTTCGCGCGAACATACGCAGCAGCGGAGGAATACGACCATGCTGAAAGCCCATACGCTCAACGATCAGATTTGTGCGCATTTCAACAATGCAGCACATGCGATGGAAGTTCCGCCAAACGCGCGGTTGCTGTTTTGCAATGGTCAGGTTGGCGCCCGTCAGGATGGGACAGTGCCTGATAACCCGCGGGAGCAGCTCGACGTGATTTTCGAGCGAATCCAAATCATTCTCGCTGCTGCCAGCATGACATTTCAGGACGTGGTCAAACTGACCGTCTATGTCACCGACAAGGCGTTTCTGGAGGACTATCTCGAAATACGCGAGCGGGTTATGGGCGATCACAACCCGCCGGCTGTTCTATTGTTCGTGCAGGAGTTCCCGCGTCCCGGCGTTCGATTCGAGATCGAAGCTATTGCGGCGAAGGTTGATTAGCAGTAGGTGGCTAACTCACGTGAGGTTACGCCACCTGTTCCGCACACCATTGGATATCTACGTGCCCTCTTCAGACGGTTTCGCCAACACTGCCATGCACGTCTCACAGACGCGGACTTCGCGGATAATTTCCCAGCCGGCTCCACCGCGGTCTATGACTGATCCGGATGGGCCTCGCCGCTCAGGATAAATCCGTTTCCGAGTTGCAGTTGGGTAAAGGTGAGAGGGTGATTTCGCTGAACTCTGCGTTCCGCAGCGCTCACACTTAAACATATGAGACGGCCGATTGTGACTCTTCCAGGGGGCCGATGTCTGGAAGCGTTGGAGGTCGTTTGCGGCGTAGCGATTAGACCAAAGGCCGGTGTCGTGTCAATGGGATCGAAGTGTCCAATCACGCCAATGGTATGCGAGGACGGCGTGCCCTTGCAGAGACTGCGGCATCACTTAGCCAAGCTGGTTGAGCGCCCGCATGAACTGGTCAAGTTCCGTCGGCCAGGTACGCTTGATTCTTACGAAGGCGAGGTCAACCTCAGGGTGCTCTACGACATGGCAGCCCATGCAGTCTTCCAGCTTGATCTCGGGTAGGTCGGGGTCCCCTCCAAATGCCAGCGTTAAAGGGCTGTCGCCGTTCGGGCGGGCGATGCTCCAATACACGCCAACGTTATATTCATCGACGTCACGCTCGTCGACGACGACCCAGTGACTCGCGACAAGTTTTGATCGCAGGGCTTCGATGTGCGCGATGCTCATTGGAATACAGGCCCAATTTCGGATTGATCGTGCGTCCGGCAAGCCGGCTCGGCGTCCAGGCGGTTGTTGGCGGTGTTTTGGCTAAACACGACGGGATTCGAGACACTCGCACCGACGCGCCTGACTTACCTCGGCTGTGTGTCACACATCGACGCTCGGCTCGCGTTTTCCTCATACCACAGAGCCAGCTTTGGCCGTGTAGCGCGCCATCCGCTCAGCAATTCGTTGTGGTCCAGAACGCCAATCGCGCAAGCGACAGCTAGGCCTGCGAAATCCCATGCGATCGACGCGTCGGTTTGGGACGACAGCTTTGTCTCAAAGTCATCGAGGCATCGATTGGCGCGCTGGTGTTCCACCTGCATGATGAAGTCTGAGACCTGGTGCTTTTCTCGACGGTTCTCGCGGACCCAAACGCCGGTGGCGTCAAGAAAACCGAGCGCCATGCTTTCGAAGGCGAGTCCTGACCAGCTTGCCTGTGAGCCGGCAAGGAATGTTGGTTCGCCGACCAGATGGTCGAAGTACGCGCAGATGTTGCGGGCTTCTCCAATGACAAGCGTGCCATCAACGAGTGTGGGCACGCGACAGACCGGGCTGAATGCGAGAAGCGGGCTATCAGGGTCGCGGTTGACCACTTCGACATGGTCGATGCGAGGTGCCAGCCCGCACTCAATTGCAGCGACGCGGACGACGCGTGCAAATGGTGAGTTGCGAGAGTAGTAGAGCTGCATCTCTGCGTTGCCTGCCTTGAACTGTCGTGCGTACCGATTCAATACGGCTGCTCAAGTTTATCACAGAGCAGCCTCGCCACCCAGCAATAGACATCTACCACCATTTGATGTTAGGCGGTCGCCAGTGTGCCTGCCTCAAGACGACGTCAACGCTGCGGTAAGTGGCTCGCTTCGCCGGGCCCTGAAACATCGCTCCGTTGGGTGGGGGTGTGGGATGGTTCCATATAAACCTGAAACGCTCCAGCCGGGCCGAGCACACTCTCTGTTGGAGCCAGGTAGATCATTTCCGCCAATGGTGGAAATGATCTAATCACGACGCTTGCCCTGACGGTGACTGCGGTATCGCTTAACCAAGCGCGTTCAATGCGTGCGTAAACTGCCTGAGCTCCGTTGATCAGGTGCGGTTGATACGCGCAAAGTAAAGGCGAACCTCTGGGTGTTCCACAACATGGCAGCCATAGCAGTCTTCGAGATTGATTTCCGGTAGGTCGGGGTCTCCGCCGAATGCCAGCGTTAAGGGGCTGTCGCCGTTTAGGCGGGCGATGCTCCAGTAAACGCTAGTGTTTTATTCATCGGCCGCGCGCTCGTCGACGACGACCCAGTGGCACGCGACAAGCTTAGACCGCAGGGCTTCGAGCTGCGCGATACTCATTGGAGGAGAGACTCCAGGCGGGCCGATTGAGCAAACACTGTTTCGGCTGGTAGATCTCCAATGAGCCATCGCGATGCTCCGCCAAGAGATTCGTGTAAACGAGATTCAGGTTAAAGCCGTGTGTGGACCGCCAGACAAGATCCCGGTCAGCAAGACCTGGGGCCACCTTCACCGAATGGGTCGATTGAGCTCCGGTCGACAGTTCTTACTTGTTCCATTGCATCATCGAGCCCCCGAGGGTGAGGGGGATGTTCGTTCGTTCATTTGTCATTTTGAGTTTCTCATGGATGGCAAGCTGGCCGCATCTGACATTCAGGGTTTCGATAAGGATAGACACGTCGGGATTGGAATTGAGCTCAACACACGTTTCCATCGGTTGCCAATCGAGGAAGAATGCGACATTGCGATTGCGGCGTTTGCGGTTGAGCATGACGGGATTACATTTGGAATGATCCCGATCGCTCCCGATCCGGATGATCCCGACGATGTCTGGTACGTCGTTCTACAGCCTGGCGCCGATGCGATCTTCAGTCCTCCGTGGGACGGCACGTACGAGACGAGTTGACGTCGCTGGATCAAGGTTGCATCGGGCCGCCGCGTGCCATGTGCGAAGAGCAGTCGGCGGTTCAGCTGTGCGGAGCTTTGGCTTTCCCACTTCGGTTTGGCGCTGATCGATGGAGGCTGTCTATTGACCCTTGGGCCGGAGAACACAATAGAGCGGGCCATGATCGGTTGCGCCAGGGATTGTTGACTGGCGCAACTCGGATCACGCGGGAAGCTCAAAGGGTTCTTTTTGGCGCGGCGCCAGGATCGATCACATACATCATGGCTGACCTTCGGCGCTTGGATTTCGGCAGCGTCGTCGGTCGTGGAGAAACCGGCAGGTTGGCGGTCGGTCTAGCTGCGCTGTTGCATGACTTGGATGAGCATAAGCTAAAGAGTTCTTCGCATCCGTTGATGGAAGCAGCGTCCATCCCGTGATCGCGGCCGGGTTCCGGAGTATTCAGCGATTTTCAAAAGACAACTACAGGCGGTCCAGCTTTGAGCATATCGAGATCTTTGAGCCCGAGAGCTTATCAGTTCGACAAAAAAAGGTGCAACCGATGACGTAACCGCATGGTTGACCACGGTTTCTGCTGACGACTTGGCCGGCATATCGCGCATTTACATCAGCCCGGAATCTGAGCGTGCAGAATACTGGGGCACGTACTTGTCCGGGCTGGCCGTCATAAACGTGATTTGGGAGTCCGATGCAATTCGGTCGTGGCTGAGGCGTTTTCTTATCCAGAAAGTACAGTACCACGAGATTGGTCATCATGTCGGTCGGCATGAAGGAGGCTGGCAGGACCCTGACGACGAAAAAGAGGCTGACGCTTATGCGGTCAGAATGATGCGCCGAAGATATCCGTGGATTCGCCGGGCGGCGAATTTGATGCGGCGTCTAAGGGGCAAGAAGAGACTTGATGCGTGACGCCAGATGTCTGGTCGCGGTGGTCTTGGTCGATCACACCTCTGTTCGAGACAAACTAGGAGTGGATCCCGGGCAGCGAGGCCCGGGATGACGGTCTTGATTTAAGATGAGGGCGTACCGGGCCATGATCTTGCCGATGTCGCCGGCGCGCTCGGCGCCAACAATCGCCGAGAGGCCTGAGCTCCGGCCCCCAACCTCAACCCAACGCGTCGTTGCTCGACTTCGCCTTGTCCGCCTCGACGTAGACCTGGCCGCCCATTTCGCGGAACTTGGCGGACATTTCGTCCATGCCCTGTTGGCGCGCCTGATCCAGCTCAGTCTCGGGGCCCGCCTGCGTCTCATTGAGCGTCGCGGCGTAGTCGCGGACCTGTTGGGTGATTTCCATCGAGCAGAACTTCGGCCCGCACATGGAGCAGAAGTGGGCTACCTTGTGGGCCTCCTTCGGCAACGTCTCATCATGCATCGACCGGGCCGTGTCGGGGTCAAGACCGAGATTGAACTGATCTTCCCACCGGAACTCAAAGCGGGCGCGGCTCAAGGCATCGTCCCGCAATTGCGCGGCCGGATGGCCTTTCGCGAGGTCCGCGGCGTGAGCGGCGATCTTGTACGTGATCACGCCTTCCTTGACGTCGTTGCGGTTGGGCAGGCCGAGGTGCTCTTTCGGCGTGACGTAGCACAGCATGGCGGTGCCGAACCAGCCGATCATCGCGGCGCCGATACCCGACGTGATGTGATCATAGCCCGGCGCAATGTCCGTTGTGAGCGGCCCAAGCGTATAGAACGGTGCCTCGCCGCACTCCTTCAATTGCTTGTCCATGTTGATCTTGATCTTGTGCATCGGCACGTGGCCGGGGCCTTCGATCATGACCTGACAGCCTTTGTCCCAGGCGATTTTGGTCAGCTCGCCCAACGTTTCCAGTTCGGCGAACTGGGCCCGGTCGTTGGCATCCGCAATGGAGCCCGGACGCAAGCCGTCGCCAAGCGAGAACGTGACGTCGTACTTGCGCATGATGTCACAAATCTCGTCGAAGCGCTCGTAGAGAAAGCTCTCCCGGTGACGGGACAGACACCACTTGGCCATGATCGAGCCACCACGTGAAACGATGCCCGTCACGCGGTGGGCCGTCAGCGGCACGTAGGCCAATCGCACGCCGGCATGGATCGTGAAGTAGTCGACGCCTTGTTCGCACTGTTCGATCAGTGTGTCCTTGTAAACGTCCCAGTCGAGTTTTTCGGGGTCGCCGTCGACCTTTTCAAGCGCCTGATAAATCGGGACCGTACCGATCGGCACCGGAGAATTGCGCAGGATCCATTCGCGCGTGTTGTGAATGTTGCGCCCGGTCGACAGGTCCATGACGGTGTCGGCGCCCCACCGGATCGCCCAGACCATTTTGTCGACTTCTTCCTCAACCGACGATGAAACGGCTGAATTGCCGATGTTGGCGTTGATCTTGACCAAAAAATTGCGGCCGATGATCTGCGGTTCGAGCTCGGTGTGGTTGATGTTGGCTGTGATCACCGCCCGTCCACGCGCAACCTCATCGCGCACGAACTCAGGTGTAATGAATGGCGGGATGTCGGCACCGAAACTCTCGCCATCCTTCAACGCAGCGCCAGCGCGGTCCAACATTTCCTGTCGGCCGATATTCTCGCGGTGTGCGACGTACACCATCTCCTTGGTAACAATCCCGGCCCGGGCG
>JBCDAH010000174.1:0-8263 GCA_039186015.1 Pseudomonadota bacterium
ATGTCTGTCATTGTCAGCCCCTCGAGCGGATGGTCCGCCTATGTAACAACATTTTACATAGTTACGAGCGCTAACTTAAGTTAGATCAACTAACATGGCAAGCAAATCGCCCTGACGAACGCATCGCATTCGACAGGGTTCAAGGGTCAGAAACGCAAGGAGACCGGGCCTTGGATGGCAAAAGTGGCAAAGATCGCTACCATCACGGCGACCTGAGAGAGGCGCTGATCGCCGCAGCTCACAAGCTTGTGATCGAACGTGGGGCTGAGAACTTCACGCTGGCCGATGCGTGTCGGGCCGCCGGCGTGTCCACAGCCGCACCGTACAAGCACTTCAGCAATCGGGACGAGGTTCTGGTCGCGGTGGTTTCACGGGCGTTCGACGTGATGGCGAAACTGGCTGTCGACGCGGCGCGATCGAAAGGGGAAGGGACGCTTGAGGGGATCGTTGCAATGGGCTGCGCCTACGTTGCGTTTGCGCGAGAGAACCCCGCCCTGTTCCGCCTGATGTTTGGGCAGCATCCGGAACTCAAGAAGCAGCGTGATGTCATCGACGAAGGGCATTCGTGTTTTGAGACTGTGACCCAGCAAGTTCAGGCCTACTGCTCGGCGCATCAGATCGATGCCGATGCGAAGCAAATCCATATGCGTCTCTGGACGTTCGTCCACGGCGTGGCGTCGTTGCAAATTGATGGCGACTACGATGTGATTGAGCCGGGATTTGACTACGAGCGCATGATCGCAGAGACGACGCCGCACCTCCTGCAGCCGTAGCATCTCGCTCGTTTGCGTCTCAGTCCGCGCGGCGAATTGCGGCCATCATGTAGTTGACACCGACGTCGTCTGAGAGCCTCCAGCTGTCGGTGAGCGGCGCGTAGACCGTGCCCTGCGGTCGTTGTGGATGAAGGCCGGCCGCGCGCAGATATCGGGCGAGTTCATCAGGCGTCACGAAGCGGTTCCAGTCGTGTGTGCCGCGGTCGAGCCATCCCAGAATGTATTCGCCGGCGACGATCGCCAGTGCATAAGCGCGGGCCGTGCGGTTGAGAGTTGAGAGGATCAGGACACCGCCGGGCGCGACGAGTGCACCGCACGTGGCAACGAACGCCGCCGGATCCGGTACGTGTTCGATGACTTCAAGACTGACTACGAGATCAAACGTCCGGCTTTCCGCGACAAGGTCTTCCGCTCTTTGGGCAGCATATGTGAGTGTCAGGCGGGCTTGTGTGGCGTGGGTCCGTGCGGCTTCGATGTTTTCTTTGGCCGGATCGATGCCGAGGACGGCCGCGCCAAGCCGCGCGAGCGGCTCGCTGGCCAATCCGCCACCGCACCCGACGTCCAAAACCGTCTTTCCGGTCAGGGGGCGCAATCCGGGTTGTAAGTCTGGGAAATGGGCATTTGCCGTCTCGCGGATGAAGCGCATGCGCGCCGGCGTCAACGCGTGCAGCGCTTTGAATTTACCGTCTGCGTCCCACCACTGCGATGACAGCTTTGCAAAACGGTCGATCTCGGTTGCGTCGATGTTGTTCTGTGACACAGGCGATTGGCCTCGTTGCGTTCCTTTGAACGGATTATGTCAGACTAAGCTCGAGCCGCCCTTCGTGCCTCACATTCCGATTCCGCCATGCGAAAATATTGTCGCGCGAATTGCAGAGCGTGGGCGATTTGGCTAACTGTGCCGCAAAACCCCACGGGATGCATGAACCTCCTCGTCGCCAACCGCGCGCGCGGACAACTGTGAGAGACGCCCGCGATGGCCGTTGTTGTCATGAAATTCGGCGGAACATCCGTCGCTGACCTAGATCGCATCCGAAATGCAGCGACGCACGTCAAGCGCGAAGTCGACGCGGGCAATCAGGTCGCCGTCGTTGTTTCGGCGATGGCCGGGACGACCAATCAGCTGGTTGCCTGGGTGCGGGAAGCGTCGCTGTTGCATGATGCGCGCGAGTATGACGCGGTCGTTGCATCCGGCGAACAGGTGACTGCCGGCCTGATGGCGATTGTCTTGCAGTCCATGGGGGTTACAGCACGGTCGTGGCAGGGCTGGCAAATCCCGGTGACAACGGATTCATCGCACGGCGCTGCCCGCATCGAACGCATCGACGGCGCGGTTTTGGCCGGGCGCCTGGCGACCGGTGAAGTTGCCGTCGTAACCGGATTTCAAGGCGTCGAACCGGAGCGCAGGCGGATTGCGACACTGGGCCGGGGCGGCTCCGACACAAGCGCCGTTGCACTTGCGATTGCGCTGAATGCGGACGTTTGCGACATCTATACGGACGTCGACGGTGTCTACACGACCGACCCCAGAATCGTGTCTAAGGCCCGGCGTTTGCCGCGAATCTCGTACGAAGAAATGCTTGAGATGGCGTCGCTGGGGTCGAAGGTGTTGCAGACGCGATCCGTCGAGCTTGCCATGAACTACCGGATGCGAACGCGCGTGCTATCGAGCTTTGCTCCGGCCAACGCGATCGACCCCGTGCAGTCCGGGAGCAATTGGCCGGACATTGGCACGATTGTGTGTGATGAGGATGAGATCATGGAGAACCAAGTCGTCAGCGGCATCGCTTATGCAAAAGATGAGGCTAAAGTGACCATTCTCAACATTGAGGATCGGCCAGGCGCGGCCGCTCAGGTTTTTGGTCCGTTGGCTGATGCTGGCGTTAACGTCGATATGATCGTGCAAAACCTGTCATCGGACGGCAAGCGTACGGACATGACATTCACTGTGCAGTCTGCAGAGTTGCCGCGTGCGATTGATCTTCTGGAGTCCCTGAAATCGGACGTCGGTTTTGAGAACGTGATTGGTTCGTCCGACGTCGTGAAAGTATCGGTGATTGGTGTCGGGATGCGAAGTCATGCAGGCGTTGCATCCCAAATGTTCAAGGCCCTCGCCGAAAAAGGCATCAACATCCTTGCGATTACGACCTCGGAAATCAAAATCAGCGTGTTGATCGATGCGGCCTATACGGAGCTGGCCGTACGGACGTTGCACGCGACTTACGGGCTGGATGCCGCAAACCTCTAAAGATGTGCCACAGGTTTGCCGTGTGGCTCTCCGAATGAGACTCACGAGGAACTGACGGAATCGGGTGGCCGATCCGAAAGCGCAGTCCAAGGCTGGCGATAACAGATGAATCGATACCTTGCTCTTGTCTCGCGTTGCGTGGTTGTGCAGGCTTCGGTGACGGTCAGCGCGCAGCTCGCTGACATTCGATGATGTGCGACGGTGGTGTTGATTGGGTCAGGCAGAGCGCAGTGAAGGTCGGCTTGTCCATGTGCCTTCAGGGAATTGATCTAGCGGATTGGGACCGATGACGTCGCGACGGATGGAGGATGGCAGACTGATGCCCGGGGAGCCTGCCCTGCGCGCCATTATGCGTCGGCTCCGCGTGATTATGGCCGAACCCGGCGATGGTCAGGAACGCCTGAACAAGATCGTCCGTCAGGTTGCCGGTCTGATGGTGGCCGAAGTCTGCTCGATTTACCTTAAGCGCCAGGACAGCATGCTTGAGCTGTTCGCCACCGAGGGTCTCAATCTCGAAGCCGTCCATCAGACGCGGCTCAATCGCGGCGAGGGTCTGGTGGGACGGTGCGCGGAACTGGCCGCGCCCGTCAACGTGCCCGAAGTCCGTGACCATCCGGCGTTCTCATATCGGCCAGAGACTGGTGAAGAAGCCTATCACTCTCTTCTTGCGGTGCCGATCCTGCGCGCGGGCGCGCTGTTGGGCGTGATTGTGGTCCAAAACCAAACGCGCCGTGAATACACTGACGAAGACGTCGAAGTCCTTCAGACCACGGCGATGGTTGTCGCCGAGCACCTGGTCTCCGGCGATGTTGCGGGGGCGATCGGCGACGGCACCGGAGAGCGCGCCAGTACAACTCTGATGCAGGGCGAAGCAATCTCCGACGGGATTGCGCTGGGGCATGCCGTTTTCCATCAGCCGCGTGTGGTCGTCTCGGAATTGCTTGCAGTCGATCCCGTCGCTGAAGCGGCACGCCTGGAGCGGGCCGTGTCAGCGCTGCGTAACGCCATCGATACGATGCTCGAAAGCGATACGATGTCTCGGGCCGGTGCCCACCGAGACGTTCTCGAAGCCTATCGTATGTTCGCATACGATCGCGGCTGGTTGCGCCGCATGCAGGAAGCCGTGGAAGAAGGTTTGACGGCCGAAGCCGCTGTTGAGCGGGTGCAGAATACGACCCGCGCGCGGATGCTGCGCCAGAGCGACCGGTTCTGGCACCATCGCCTGCGCGATCTTGACGATCTCGCGGACCGTCTCATGCGGATCCTGAGCGGCAAGACGCAGGCCGCCTTCGAAGATATGGAGCTGCCGTCGGATACAATACTGGTCGCGCGCAATATGGGGCCGGCCGAGCTGCTGGACTACGACAGATCCAAACTGCGCGCCGTCGTTGTCGAGGATGCGGGTGCGCAGAGCCACGTCGCAATTGTCGCGAAAGCGCTTGGTCTGGCCGCCGTCGGGCAAATTCCTGGGTTGATCGAACGCGTGGCAGCTGGTGACGCGGTCATCGTCGATGGTGAAACCGGCGAGGTGCATCTCCGTCCGTCGCCGGACATTGTGGCCGCCTACTCCGACAAGGTGCGGCTGCGCGCACGCCGGCAGGAGAAGTACCGCGAACTCCGGACTGAGCCGGCACGAACCAAAGACGGCGAGACCATTACGCTCCTGCTTAATGCGGGCTTGATCGTCGACATGCCGAACCTCAGCGAGACAGGCGCTGACGGGATTGGCCTGTTTCGCACCGAACTGCACTTCATGATTGCCTCGACGTTCCCGCGCGTGAACCAGCAAACTGATTTTTATCGTCAGGTCATCGAGCAGGCAGACGATAAGCCCGTCGTTTTCCGGGTGCTCGACATCGGGGGAGACAAGGCGCTGCCATATATGCGCCAGCCCGTCGAAGACAATCCCGCGCTGGGCTGGCGCGCCGTGCGATTGGCCCTTGATCGCCCGGGTCTGTTCCGTCTGCAGGTGCGCGCGTTGCTGCGCGCCTCAGTCGGTCGCGAACTGCGACTGATGATCCCGATGATCACGTCCGTGGAAGAGTTCCGTTCGGCAAAGACTTTGATTGAGCGCGAGCAGGCTCTTGCGGTCGCGCGCGGCGAGGCCATACCGGATCGGGTGTTGGTCGGCGCCATGATTGAAGTGCCCAGCATCCTCTTCGTTCTTGACGAGCTGTTGCTTGAGACCGATTTCATATCAGTTGGCAGCAACGATCTGCTGCAGTACTTTTTCGCAGCCGATCGGGCAAACCCGCTTGTATCCGGCCGCTATGATCCGCTGTCGGTGCCCGCGCTCAGGGCGTTGCGCATGATATCCGAGGCTGCCGCACGGCACGCTGTTCCATTGACCCTTTGTGGCGAAATCGGTGGCGGACCGATAGCGGCAATGGCGCTTATTGGTCTTGGATATCGATCCATTTCTATGGCACCGGCTGCGATCGGCCCGGTCAAGGCGATGCTGCTCGGGCTCGATACTGCCGCTGTGTCAGCACTTATGACTGATTGTCTGTCACAGAACTCCGCGGTGGATGTGCGTGCGGAACTGCGCAAGTTTTCTGCAGAGCACGATATTGAAATCTAGGCCGCATGGTGCGGCGATCACCTGACATGCCAATGGGACGCCGACGGTTCCGCTGCCACGCACGAGGACGAAAACGGACGACATGAGTGCACTCCCGACTGAGAAACTCGACAGGCTTGTAGGGCGATGGACCGCTGTGCAATCCGAATTGGCGACCAGTCTGCCGCAAGATAAATTTGCCAAGCTGTCCAAAGAGTTTGCCGATCTCGACCCGATCGTCGCGTCGATCAACGAACTGCGCAAAGCTGAGCAGGAAATTGCGGACTTAACAGCTTTGATTGAGGACACGTCGGCTGAGGCTGATATGCGCGAACTCGCACGTGAAGAGCACGAGGCGTTGGCGCCGCGGATCGACGAACTTACGCAGGCCTTGCGCATTCAGTTGCTGCCGAAGGACGAGGCGGACGATCGTAGCGTTATTGTTGAGGTTCGGGCCGGAACCGGCGGTGACGAGGCGGCGCTGTTCGCGGCGGATCTCTTTCGCATGTACGCCCGGTACGCGGACATCAAAGGTTGGAAAACCGAGATCGTCGAAGCCAGCGAAAATGACCTCGGCGGTTACAAAGAAGTCGTCGCATCGATACGAGGCGACGGTGTTTTTGCGCGCTTGAAATTCGAGTCCGGCGTGCACCGCGTGCAGCGCGTCCCGGTGACCGAAGCCGGCGGTCGGATACACACATCGGCGGCGACCGTAGCCGTGTTGCCGGAAGCCGAGGACGTTGACATCGATATCAGGACCGAAGACATCCGGATCGATACTATGCGCGCCTCGGGCGCTGGAGGGCAGCATGTCAATACAACCGACTCAGCTGTCCGCGTGACGCACATTCCGACGGGTATCATCGTCGTGGCGTCGGAGAAGTCCCAGCACCAGAACCGCAAAACGGCCATGCAGATCCTGCGCGCGCGGCTCTTCGAGCTGGAGCGTGAGAAAGTCGAATCCGAACGTGCTGAGCAGCGGCGCGGGCAAGTCGGCACCGGCGATCGCTCGCAACGTATTCGCACCTACAACTTTCCGCAGGGTCGCGTCACCGATCACCGCATCAATCTGACGCTGCACAAACTCGATGAGATGATGCAGGGCTTAGCGCTTGACGCCGTCATTGATGCGTTGATTACGGATCACCAGGCGACACAACTGGCAGAAATGCATGACGGCGAGATGTGATCTGCCGCCGCCGATGCAAGCGGGTATTGGCGATCAGCCCCTTGAACGCATTGCGCCCGAGATGGCGGTTGGCGCAGCGTATACGCAGTGTCTGGATGCTCTGCGCGTGATGGGGTGCGGAAGCCCGGGGCGGGACGCTTGCGAACTCTTTGCCTTCGCAACGGGATTTGATCGGCTGGCCGTACTCAGCGCGCCTGATGTATTGCTTAACGCCGAACAAGCGGCGCGGCTTGCGCACGTCTTAACGCGCCGGGCGGGCGGCGAACCCGTTTCGCGAATTTGCGGTCAACGGGAATTCTACGGCCGACTGTTCCAGATTTCGGCGGATGTTTTGGACCCGCGCCCGGATACGGAAACGTTGGTTGACGTTGCGCTGGACCTCTATCGTGTGGGCCGCTTAGGGCAGGCGCCGCGCATTCTCGATTTCGGCACCGGCAGCGGAGCCATCGTTCTCACGTTGCTTGCTGAGATACCGGATGCAACGGGCGTCGGCCTGGATGCGTCGCGACCGGCGCTGCGTGTTGCGCAGCGTAATGCGAACCAGTTCGGACCTGACGTAGCGCGTCGCGTCTCGTGGGTGCACGCAGCCGATCTATTAAATCGACACGGGTGCTTTAACCTTGTGGTCGCAAATCCACCTTACATTCCGACGACCGAGATCCCATGTCTCCAATGCGAGGTGCGTGACTTCGATCCGCACATGGCGCTGGATGGCGGCGCCGATGGTCTCGATATTGTCCGTCTTTTGGCCACGAGATTACTGCACGTCGTCCCTGACGGCTATTGTCTCGTCGAGATTGGGGCTGGCCAGGCGACTCGCGCTATACAGATATTCACATCTGTCGTGCCGAAACATTGTCTGGCCAATATCTGGACACAGCAAGACCTTCTGGGGCACGAGCGGTGTGTTGCGATGCAGACACGAGGGGTGTGAGCAGAATACACGGTTGCGATTGTAATTGCGCGATCTTCTTTTAGCGGCTATGTCAAAACCATGGTGTGCGGCGAGCAACACAGGATTGCCCTGGAGATTGCCGCGACGGTGGTTAGCGATACAGCGCCAATCGGCTTGGTCACGTCGTATGATGCGGCGTTCAGCACATGGGTGCCACTGACAACCGGGTGGATGTCGCGCAGTGAGTGATTCCGGAGCGATTGCGTTCCGAAGCTATCGCAAACGATCGGGTAAGAAGCGGCGATGACTCTCGCTGTCCGAACTTTTACGCGTCGGGCCTTCGAGAAGGTCTGATGATATTCACCGAACCGAACTCAATAACCTGAGAATTGGAGCCGATGAGGCAGGGACAACAGAATCGCCGTGGGCGTAATCGCAGCCGTAAAAGCCAGAACCCGCTGACGCGGAGTTTTGAGTCGAACGGCCCCGACGTGAAAATCCGCGGGACCCCGTCTCACATTGCGGAGAAATACGTTTCCCTGGCGCGAGACGCTTTGTCGTCCGGCGATCCGGTGCTTGCTGAGAACTATCTCCAGCA
>JBCDAH010000175.1:0-8178 GCA_039186015.1 Pseudomonadota bacterium
CGTTGGGCTATTCAGTACATCCGCAAAGAGTGTGTTGCTGAAGACGACGACATCTGCGACGATGACGCAAACTTCCTCTACACAGGTCTGACGGTCAGCTTCTAATTGGGTTTTCCCCAACCGAAGCGACAATCTGACGAGATTGAGAAGCCGCCCAATTGGGCGGCTTCTTTTGTTTGGGCGCTTTGCGAAGATCCGCGAGGGTCGTGGGCGGCCGGGGCAACGTGTCGGCGCGCAGAGATTCGCGAATGACGCGCGTGATTTGGCTGGATTGGCTTGTGCTGAGCGAGATGATTTCAACGCATTGAATGTCGTCCACACGTTGTGCCGTGAACATTAGCAGAACACATATGTTGCCATTGGGTATTTTAGTGTCTCATGCGCAACAGGAAGCCGATCACAGCGCGGAGAAGTCGTTTGGCGTGTTTGCGACTCTCGCAATCCCGGCCTAACGATTTGTGCATCGTAATGAGTCGTGCGGTGGGGCCGCGAGGCCCTCAGGAGTAACAGAGGTCTTTGGTTCGAGAATAGACGCGGCAATTTCCGCAAACCTTTTCGATCCGCCTCGTGGCGCCGCAGGGAGCAAGCCCGGCGCGCACGTGACCCGCACTTAAGTATCTCGAGTTCCGTTTGCGTCCTTTGTAACGTGTTCAGCCCGAACGGCGAGCGCACACGCGCGTGCGTGCGGTTCTGACTGAGCACGAGCTGTCGCCGGGCAGCGCGTGGTGCTTTCTGCTTCGAACGGAAATCTTTGTGGAGATGAGAATGATTGGGGGAATGAAAAAGACGGTTTCCCGTCTTGCCCTGGCAGCCGCAGTTGCCGGTCTCTCGACCTCAGCAATGGCTGCAGACTTGGGTGGTTCGTGCTGTGCCGATCTAGAAGAGCGGATCGCGGAGCTCGAGGCTACGACGGCCCGGAAGGGCAACCGGGTTATGTCGCTGAAAATCAGCGGCTCGATCGGTCAGCGTATCGTCTGGCATGATGCGGATGGTGATGACGCTCGTCGTCCGGACAAACTGACGATTGAAGACTTTGACGATGGCGGCGACCTCCGGTTCTCCGGTAGTGCCAAACTGAGCTCGGACATTACTGTCGGCTTCCGCATGTCATTCGACCCGAATGACAACGGTGATGACAACGTGGACGATCTCTACATCTACGTTGAAAGCAAGCGTCTCGGCTCCGTCTTCGTTGGCCGTGTCGACTCGGCATTCGACGGTATCAACCGGATTTCACTGGCTGATATCGAAGACATCATGTTGGACGACGCTGGCCTTGACGGCGTTGGCAACGGGCCTGGTGGGTACTTCGGAGACGGCTATTTCTTCTTCGAAGATCTTGACGGTGACGACGCCGAAGGCGGTACGATCCGTTACGTCTCGCCGACTCTTCATGGCTTTGTATTCTCGGCTTCTTATTCAAACGATGCCGACGAAGCCGACGAAGATACCGGCAATACGTTTGATGGTGAAGAAATCTGGGCTGTTGCGCTCCGTTATGCCGGTGAATTCAACGGCATCCGGATTGCTGCAGGTATCGGTTACGAAGATCAGCAGGCCGCGATTGCGAATGCGGCTGGGGAGTTTGTTGATCGTGAGATCGTAACGGGTTCGATCTCCGTGATGCATGCGCCGACGGGGTTGTTCGTCAACTTCGCTGCTGGTGAGCGTGAAGACTCGAACTTCTTCGGTGCTACGGGCACAGACACGTTGACACACTACGGCTTTGTGGTCGGTGTTGAACGGAAGTTCATCGCTCTTGGAAAGTCGACGTTCTACGGCCACGTCAACTGGGGTGAGTTTGAGTCCACTCGCGCCGGTGTTGACGACGAAGATGGCGTGGATTGGGGCCTTGGCTATGTCCAAAGCATCGACGCTGCTGCGAGCCGCTTCAACCTGCAGTACCTTCGCAAAGAGTGTGTCGACGACTCGGCGTGCTCTGACGATGCGAACGTTCTGTACTCGGGCTTTGTCGTCAGCTTCTAAGGCTTGACGCAGGTATGTCACAGGAGGCCGTCCACGTTGGGCGGCCTTCTTGTGTTTATGTTGCGCATAAACGGCTTTGAACCGCCCGACTCATGGTAGATCAGCTAGAACGAGGATGTCTCTTAGCGTGCGTTTTGTGTCTTGTCTGCGCAACTATGGCTTCGCCAACACAGGTTCCTGGAATCCTTTCAGTTGGCATTAACTGCTGTGGATGCAGGGTTGATCAAGCGTTACATACTGTCCAGCTTCGATTATCGGAGCGATCTGAATTGGGGTAAACTGATGCGGTGCTCGCTGGTCGGACTATTCTTAGCAGGACTTGTTGTAGCCACGAGTGCACAGGCATTTGAAGAGCAGTCGCAAGGCGGTCCTAAGGATGCGGGCTCGCCGTCGGCAGGTATCAGCGGTGACAAGGCCGCGCCGCCCAAGGCCAACGATGGGACCATTGTTGCAATCCCCGGCTTGGGTAAGCTGGGTGTCATCCCTAAGTTGGATTTCGGTCTCGAGTTGCTCTACGGCGATGAGGCTGCGAAGGCCCCAGCGTTGAACGACGACAAAGACACAACGATCCCGAGTGACGACGACGGTCTTCGGATCCGTGGTAGTATCAAACATCGCTTCTAGAGCGTCTAAATATACCTAATCGGTTAATTGGTTCGGCCTGATGATGAGTCGGGTCGCATTTGTGTTGCATTTTCGAAACTTTGCGAACGCATCTGATTTATTTCGCGTTTTCGGCCATTGATATCCCCCTGAAATAAGCGCGGGCTGCTTGCTGGAATCTCTCGGGATGCGTAGCCGGGAAGGGTATGTGCTGCGTCGTTATTCCTCGAAAGGAGTTCCCATGCGCCAGATGATGTATGGTTCCGTCAGCAGCGTTATTACGGTTTTACTGCTTGGCGGCTGCGCGAGTGACGGTACCAACCTGTTGACCACCGCTTCCACTCCGAAATCCGAAGCGAAGGCCATTGTCGATCCCAAGTGCGTGACGTTGTTGTCGCGTATTGAGGCGTTGAAAAAGGAAGGCACGGTCGCGCGTGTCGAAAAGGCTGCGGACGGCAAGACCCGGAGCGTTATGGTCAAGCGCTCGGCCCTGAGCAAGGTCGCTGAGCTCAATCAGGCCTACGGCGATTATCAGGCGAATTGCAGCAAGGCTGGTTTGACACAGACGGCAAAGGCGACGAAGCCGGCGGCCGCACAACCGACACAAGCTGCAACTGCAAACAGTACGGCAACAACGCCTGCTACTACGGCATCCGCCACACCAGCAAAGCCCGCGACGACGAATAACGCTCAAGCGTCGAGCGCAGCATCGTCAGCGGCACTGACAGCGGCATTGAAGCCAAAGAACTAAGCGGTGACGCGCGACTACTCGGATGTGTTGGCGGGTGAGATGTGGGGAAGAGCTTGCGCAAACGGCCGGCTCTTTCGCTAACATCCCACGCCACACATGTCTCATCGTCGATGTTGAGCCAGGATTGAGACCCAGCATTGGGACGGTGTTGGCTGTTGTTGCTTTTCTGCACGCGAGACAGTGCGCCTGCGTCGCGGATGCAGGACTGAGGAGATGCAAGACGGGGCAGACGCAGGACTGCGACTATTGGACGAGATCGGTCTCGCCTGGTTTGTGATCCCCTCCTATATGTTGTGCGCGTAAGCGTTTTGGGAAATTCGGGAGGCGAGCTGAACAATGGCTGCATATGATGTCCTCGTCATTGGATCCGGACCCGGTGGTTATGTCACCGCAATCCGTGCCGCTCAGCTCGGCCTTAAAGTGGCTGTCGTGGAACGAGAGCACCTTGGCGGTATCTGCCTCAACTGGGGCTGCATCCCAACCAAAGCGCTTCTGCGGAGCGCTGAGATCTATCATCACGCGACCCACGCCAAAGACTATGGTTTGGTGCTCGACGGACAAATGCGCATTGATCATGAGGCTGTTGTCGGCCGCTCCCGGGGTGTCTCGGCCCAGCTCAACGGCGGTGTCGGATTCCTTCTGAAAAAGAACAAAGTTGACGTCATCTGGGGCCAGGCCTTCATTGAAGCACCCGGTAAGGTTGTCGTCGGCCCACCGAGCCGGCCGGCGGTTGAGCCGGCGCACGCTCCGCCAAAGGGCACACTGCCGCACGGCACCTACGAAGCGAAGCACATCATTATTGCGACTGGTGCGCGGCCACGGGTTCTCCCCGGAATCGAGCCCGACGGCGATCGCATCTGGACGTACTTCGAGGCAATGGTTCCGCCGGAAATGCCGAAGTCGCTGCTTGTCATGGGGTCCGGCGCGATCGGGATCGAGTTCGCATCGTTCTATCGCACCATGGGTGCTGAGGTCACGGTTGTCGAGCTTATGGAGCAGATCCTCCCGGTTGAGGACGCCGAGATCGCGGCCATGGCGCAAAAGCGTTTTGAGAAGCAGGGCATGCGGATTCTGACCGGCGCCAAGGTGACCGCCGTTGAGAAAGGCGGCGTAGGCGTCCGGGCGACCATTGAGACCGGCAAGGGAACCGAGCACGTCGAAGCCGAGCGGCTCATCTCGGCCGTCGGCGTGGTCGGCAACATTGAGAACCTTGGTCTCGAGAAGGTCGGTGTTGCGACCGATCGCGGTTGCATTGTCGCCGATGGCTATGGACGGACGTCCGTACCGGGCATTTATGCGATCGGCGATGTCGCCGGACCGCCGATGTTGGCGCACAAAGCCGAACACGAGGGGGTCATTTGCGTCGAGACGATCAAGGGCCTGGACACGCACGCCATGGATAAACTGAAAATCCCCGGCTGCACGTACTGTCATCCGCAGGTTGCAAGCGTCGGGCTCACCGAAGCCAAGGCGCGCGATGCCGGATTTGAGGTGAAGGTTGGCCGTTTTCAGTTTCGCGGCAACGGGAAAGCGATCGCGCTCGGCGAGCCGGAAGGCATGGTCAAAACCGTGTTTGATGCCAAAACAGGGCAGTTGCTGGGAGCCCACATGATCGGGGCCGAGGTGACAGAGCTGATTCAAGGCTACGTTGTCGCCATGCAACTGGAAACGACGGAAGAAGACTTGATGCACACGGTGTTCCCGCACCCGACACTCTCTGAAATGATGCACGAGAGCGTTCTGGATGCGTATGGGCGCGTCATTCACATGTAGCCATGCACATGTTGCACGCTCGGGCGGGAAGCCGGTCTGGCGTTTCATGTGCTGCAGCATTTTGATCAATGTGCTCTAGCCTCGGACATGTGCCGAGGCTAGACGTTTTAGGTCAGAGTGTTAGACGGGCGGGGTCGGAATGGACAAGAATACGCAACAGCTGGTCGTGTTTGCCATCATCGGTATCGTGGCCGGCTTCCTGGCAAGTTTCGTGGTCGGCGGCGGCGGCCTGATCCAGTATCTGGTCTCGGGGGTTCTCGGTGCCTTTGTTGGCGGCTATCTGCTGAGCGCTTTGGGCGTGAATCTCGGGATCAAGAATGCTCTGGCCTCGCAGGTCGTCACGGCAACGATCGGCGCGATCGTTGTTGTCTTGCTGGCGCGTCTGATCAGCTGAGCCGCCAGAGTGCGACGCACGCCACGAGCCTCGATCTGGTCCTGCGGAATAATGTCACGGTATTGATCAGCGCGGCCACACAACGCGGTGTTCGCGCCACAGGTCACCGCACATCGTGGTGACTGTCTGCTTCAATATTAGGCAGGCACAGTCTAGGGTGGCGGCCGCGCACAGGAGCGCGCTCTTCAAGCCTCTGGGGGAAGTAAAAATGGACGCTATACAACCTTATATGTCCTGGATCATCTTTGCGGTGACAGGCCTGATCGCAGGCTGGATCGTGGGGCAGATTCTTGGTGGCGGCGGTCTTATCCGCAACCTGGTCGTTGGCATCATCGGCGCACTGATCGGCGGCGCGCTGATCGAACTCGGGATTCTCAACCTGCCGTTCGACTTCGGGCCGATCGTCAATCAGATTATCGTGGCGACGGTGGGTGCCTTCATTCTCGTCATCGTGGCACGGTTGATTGCGCGATAGCTCTGCTGACAGCACCATCTGACCAAACCAGGAAGTCTTTGCCGCGCCGAGCTCACGATCCGCGCGGCATTGCCGCCCTTGATAGACTGCGCTTTGGTCGTCATGTCATATGATACTATATCCCGCGTTGGATTCGACGACCGGAGCGCACATGGTCACGCTCATCGACAGAGTTAAGCCGGAAAATCGGGGGGATCGGCCGCGTCACCCCGAAAAAGTCAATCGTCCGGAAACCGGCGTTTTGGCGAAGCCAGACTGGATCCGGGTCCGTGCGCCCGGTTCAAAGACTTACGCCGAAACGAAATCGATTGTGCGCGAGCACGGCCTGAACACGGTCTGCGAAGAGGCTGGCTGCCCGAACATCGGTGAGTGTTGGACCCAACGTCACGCGACCATGATGATCATGGGCGATACGTGCACGCGGGCCTGTGCCTTTTGCAATGTGCGGACCGGGCTGCCTGAACCGCTCGATGTGGATGAGCCGCGACGCGTCGGTGACGCGGTTGCCAAACTGGGCCTCAAGCACGTTGTCATCACATCCGTCGATCGCGATGATCTTCCCGATGGGGGGGCGGAGCATTTTGCGCAGGTGATTGGGGCCATCCGCTCAGCTGCACCTGATGCAACGGTCGAGATCCTCACACCGGACTTTCTGCGGAAGGACGGCGCAATCGAAACCGTCGTTGCGGCCAAACCGGATGTCTTCAATCACAACCTGGAGACGGTGCCGAGCCTGTATCTTAAAATTCGGCCCGGTGCGCGGTATTTCCACTCGCTACGCCTGTTGCAGATGGTGAAGGAACTCGACCCGGCGCAGTTTACAAAGTCCGGCATCATGGTCGGCCTTGGGGAGCGCCGCGAAGAGGTTCTCCAGGTGATGGATGATCTCCGGGCCGCTGATGTGGACTTTCTGACCATCGGTCAGTACCTGCAGCCGACGCGCCGCCATGCACCGGTGGCACGGTTCGTCACGCCGGATGAGTTCAAATCCTACGAGCGGACAGCCTATGCCAAAGGCTTCCTGATGGTATCGGCGTCGCCACTGACGCGCTCGTCCTATCACGCCGGCGACGACTTCGCGCGATTGCGGGCCGCGCGTGACGGTATGCTGTCTCGCGAGGTGGCCCGCTGAGATGAAAACGTTTCGCACGCAGCGGCCGGTGCCGTTTTCTCCGCAACAAATGTTCGATCTGGTTGCGGACGTCGATCAGTACCCAAGGTTCCTGCCGTTATGCGAGGGGATGGTGGTTCGCTCGCGGCAGCTCCAGACAAACGGCACCGAAGTTCTGATTGCCGATATGACGATGGGCTACAAGGCGATCCATGAAACGATTTCAAGCCGGGTGACATTGGAACCGGAACTACCGCGAGTCGGCGTCACTTACCTGAGCGGACCGTTTTCCCGCATGGAGAACGAGTGGACGTTCGCGCCGGTACCGGGCGGATGCATCGTTAAATTCTACATCGCTTACGAGGTTCGCAATCCGCTGCTGGGTTACCTGGTGTCTCAGGTCTTTGATCGCGCATTCAAGCGGTTCGCTGCGGCGTTCGAAGCGCGTGCGCATGAGGTTTATGGGGCAAGGCAAGGCGTTTCAATTGGCCAGCCGGCGCCGTCGCGAAGTTGACGGCTTTAGTCAGGTCGAAACAGCCTCGGACAGCATCGTGATGGCTGCTGCAACCGACGCCATCCGAACATCGTGACGGCCGATGTTTCCAAGCCTTAAAACTTGGTGCTGCGTTTGCCCGGCGCGATTCGACGTTGCGAGATGAACGAGCCCGACCGGTTTTTCCGCGGTACCACCGTCTGGGCCGGCAACTCCCGTAATCGCCACCGTTGCATCTGCCTGGCTGTTGGCCAAGGCCCCGGCGGCCATGGCCCGTGCGACCTGCTCGCTGACGGCGCCGTGTTGCGTGATGAGATCTGCCGGGACGCCCAAGAGTGCAGACTTGGCATCATTCGAGTAGGTGGCAAACCCACGATCGAAGACGTCTGAGGAGCCTGGAATTTCAGTCAATAGCGCGCTGACGAGGCCGCCCGTGCAGCTCTCAGCCGTCGCAAGTTTCCGGCCGTTGCCGCGCGACTGGGCCAAGAGGGCCTCTGCAGCCGCAATGAGTTCTGGCTTAAACATGTTGCCTCCAGACGGATGTGCCCGAACGATGAGCCGCTATCCGTCTGGACGTTAGGGCAATGCTGAC
>JBCDAH010000176.1:0-8069 GCA_039186015.1 Pseudomonadota bacterium
GCGCGTCCTCCTGAATTTCCGCCGTGAGCGATTCAAAGCTGGGGAACGGATTGTCGCCCCCCTCCTTCGCGATCGGCTTTTCGCGCTCCTGACGCTCAAGGAGCAGCGTCAGGGGCGAGAAACACGATCCCCAGTAGAAGGCCACCCCAGGGCCAGGATAACGGCATGGCTTACTCCCAATCTTGTTGTCATGGGAGTAACATATTCACACCTTGGAATGTGATTAATTGACCGATATCAAATCGGCCGCACGACCCAGATAGAACTGCAATCTGGAGGCGCATAACTGTGGAGCAGCAGCCTACGCGATAATACAGCCGCCGGTTTGCGGCGTCTGCACGCCGGTTGTTCCGGGATACGTCAACGGCAGGCCCTTTAGCGCACGGACGGCCAGGTACGCCCACGCCTCCGCCTCAACGGTATCGCCATCGAACCCGAGATCCTCGGCCGGGACGACGGGTACTGCGAGTGCGTCTTGCAAACCCGCCATGATCGCACCGTTACGGCGCCCGCCACCGCAAACCACCCAACGCTTCGGCGGCTCAGGCATGTGCGTCCGCGCTTGCGCAACGGCGCCAACAGTCATGGCCGTTAACGTGGCGGCGCCATCTTGGACGGACAACCCATAGACGAGATCCCAAAAGAACGTATTGCGGTCGAGAGATTTCGGTGGCGGCGCCGCGAAGTAAGCGTGGTCGAGGAAGAACTTGACCGTTGCCGTCTGGGCCTTGCCAGCCCGTGCGGCGGCGCCCCCATCATCCCGAGACGCACCGATACGCTTTGCCATCCAGTCATCGATCAGCGCGTTGCCCGGCCCGGTGTCGAACGCAAGAAGCTGGCCATCGCGCCCGATCCACGTGACGTTGGCCACACCGCCAATGTTTAAGACCGCAACCGGACGGTCTTCGCACGCGGCGGCCATCGCGCGATGATAAACGCTTGCCAACGGCGCGCCCTGGCCACCCTCTGCAACGTCATCGGCTCGCATGTCATACGCGAATTTGAGGCCGGTCAGCCGCGCCAGTGTTGGCCCATCGCCAAGCTGCAGCGTCAAGCGGTCTTCAGGCCGGTGCAGCACGGTTTGCCCATGAAACCCGACGATATCGATCGCGGCGCGCTCAAGTCCCTCACGGGCCATAAAGTCAGCCAACGCATCGGCATGACGCACCGTGATCTCGGCTTCGACATCTGCAAGGCAGCCTGAGCGCTCTTTCCGGTTCGTGACCGCGCGCGCGTCCGCAATGGCCTGGCCCAGACGGCTGCGGAACGCGCGATCGTAAGCAAATGTCGCGCCGGGCCCACGCCGAACGATGCCCTCTCCATCCGTCTCGATCATCGCAACATCGATGCCGTCCATCGATGTACCGGACATCATACCGATTGCCGTCAGGATTTGGGGCATGAAGCTTGCCTGTCTTGCCTTGCGCATTGCTCAGTCAGTTCCAAGCTAGCTCGCGTGGCGAGAGGCGTCAGCGATTTTCATGAGCGATTTTCATGTCAAAGTTCCAATGTCTTTTGACCTGATCGTATCGCCAGAGCCCATCGCAGCAAAAAGCTAGCGAACCGAGAGATCTTGAGCTATTTGACCAACAGCTCACCCTGCTGATGGTGTGGCCATGAGCAAGTACTACAACGATCTAGCCATAGTTGTCGGCATTGTCTTGCTCGGCGCTGCTTTCTTGCTCGGTCTTCCTAACGGCTTGCCATTCATTGCTGCCTTTGTCGCTCTTTGCGGAAGCGTGTTTCTCATAGGCGCAGCAACAGAGGTATATCGCACATTGCGTCTACTTCGCCGCGGCGTCGCTCTTCGCGCACGCGTGACAGGCTATCTCTTCGATCAGAATTGGCCGAATTGCGATGGACCAGTCCACGTTCCGATTTATGTCGTTGAGGGCGGCAAGTACGACGGCAGAAGGTTCGAAGGTCGGGTCGCAGCAAGCTGGTTGATCCACGATCCCGGAGCTGTCCTTAGCTGCTTGTACGATGACCGCAACAACCTCTTCATGAGCAAAGGGGCAGTTTGGTGGTCGATCGCGCTACTCGGTGTTGTCTTATCAATTGGCGTAGCCTGTATCGGCCTCGCGACCTTCATTTTCATTCTCTGGTTTGGACACGTGCCGTGGATCACGAACATGGTGCTTGAGCTTCTGCAGAATTGACCTGACGGAGGGCGACCACATTGCCCGCAGGTAAAAACGGCATTGCCGGCCCGAGCCGCAAGAGCACGCCAACGTACTACACAATGCAACCTCAACAACGGAAGCGCTAAGCCGGGACTGGTCGCAAACTTGGATGTCGCCTATATCACGCGCTCGCAAGCAGCCGCGAGATGCGATCATGACCACGTTCGAGCCAAAATCTGACTTCCTGCGCATTCTGACCGAGCGCGGGTTTATTCACCAGTGCTCCGACTTTGAGGGCCTCGACGCGCTGGCGGCCAAAGGCGGAGCCGCAACGTATGTGGGGTACGACTGCACCGGCCCCTCACTGCACATCGGCCACCTGCTCTCGATCATGATGTTGTATTGGCTACAGCAGTCCAGTGCCGGAAAACCGATCGCCTTGATGGGCGGCGGAACAACCCGGGTTGGTGATCCCTCCGGCAAAGACGAGACTCGCAAGATCCTGTCTCTTGATGAAATCGAAGCGAACAAGGCTGGCTATCGCGGATCATTCGAACGCTTCCTGTCCTTCGGCGACGGCACTACGGACGCGATCATGGTCGATAATGCCGAATGGCTCGCGCCATTGAACTACATCGAATTCCTGCGCGAGGTCGGACGGCACTTTTCCGTCAACCGCATGCTGACAATGGATTCTGCACGCCTGCGGCTGGAGCGGGAGCAGGAGCTTTCGTTCATCGAATTCAATTACATGCTGCTGCAAAGCTACGATTTCGTCGAGCTTGCACGCCGCTACGACTGCAAGGCCCAAATGGGCGGCTCCGATCAGTGGGGCAACATCACCATGGGGATGGACCTCGGACGTCGGATGGGCACCGAACAGCTCTACGCATTGACCTGTCCGCTGCTGACGACCGCGTCCGGTGCCAAGATGGGCAAGACGGCTGCCGGCGCCGTCTGGCTCAACGCCGACATGCGGTCGGAATGGGAGTACTGGCAGTACTGGCGCAACACGGAAGACGCTGACGTCGGCCGGTTTCTGAAGTTGTTCACGGCCTTGCCGCTCGATGAGATTGCACGTCTTGAGGCCCTCGAAGGTGCCGAAGTCAACGAGGCGAAGAAGATCCTTGCGACAGAAGCAACAGCTTTGCTGCATGGACGCGCAGCTGCGGAGAAGGCCGCAGAGACGGCGCGGCAAACATTCGAGGAAGGTCGAACGGCGGCAGAGTTGCCAACGGTAGAGATTGCGCGCGCGGAGCTTGATACCGGTGTGGGCGTGCTGTCGGCGTTCGTTCACGCCGGGCTTGTGACCTCGAACGGTGAAGCACGGCGTCAAATCAAAGGTGGCGCATTGCGCATAAACGACAATCGCGTCACCGATGACAAGGCCAACCTAACCGCAGCTGATCTCTCGGATGACGGCGTGATCAAACTCTCGATGGGCAAGAAGCGGCACACATTGTTGAAACCGGTCTAGCGCTTGTCGCGCCAATTCAGATTCACGTCTTTCGTTGCGCTGTTCGCACGCTCGCAGGCTCGCGGCTCGAGCGAGTCTTTACGTGCGCTACCGCTCGCGACAAGCGCTCGCTACTTGAGCGCGGGTTAGCCGTCGCGCACGGTTCCAGGCCGCGACTGCGGCCCGGCGCGTTGCGCCGCCCACGCGGAGGGCCCGGCCAAAGGCCGGAATAGCCCGCGAGCGAAAAAAGCAAGCTAGAGCGACAAGCTTTAAGCGACCCGCGATCCCGCACCGGGACCGCGAACTTAGTTCTGGTTGAAAATCGCTGTCGGGTCGGCCGGCTCGCGCGTCATGGATTTCCAGTCGCCGATTACGGTGCCCGGCACGCGTTGAGACGGACGCGGTGGGGCATCCGTTGACGGCTGTCCGGTTGCCGATCCGCTGCGCTTGGGTGGTGTCGCGCTGATCGCTGGACGTCGCCGCGTCGGCGGCGAGGCCGCATCATCACCACGGCGCCGCACGCGTGGATCCAGTGGGGACATTTGAAAGATCTCGCGGAAAATCCCGGGCGCTGCGAGCGAGAGCGGATTCACCAGCACTTCCGGCTCGTCCATCGGCCCTTGAACAGCGAACGTCAACCCGACGACCCCCTCACCGCGTGGCCCCGTCAGCAACGGCCCGATCCCGGGCAGCACACGAAAGGCTGCAAACAGGCCTTGCAACGGCGCATATGTGCCGCCCAACTGCACGGTTCGGCGGGTGAAGTCCGCTTTGCCACGCAGACTTGCACCGAACAGCGGGCCGCGCAGCTGCGCGTCGCGCAAAACCAGCTGACCGTAACCAACCGAGAACGGTGCGTGCATCAGGTCAAATTCAACGACTTCGCGCGTTACATTCTGACCCGGCTTACCTTTGCGCGATTTCACGACCAGACGGTCGTCTTCCCCGGTTTGAATGACTTCACTAATGACTGGATCGCCCAGAACCTGGAAGTTGCGCACTCTGAGAACGCCGGTCCGCTGCGCATCGCCGCTTCCGTCCATTTCGACGACCAGCCGCATATCCCCGCCCCGCGCACGGCTATAGAAGTTGACCATGCGGAACACATTCCCCGCGTCCGTGCTTGTCGCAATGAGCCGACGCGGTTGTTTCGCGGTATTGCGGATTACGGCGTTGAGTTTGCCACCTCCATCCAAGACGCCGTTCGCCTTGAGTGCAGTAAGCTTTCCGTTGCGTTTGGACAGCGTCACTTTCACGCCTTTGAGCCGCGCATCGTTAAAGCCCTTCACCGAACCTATGGTCGCGGTGAGATCCAACCCAAGCTGAGGCGTTGCAGCACCGCTCGCAGCACTCGGCACTGAGAACAATCCCCGGAAGAACTTCGATCCATCATAGAATGAACCGTTAACCGCAACGTTCCACACAGGCGTGCCGCGCTGCTTGGTTTTGCCGTCGCCCACGTCCCGCCGCTTTGCTTTCAGCGACAGCCGTGACCCATCAATCGAGAACGTTGGCAGTTCGACTGTCGCCAGCTCATTCTTGGTATTGAGCTCGGCCCATCCCTGCACAGCCAAACCCGGCCCAACGACCTTCAGGTTCGTCAATCGGGTCTTGTACCGACGCCCCTTCTCGACATCGAACTGGAGGATTGATCTGATGCCGCGCGGCTTCACCCAACTCAGGCTGTCAACAGCCAGTTCCGCGTTGGTGAGATCTACGTCGACGTGAACGTCCTGCCCCTTTGCTGACTTGCGGACCGTAATCTCAACCGGCGTATCGCCACGCCGCACGATGGCGCCATTGCCAACCCCAAGTTGCCGACGATCGGTTCCATCGAGTGTTGCCCGGATTCTGAGCGGTGGCTGCTCGGTATCCAACGCGGAATGAATCCGTTGCCAAGTTACCGTCGCTGGAACACCCGCAATCAAAACCCGTCCGTTGAGATCGATCACTTTTGGGGAGAACGTCAATGCCAGGCTGGCGCTCTTGACGGGATAGGGCAAAGCCACGCCTTGCCACTCGCCGTCCGACACGCGAGCCGTGCCCGTGATCTGCGTTTCGCGCGTCCAGTCCGCGACGCCCGGTGGCGGCAGCGCTAACGTCAACTGCCCTGTTGTCCGTCCCTTCGTCCGACGGCGGGCAAACTCCGGCGGCACCACATCGAGCTGGGACGATGCGAGAAGCGCCAATGCTGCGGGCAACGGCCCTGCCCAACGAAACGCAGCTTCCGCCCGAGGGTCAGATGTCAGGGCACCAGCAACCGTGTACCGCAAGTCAGACAGCTTGGTCGTGCCCTTGCCCGGGACAATCATCGTTCCGGTTGACGCCAACACCTCAGCAGAGCCACCGGCGAAGCTGATCGTAACAGCCGGCAGTGAAACAAATGGAAGCCCAGCCACGGGCGAAAACTGGACGTCGCGCGCCCTGAGGCGGACGGCAAGTGCCGTACCGTAATTTCCAGACCGGCCGCGCGTATCGATGGAGAACGTCCCGTCTGCCGCCGAGGCGGATTTCACATTGGCAACGAACCACGCCTTGGCCTCGGGCATAAGACCGGCCGGCCAGAGCTCTGCAACCTGCGTGACTGCCACTCCGGCGATCTGGCCGTTAAGACGCACATCAGGTTGCCGACGAAGCCCGACCTGGCCCGCGAACTTCAGGCTGGTATCGCCGACAGCAATTTCCGCACGCCCGATCCCGATGTGATCACCATTCGGATCGACACGTCCTTCCACGAGGAGTGTTTTAATCGGCGTTCGGTTTGCTTCGACCTGCGAGTCCGTGCGCCCGATCGCCTTCAACCAACCCTCGGCAGCGCGAATGCGGAACGTCCAGTCAGCCTGCGCCTCAGCCCCGTTTGCATCAGCTGCACCCGGCGTAAAGACGCCAACTAATGTCAGATCGCCGAGCGATGTCCGGATCCAGCTCGGCGCCATATCAATGCGTTCGAGCTCAGGCGCGAGATCAAACTGAAATCGCGCCGCCTCGACCGCCACACGTCCGAATTGTTGGCCGGCAGCGGCCAGCGATGCGCCTTGGAACTCTGCCGTTACACGTCCCCCTTGAAGCTTTCCGTCGTCCGTCACAATGACGTTTGCAGACGCCCGAACCGAACCATCCAGAACATCGCGCACGGATTGATCCGCAGCGACGACGGACAACATCGACGGATCAATGCCGTCCGCGTCGACATTGATGCGAAAAGACTCGCCCCGCGGTAGAGCGGCGATCCGCACAACAACATTTGTTGCACCTCGCGCTTTGGCCACAACGGCGCGGGCCACGAGCGTTGGGCGATCCGCTCCCTCCAATTGAAGGTCTGCACGCGGGAGCGCAAACTCAACCGAGCGCTTGTTTTCACGGTCCAAAACCACTGTCGCGTTTTCAACCGCCAGCGACTTTCCGTAAGCAGATGTCCGCACCGTCGTCAGTAATTCGCGCAAGACCGACGCGACGTTGAGCGGTGCAACCGGTGCAGCGGCCGCATCGGGCACACGAGACGCGATCTTTTTCGTATTGTCCAACGGCTGTGTCGTCGCGACCGACTCTCGGTTGCTTACAGACAGAAGAAGCTCACCTCCACGGGCCCGCCGGAGACGCAGTCTCGGTGCAATCAAGGTCACGCGCTGGGGCACCAGTCGCGCTTGCCACAACGCCGAGAGGTTCAGTGCGACGCTGACGCGCGGCGCAACAATCACGGGCCGACGATCACGGTCATGAATGCGGACATCGCGCAACAGAAGCGATAATCCACCATTTTTTGCGGCAAGTTCAGCCGTTGCGACGCTTGTTGCCGTCCCACCCAGCTCTTCGGACAGGCCCTTTCCGATCGCCTTGGCGATAAACGGTAGCGATAACGGCCCTTGAGATAGGCGCGCATAAAGCATCCCCGCCGCGATCAGCAGCAGCAGGCACACCGGCAGCAAGATCATGCCACAGGCTCTACAAATTCGATATGTGGCGGATGGCTGGCGCGCTTCGGCATACACACCGGACGTTGTCGCGCCGGCCGACCGCCGGGAATGTGAAGATGGCTGTCTTACCAACCGGCCCATGTGCTGGCCCAAGGTCCTATGTTTGCGTTCGATCTAACCCTGCAACGGCCGATTACTTTCGCGCCAGACACCAAAATCCTGCGCGACACCAATAAGCTGGACGGACGCTTCCCGCCAACGCAAAACCGAACCGATCCCCCTTGCGTTTGAGTGGGGCATGGGAAAAACGACGAAAGCGAGGCAACTGTCGATGGTCCAGGACGGCAAACCAGCTACGGATTTTGATCTGCCAGGCAACGGAGATACGCGAATCACTCTGTCTGAGTTTAAGGGACGTCCCGTCGTTCTCTACTTTTATCCGAAGGACGACACACCGGGATGCACGAAAGAAGCACAGGCGTTTACGGCGTTGGCAGATGATTTTGCTGCTGAAGGTGTGGAAATCATCGGCGTCTCACCGGACAGCGCGGCAAAACACGACAAGTTCATCGCCAA
>JBCDAH010000177.1:0-8057 GCA_039186015.1 Pseudomonadota bacterium
CGCACGTAAAGACTCGCTCAAGCCGCGAGCCTGCGAGCGTGCGAACAGCGCAAATGAAAGACTCTTCGCTCACGGGCCGTTCCTCGCGTCGCTCGGGCCCTGCGCGGGCGCGCCGCAACGCGGCGGGCCGCGTTCGCGGCCTGGGAATCGTCCTGCCAGGATAGCCCGCGCTCGAGCCGCGAGCCTGCGAGCGTGCGAACAGCGCAATGTAAAACGCGCTCAAGTAGCGAGCGCTTGTCGCGAGCGGTAGCGCAACGAAATGCTCCGAGGTCGGCTCCAATCCAGTTGAGTGGGGCCTGGCTCCGACCGGGCCGGATGGTCAGTTCTGTTGCACGCGTTCGACCGGTTCACCATGCGGCGTGCGCAGGTACGCATCCGTCCAAGCTGCCTTGAACGTGGCCAGACTGTCCGCATCGGCAATGCTGTGCTGCACGAGAAACCGCTCAAAGCTCTCCAGCCAGATCTCATAGTACTCGGCATCCGACGTTACGGCCCCGGCGTCAGCGAGTGCTTGCCCGAAGTGATCGGCCCAGTCCGGCCAGTTGAACGCACCCGCGTGCGCAAGCGCATGCGTCGTCGCAAAGAGCTGTGCGTGCCACGGCGCGGTAAACGGCCGGTCCGGTTCTTCAAGCGGCAGCAAGATAGCTCTCCCACAGGTCAGCTGTAATGGAGAGCTTCGGATCTGCGTTGTTGCCCCAGACCTCGCGTGCGGAAAATCGCACGCCGTACAGCGGCTCCGCACCTTCGTCGCCGGTCAATCGAGAGCTGACATCCGGCAACACGTGGGTGCCATGCAGCAGGACAATCTCACCGACGCATCCGCGCAGATACCTGGGCAGCCGCGTATGGCCTGCGTGCATGTGGCGGGCCGTGCGCACCTGGTCTCCAAGAGCGAACTTTGCCGCAGCCGTTGGCGCCCTTTCGCTCGGGCGCCCCTTCGCCATGAGCGCCAGAAAACCCGGCCCATCGATCGGCGGCGAAGATTTCACAGAGCCCGGCGCAGGTACGCCGCTCGCGATTTCGTCCCGCGTGATCAGGTCCGCGCGCTCCGACAGAAACACCAGCGAGGCGAGCCACTTTTCGTAATAGGTCAGCGTCAGGTAGTCCGCCGGCGGTAGTGTCTCCACGGAGTGGCGACCGGCATCGATGTTCCACTTGCGCCAAGCCCCCATGAGCAGGCGCATGGCCATGACTTTCGCTTCCCAGTCGTCGTGGAACGCAGGTTCATTATCCTCAATGGGCAATCGCCCGAAGCCCTCAACACCGCCCAGGTCGTGTACGCCGTCCATTATGCGCCTCCTGGTTGCAAGGCAAATCCGGTGCCGATCATCGAATCCCGCGTTACGAGCTGCGCAAGCGCATCCGCGTCCATGTCATCCGTATCCACCGGCCGTTGTGGCACAACCAGATAGCGGATCTCGGCGGTGGAATCCCAAACGCGCACTTCGACGTCGTCGGCTAAAGTCACGTTGAACTCGGCCAATACGCCGCGCGGGTCCCGAACGACGCGCGCGCGGTACTCAGAACTCTTGTACCAAACCGGCGGAACACCAAGGGTCGGCCAAGGATAGCAGGAGCAAAGTGTGCAGACGACAATGTTGTGGAGCTGATCTGTATTCTCGACGGCAACCATGTGCTCGCCTTGGAGCCCGGAAAAGCCGAGATCCGCAATGGCCGCCGTCGCGTCATCCAGGAGCCACTTGCGGTACGCCGGGTCCGTCCAGGCCTTGGCGACGACTTTAGCGCCGTTCTGCGGCCCGATCTTGTTCGCGTAAGCGTCGACAATCGCATCAATCGCGCCGGGATCAACAAGCCCCTTCTCGACGAGCAGGGTCTCGATCGCTTTGACGCGGAGTGCAGGCTCCGGCGGCAAGAGCGCGTGAGGATGGTCATCCGAATGATCGTGAGGCATTGATTTGCTCCAATGATCGGGATTGTGAAAAAGCCATGCCTGCAATCGCAAGACGTCGCACGATTGCAGGCTTACGCGTCTCAAGGTTGTGTCCGCGAGATGCAGCGTGCTGTGGTGCGAGCGTTGCGGCATCGCGGACCAAAACCGGACTCCCGACGCTAGCTAATATGCAGTCTTGAAATGGTCTTTTTGCCATTGACGAGCTCAACCTTGTGCCAGCTGCTCTCGTCGTTCAAGGCTTGCCACCGGCGCTCGTCCTTGATGTAATTCAAATCCTTGTCATTCTGGTAGTAGATTTGGATGTTTCGGCCTTCTGTTATGCCGAGAATTTGATTGTCATGATAATTTGATTCATCAAAATCGGTAATGGCACGTTGCGCCATTTCCGAATAGCATTCGCTTAGTTCGAGAAGCAGGTTATTGGTTTCAACATCGAGGTCGTTGACCTTCAGGCCAAGACGCCGCGCTGCAACTTCTGTAATTGGATAGGCGTGAGACGGAAACTCGCTGTTCAGTTCCGTAGCGATCCGCGCGCGCTCTTCGGCGTCATTGATGTGATAGGACAGAACCTCATCACAGACCTTGACCGATAAGCTGTTCGACCTGTCGATTGCACCGAAGACAAGCGGATGCACATATTGGAACAGGTCCGAATACGGGTTCGCATGATGCTCCTTTGAATTGTCGGTCCATAGTTTGACAACGCGAATGAGTTCGTCGCGGCTGACGCTCACGCGACGATTGGAAATCGCATCGATTGGCGACATTTCATGGATGAGTGAGCTGTCGATCGGAGTCAGATAGCCTAACGGTCCCATGCGAATTTCATCTGCACCTAAGGCCATGATTGTTGCAGCAGATGCGCATTCGGCAGAGACAAAAGCTGTCAGATGTTTGACGTGCCGCCTGATCAAATGCACCAACCGTAATGCGCTCTCAATATGACCGCCATCGGACTTGATGAACAGTGCAGCTTTGTCGAGATCGCCGATTCGATTGAACAGCTGGAACATGCCAGGCACGTCATTCGGACATATTGAGCCATTCCAGGCATTCCAATACGCAATCAACGGCTGCCCGTGGATTTCTTCAATTGAATTGACAAGCTTCTGTGTGCGGTCAAAGAGGTTTGGTGGTTGTTTGACTGTTCGGCTAGGTTTCAGCACGATCGCTCCCCGAGTCTTAGCGCGGTTCCGGTTTGCCGCTTAGCGGCGTTGTCATTTTGGGTTGGCCATTTTTACTTGGTAGGTGTGGGCTTCGGCTCGACTGGTTCAGGAACCCGGTGGCGGCCTGACCCTTCACCACCAGCGAGCCTCGTTTTCTTGACCTCAAAGCACGACGTCCAGTGCTTCGATTGTGTACTCGTGTTGCAGGACGCGACCGGTGGCCGGGCACATCAGCTCCATCTCGAAACGCGAGGCCGGGCGAATGCCGCCGATCGCTGGTGGCGTTCCACTCATCATGACGGTTCCGGTGGCAAGCGTGTCGGCGGCTGCGAACCCTTGCATCAGCGCGGCGGGCGGCTGGATCATAGCGAACGTTCCATCCTGATAGAGGATCCGTTCACCGTTGATTGTCGCCCAACTTTTCAGAGTGAAGTCATCCCAGCGGGCCAGCATTTCAGATAGCGGCCAACAGGTCCGGCCAAGTACCTTGCCCGCAAGCTGCTTAGACAATGCCACCCCCATCGTCTCTGCCTCGCGGTCGGTGTGATCGGAGCCGACCGTAACCCAAAGCCCATCTTCGAACGCAAGCAGGACATACTCAATCTCTCCGGACGTTTGGTGTCCGAGAACCTGCAAATGTTCGGTTTGCGTGACCAGGTCAACACCGCAGCGATAGAAGATCGGCGTGCGTGACGGTGGTGCGACTCCAAGCGACGCAAGTTCGTCAATGTGGTGTTGCAATGCGGCCTGATCGCGCCCGGTCCAACCCGCAACGACGAGGTTGTTGGCATGAAACGTGCGCGTTTCCGTGCCCGCGTTCGACACCCGCTCGAATTGCAACTGCGCCATGCGCCCCCTCCTTGCTTTCTCGCGTTGCGTGCGATCGAACCACGTTGAATGGTGGGGCGCAATGCATTGCCATCTGAGCCATTTCGGCTATCACGGATTGAGGAGAGTACCATGTTCCGAATTGGCTGCGGCGCCGGTTTCTCGTCGGACCGCCTTGGGCCGGCCGTAGATCTGGCCCGCGACGGCGCACTTGATGTCTTGGTGTTCGAGACCATTGGCGAGCGCACTTTGGCTTTCGGGCATCGCGACCGCCAAGCCAACCCTGCGCGTGGCTTTAACCCACACCTCGCGGCACGTATGCGGGCCGTACTGCCGCAATGCCGCGCCAACGGCACGCGGATTGTGACGAACATGGGGGTCGCGAACGTCACGGCGGCCGCGCAGCTTGTGGTTCAAGTTGCGAAAGAGCTTGGGCTCTCAGGGCTGACGGTTGCCGCCGTCCTCGGAGACGACGTCACGGATCAGCTTGGCCCGGAAACGGTGTTGTTCGACTACGAGGGGCGCAGCATCGCCGACGTCGGCCGGCCGCTGGTTGGTGCCAATGCCTATCTCGGGATTGATGCGATCTTGCCGGCTTTGGAAACCGGGGCCGATGTAGTCATTACAGGCCGGGTTGCCGACCCATCGCTGTTTCTCAGTCCGCTGGTTCATCACTATGGCTGGCGACACGACGACTGGCCGCAAATGGGCCAGGGCACGCTCGTTGGGCATTTGATGGAATGCGGCATGCAAATCACCGGAGGGTACTTTGCAGACCCCGGTTTCAAGGATGTCCCGCGCCTTGCCGACTGCGGGTATCCCATCGCGGAGGTTGCACAAGACGGCACCGCAACCATAACGAAGCTCGCCGGTAGCGGCGGTGCGGTGACAGAGCAAACGGTGAAGGAACAGCTGCTGTACGAGGTTCACGATCCAACTGGTTATCTCACGCCCGATGTCACGGCGGATTTTGCAACCGTAACCGTTGAAGACTTGGGTCAGGATCGCGTCAGGGTTTCGGGCGCGCAAGGACAGCGCCGTCCGGATCAGCTCAAGGTGACGGTCGGGTTCGACGGTGGCCTGCTTGGTGAGGCCGGCGTGAGCTACGCGGGCCCGAACGCCCTCGCGCGTGCAGCTCTGGCACGCGACATCTTGAATGAACGCCTCGCCCAAGTCCTATCTGATGGGACGCATGATCTCCGAATCGATCTCATCGGCGTCGATTCGCTCCATGCGACGGCAGATGTGCGATACGGCACCGAACCCGGCGATGTCCGCGTACGAGCAGCGATGCGATCGGCGGATCGAACAGCCGTTGAGCTCATGTTGTGGGAAGTGGAGGCGCTGCTGTGCTGCGGTCCGGCCGGCGGCGGCGGATATCGCGGCCAGATCAGCCCAAGCGTGGTGACCCACTCCGCCTGGATCGACCGCGACGCAGTTGCCACTTCCGTAGAGGTCTACCGCACATGACGAATCATATTCCGTTGCACAAGCTCGCACATGCCCGCGCTGGCGATAAAGGCAACACATCCTCCGTCTCCGTGTGGCCATACGATCCCGGTGACTATGAGCTTCTTAAGGAAAAACTCACTGCCGCGCGCATCAAGCAGTCATTTCCCCGCCTCATTCAGGGCGAGGTGCGGCGATATGAGCTTGATGGGTTGAGGGGGCTAAACTTCGTGATGTATGAGGCGCTGGAAGGTGGCGTGAACACGTCGCTCAATCTCGACAGTCACGGTAAATCGTGGAGTTCACTGATCCTCAGCCTCGATATCGAGGTGCCGGACAATCGCGGTTAGCGGCATCCGTGCACTGCGGCATCAAACGGCTGTTGTGTTTGATCTCGAGAGTTTGCGGGCTGACCCTTAAGGGGATGGAGAGGCAGATGCGGAAGACAGGCGTCATACTGCTCGCTCTGATGATTACGGCGATGGCCGGGCCGTCTGGGGCAACGAACAAAAACGCGCATGAGTGCTTTGCACCGGACCGCGGCAACCGTATAGCGGCTTGTTCAGAGTATTTGACGTTGCCCGGTCTCAACGACCGCCAGCGAGCGTCGGCATTCGCGATGCGGGCGCTTGCGCTGTCGCTTCTCGGCCAGTACGGCCCCGCGATCAAGGACTACGACAAGGCGATTGCACTGAACCCGAATTTTCCGGTCGCGTTGAACAATCGGGCCTGGGCCCACTATCGGTCCGGTAACAATCGCGCCGCTTGGCCGGATGTTGAGCGGTCGCTGGCCTTGGATCCCTGGAGCGGCCACGCTTATGATACCCGCGCCCACCTGAACCAGGCCGCTGGCAACGCTGATGCAGCCTACAACGACTACGTCTCTGCGATGCGATATGGCGGCGCCCGCATGGTGCGCCTGTATCAGTGCGGTCTGCAGGCGCAAGGGCACTACAATGGCGCGCTGAACGGCATCGTGACAGATTCACTTATGGCTGCGCTGAAAGTGTGTGTGGGTAACAAATCATGCGACCCGCTTCCTCCCGATGAAGAATGTAAGGCCGCAACCTCGTAGGACTGCTGATGACGGTGCGCTCTTAAGGGCGCGATTGTGCGGACGGTTCTGGATGGATGTCGGCATCGTGCAGCCGGGAGTTGGCCGATGCGACTGCTGATCGCCGGGTCCCATGGACAAATTGCGTTAGCGTTACTTGAACAAACGTTGCAGCGCGACTCCGTGCGCGTATGCGCAATAGGGCGCCCCGCACTCGATTTGTGTACATCCGGTTCGCTGCTGTCTGCGATGACAAGCAGTCCTCCAGATGTCGTCATCAATGCTGCAGCCTACACGGCCGTTGACCAGGCCGAAACGAACGAAGATGACGCGTTTCAGTTGAATTGTGAGGGCGCGCGCCGACTGGCTATCGAAACGTGGCGACGGCAAACACCGATCATTCAGCTTTCAACGGACTATGTCTTTGATGGGTCGAAGGCATCGCCCTACGAACCAAACGATCAGCCGGAACCGATCAACGCATACGGCCGAACCAAGTTGGCGGGCGAGGTCGCGGTGCGGCACGCCAATCCACACCACACCATTATTCGCACCGGATGGATTTACAGCCCGTTCGGCACGAACTTCGTTAAGACGATGATACGGCTTGCCCAAGAGCGAGACGAGATTCGCGTGGTCGACGATCAGGTCGGAACACCAACGTATGCACCGCATTTGGCCGCCGCGTTGCTCGACGTTGCCGAGAAAGTTCATGGCGACAATCACTGCGAAAGCTATGGCGTTTTCCATGTTGCCGGCACCGGTGAAGCCACTTGGGCGGACATCGCGCGTGAGGTGTTCCAAGTGTCGAAGTCCCTAGGCGGTCCTTCGGCAACCGTTGTGCCGATGATGTTGGCGGATAACGATCGGCCGGCCGCGCGGCCTGCGAATGCCCGCTTGAATTGCAGTGCGGCGCAACAACAACTCGGGGTTCAGTTGCCGGCCTGGCAGGAGGGCGTCCGCGCGTGCGTAACGCGCTTGTTGCGTCCAGAGAAGTGACGCGATTTCAGGCACAAGGCAATGTCGCAAAACAACTAGGCACTTTCGGGTTTGGTCAACTTGAGGCGCAATTTCTGCGAGAGTTTGCGCATGAGAAAGCCCTTAACGATCTTGACTTGAGAGATCGCTTATTCCACGCTGATCGGGCTAAAGAAAATATGTCCGACGCGTTGGGACATGCCCCGAGTAAGGGCGGCCTAAGTCTAGGGAAGATCCAGCTGAGAGCGACGGGAATCGCTCTCAGCTTTTTTGTTGGGCAAACCGCCTGAGATCTGGGCCCCTGAAGTTTGTCGCGCCAAATCAGATTTCCAATCAGGGCCGCAACAGCAGAGTTTCTAATTGCGCTGTTCGCAGGCTCGCGGCTCGCGGCTCGCGGCTCGCGCGAGTCTTTCGTTGCGCTACCGCTCGCGACAAGCGCTCGCTACTTGAGCGCGTTTTAGTTGGCGCTGTTCGCACGCTCGCAAGCTCACGGCTCGAGCGCGGGCTATTCTGCGAGGACGACCTCAGGCTGGAACAGCCGTGAGCGGTAAACAATCAGCGCAGGTCAGCTATCTGGCACCCCAGGCCGCGACCGCGGCCCGGCGCGTTGCGCCGCCCCCACCCCAACGCGGGTGTTCCCGCGTTGGGCATTTCACATGTCGAGATGGCG
>JBCDAH010000178.1:0-7740 GCA_039186015.1 Pseudomonadota bacterium
CACATGCCCGGGAGGCGGCCGGGCGCGTTGCGCCGCCCACGCGGAGGCCCGAGCGAAGCGAGTAAATGGCCGTGAGCGAGAGAAAGCGGTTGAATGACACATATAATGCGACACGCATTAAGCGGCAGTAATGTGCTCTCGGACCAGCATTTCGCTTTTAAGTTTGGCTATGAGTTCTTCTGACGTTATCGGCCGCGAGAAGAAAAAGCCCTGAAGGCGGTCGGAACCCAGCGCAATCAAAGCGTCGCGCTGCGCTGCCGTCTCTACACCTTCGGCCGTAACACCGATGTTGAGCGACGACGCGATCTCAATAATCGACTTCAAAAGACTGACGTGCGGCTTCGAGTCCGGCAGCGGTTTCACGAACTCCCGGTCGATCTTCAATCGCGTCGGGCCAAGAGACAGCAGTCCAATTAATGACGCATGCCCCGTGCCGAAATCATCGACTTCGATATCAATGCCTTTGCTCTTTAGTCGGCTAAGCGTCTGCAACAAATCGTCATCGGCATTATCTGTGAAGACCGTTTCCAGTATCTCAAATGCGAGGCGACCTTCCGGAAGGTCAAGTTTGTCCAACGACGCGATGAAGTCCGCGTCGCGCAAACGGTCTGACGACACGTTGACCGAGATCTGCGGGACATGAAGGCCCATGCTTTCCCACTTCGCGAAATCGTCGAGCGCCTTATTCAAAATGATATGATCGATTTTCGATACGACGCCGAGACATTCCGCCGTCGGCAAAAAGACACCGGGAGAAAGCTCTCCTTTGATCGGATGCTGCCAGCGTGCCAGGGCCTCCACGCCGGCAAGCTTGCCGGATCGCGCGTCAACCTGAGTTTGATAGACCGGAAAAAACTCTTCGCGATAAACTGCAAGTGAGATTTCGTCGCTCAGCGCCTTGCTGCGCTGAATTTGAACGCGAAGGTCTTGATAGAAGAACTCAACGCGTCCACGGCCAAGTTCTTTTGCACGGTAGAGTGCGATTCCGGCATTCGCCAGGAGACAAGCCGGATCGAAGCCACTCGCAATATCTCGTCTGCAGCACGTGTCGATTCCGACGCTTGCGCCAATGTGGCAAAGTTCGCCATGGTACGAAATCGGTTGGCTTATCCGTTCGATCAGTTGAGCCGCGAGTGCATCAAGTGCACTGCGACCACCGTCCGTGCCTCTGACGATGACAAACTCATCTCCGCCAGTCCGCGCAAGAAAATCATTCGGGCCGGCGACATGCCGCAGCACCTTCGCGACGTGGGCCAGAATGTAGTCCCCAGCGGCGTGACCAAGCGTGTCGTTGATGCCCTTGAACCGATCCAGACCGATATTAATAACGGCAATGTCCAACTGCGGCTCGGTTGCCATCTCGCTGCGTCTTGCGATTTCCGGCTCCACACTACGCCGGTTTGCAAGCCCAGTTAGCCCGTCGTGATAGGCCTCGTACTCGGCCGACTGACGCAGCCCCTGGAGCTGTTTCTTCCGGACCCGCAGGTTATTGCGAACTCGGCGCAAACGGCCGGACTGTGTTTCGAGCCGGCGCAGCGCTTGACGGGCAGCCAGCTGGGATGGCGTGAAGATGAACAAAGCCTCAAGAAACAGCACGAGCAGTGCCGCTGCAAATGCCGCGGATTGTACCGTACCAACCTGATCGGCGTAAGAGCTTTCCGTGCTGCGGTACAGTTCTGCGGCCTCGTCGAAAACGCGTGGGAGCGTTTCCGGACCGACCGTTTGCATTCTTGCGAATGCGGCCTCTCGCTCAACGGCGCCATGTGCCGTTGCCACAATAGTCGCGTCGGCAATGAAGGTCTTCATAATCGGGTCAAGCGCCGGACCGTGCCGCCCCGAAACGTAGAGCTGCTTAAGTGCCGAGGTGTTGCCAGGATCTCGCGAGAGCTTCTCGTGTGTGCCCTTCAAGTTCTGAATCAGAACTTTGAGTTGATCATTCAACGCCGATGTCCGCTCGGAAACCGCCATGCTGGACAGAAACATAATCCGCTGGACGACGGGACGCTGCCCGATGCTTGCAACAACAACACCGGCATGACTTCTGGCTGAGTTCAACGCTGATAATGCTGCAAAGTGCGAAACAACAACCAAGATCAGGAGGACAGCTAGACCAACAGCATAGCGTTTCCAGAGCTCTTTCGCCGTGGTTCGTCGCACGATCCCGATATAGGAGCGCAATATGCCGTTAAAAAGCCCAGACACGCCCATCTCCTTGAACAGAGGTCAGAGCATATATTGTTCGGATAAAGATTTTGTTTTCCAGCCTGCGGCAGGCCGAGATTTTGCGGAGTTTGCCCGGTACGGGTGAGCGTTTTTAACGAAAAATCAGTTGTGATCGCTGCGAAAAACGCTTCAATCGTTCATGACTTGTTATCGTTTGTCATTCGCGATCCATTTTCTTTTCACGTTTGAAAAGACGTGTAAACAGGCCGGCGCGTGACGTCTCTGACTGCGCTGAACGATCAATAGGGTCGACCGCTGACCGGCGGTCAGACGTGTCCGGCCCCGTTTCGGTGACCTCTAGGTGCTCATGTTGCTGTGTCTCTGCACCGTTGCCCGCCCTAAGGACCTGCTTGAGCTCCGCGGCGACAAGATCGGGATCGCCGGTCCACGTAATCCAACGCTTGGTTCGAATGAGCGGAAGTTTCGATAGATCCGGATGCCCAACCATCAAGGGGATGACGCGCTTCGCGCCCGAAATCTCCAATGCCAGTGCGGTATTGATTTCGGCAAGCGGCCACTCTTTGGAAACTGAGTTTTGGGAGATGACCACAAGCACGGTGCGCGCCGCACCAAGTGCCACGTTGATACGGCTCGTAAAACTCTGCCCCCAACCGATATGCTCTTCGTCCAGGAATGCCTTCAGACCCTGGCGCTCACACGCCTCGTAAATCGGACGGGCGATGCCCAGTTTGTCCTCGCTTGCGTGGCTGATGAAAACCTCGAAATCATCGAAACCGAAGACCATCTGGCGCAGAAAACTGGACGGATTGGGGTCCAGTTCGAGAACCTGGCTGCAAAGCTTGAGAAACAGCGGGTCGTCGGCGCCGCGAACCATTTTGATAAACGAAAGGTGGCCGTAGACGATGTTCCGGAATCCCTGCTCACTCCGTGGCGCTTGATTGTGTTGCGCACGGCTCCGGTACTTGGTGAAGTGCTCGTTTGCTGCATCTTCGAGTCCGAATTTGCGCCACGCGTGCAACATGGCCCGGATCTTTCTTATCCGTTTGCGTGGCACATTCACCCGCGCATTCACGCTGAGGCCGGTGACGTTCTGTCGATCACTTTGCCCGTGAATCCGGACCTTACTTGCGTTCACCGAAAAGCCGGACGCCGTCACCGCTTGGATGAGTGCATCGCCCGCCTCAACCTTGAAGATCCCGCCTGAGATTGCGGTCCGCGTCGCGAGCGCCGGTGGAAACACTGGGAGATTTGTCGAGAACGTAATGTCGTCGGCGTATCTGGAATACGTCGCGCGATTCTGCCGAGCGAGACGCAGTAATCTCCGGTCAAGCGCACTGGCGATGAGGTTCGACAAGACGGGTGATGTCGGCGCACCTTGCGGCAGGCCATTGCGATGGGTGACGATCTTTGCGCAGATCGTGGCGGCGGGTGGGCCCATGTCAAACGGCGGCTTCATAAACAGCCCCCGGACGCGGCCGAAGTTCACGGACGGAAAAAAGTCTTCAAGGTCGATGTTCAACACCCACCGTTTCCCAACATGCTCGCGGGCATTCGTGACAACGCTCCGCTCTGGAATGAAACCATGCGCGTGCGGGTGCGCACGGTAGAGCGCCGAGAAGTCGTCCTTGAGTTTGGATTGAAGTTCGCGAAGGAGGCCGATGGGCGAATGGATCGACCTCATACCGCCGGTCCGCTTTGGAATCTCAAACTCGGTGTACCGGCTTGATTCCGGAGAATTGTAAAGGAGGCGGATTAAGCGTCCGTGGCGTACACCAAGATAGGCCACGACATCGTACGCTGTCTGCAGCGGCTTACCGCGCAGCCGCAGTGGTAGAGCTGCAGCTTCTACATCGACCGGATCTGGCATCCCACCCCTCGTACCTCACACATACCAGGGCATTTATGCCCTGGTATGAAGGCGACTTTTTATTTTCCACCGCAGGATCAACGGCAGACGTAGAAGGGTAGGATGCTGAAGCCAAGTCAGAACCTTACGGCGCGCGCATGTCAACCCAGAAGTGCGCCAAGTCGACAACAGCAGCGATTAAAGCTTGGCCGGCAACGCCTGATGCTTAGAAGTTCACTGTCCGAATGATCCAGCCGCCTGCGAACGCAATGACTCCGGCAGCTATAATGTAAGGCAGCACAGCGACGAATGCGGTCAGCAGTGCAACAAACGCCTTGAAGATTCCTTCGGCGGCGCCCCAAATCTGTCGCGCAGCTTTGTAGAGCGTGAAGGCGATCGCCACGACGACCAGTACCAGCACAGCAATCTTCCAGGCCGGCAAGGCCTGCCAATTCGACTGAAAGACCGCCACAATCTGCCCGAACGACCACGACCATATGAGCTGCAGAAAGCCAATGATGGCGTCAATGCCCTGCTCCAGGAAGCGGACAACTTGTCGGATGATCTGTTCCACTCGACATTCCCCCACGGTTTTCGGCTGAACGCCGTACGCTCGATCTTGTTAGAGCGTTTCAGATTTAGCTGGAACCATCCCACGGTCCAGCGCCTCTGGCGTTGCGAGCCGCCTCGGGCGGATAGGCTCTACGCTATCCGAAGCCTTGTTCTAAGACATCCAGACGCGGCGGCTCGGAATTTCCATGAAAACATTGGCATCGATGCGAATGCGCAACATACATGTCGCGAGAGCGCAACGTAAGCTGGTGAATTAGCCAATGGAGGGACACCACTTCATCTTGCCGCTGTGCGGTTCACCCTGCCGCTGCGTGGTCGCAAGCTGTGTCGTCGCAGTTGGCTGGATCGGACGATTATCTGGCGGGCAGCGAAGCACGTTAAGAAACACGTTAACGTGCTCATCATGTTGCTGGCCTCGCCGCCGACATCGCGATTCCGAACGACCAACGCGTGACGCTTTGGTAGAAATCAAATCAGCGCGACGACACTACTGCGCCGAATGACGGCATAATCTTTGAATAATCCGAAGATTTTTTCATTCTCTATTATAAGAATTACAACTGATCATCATGCATTGTTCTGGTTAGCCTGCTGAGTGCAGACTTTCGAGGTTTTTTGCAATGCGTGACGATGCAACCGATAGCAGCTTGCAGCGAAAGCCAAGCCAATCGACCAGCACGTGCCGTTGCGACTTCGCGGATTGCGATTGCGACATTCGCCTGCCTGAAACAGATGCCACTGCGCAGCAACATGCTGACCAGCAATTCAGCTCCGAGCGCCGACTGAATGAAGTCCTTCACATCTTAAAAGGGTGGATTTGGGAGACGGACGATTCACTTCGGTTCACCTACATGTCGGATACGGTTCGCGACTATGCCGACAAGGACCCCGAATGGCATTATGGGAAGACGCGGGCCGAAGTTGGCACTGTCGATCCCGACTCACCGGAATGGAAGCGTATCGTGGCTCAACACGAGGCGCGGCTCCCATTCGATGCTTATGATTTCAAGCGCGACCAGAACGACGGCGAAATCTGGATGAGGACAACGGGCCGGCCGATCTTCAGTGGCGACGGAACATTCCTTGGATATCGCGGCCTCGCGTTCGACATAACAGCTGAGAAGCAGGCTGAACTTGCAAGGAGTCGACACGAAAAGCTGGTCAATACGATGCTCGAGCATTTTCCGCTCGGCATTACTGTTAAAGACGCACACAACTTCGCCTATGTCTTCGTGAACCACGCCTTTGAGAAGATCATGAATGCAAGCCGCGACGATATTCTCGGCAAAACGGCAGCTGACATTTACGATCCTTCGACGGCGGAGCAGGTTATGCGAGCCGATTTTGCGACTATGACCGGCGACAAAGTCGTCGCCACCGTCGAGATTGACGGCACCTCAACAGGTGTGCTCCGCAAGATCAGAACAACGCGCATGCTGGTGCGCGACTCTGACGGCAAACCTTTGCATTTGATCGCGACCGTAGAAGACGTCACAGATCGAAGCGCAGCACAACAGCGCCTGACATACCTGGCGAACCACGATCAACTCACAGGCCTCCTGAATCGGACAGCCTTTCTACCAAGGCTGGAGCACGAATGCCGCGTGATTGATCCGGCCCGCGCGCCGGTTGCGCTGTTCATCATTGATCTCGATCGGTTCAAGTTGATCAACGATACATTCGGCCACGACCAGGGCGACGAACTGCTCACAGCTTTCGCAGCCAGACTCAGCCGATTTGTCGAGCCGGAAGATATGGTCGCCAGGCTCGGCGGTGACGAATTCGCCGTGGTTCCGGCACATCGACCCGCGAACTGCGAAGACGCGGGCGCCTTCGCAGATCAGCTGATAAACTTGCTCAAGCGCCCGTTTCAATTCGGCGAACGCAAGATAGAAATCGCTGCAACGATCGGCATTGCCATTGCCACACCGGATTGCAACAGCGGCGACAAGCTACTGAAGAATGCCGACGTTGCACTCTACCAAGGCAAGCAGGACGGTCGAAGCTGCTACAGGTACTTCGACGCTGAGTTGGGACGCCAGGTCAGCGAGCGCGCGGCACTTGAGCAGGAGTTGAAAGTCGCGCTCGCGGACGATCAACTGACCGTACACTATCAGCCAATTGTCGACTGCACGTCTAATGCAATCTGTTGCGCAGAGGCTCTGGTGCGTTGGCAGCATCCGAGCCGTGGACTTCTGATGCCCGGGAGCTTCATTGCGATTGCTGAAGCAACCGGTCTTGTCGAGGATCTCGGCCAAGCTGTTCTGGAGCGCGCCTGTCGCCAGGCGGCGCAGTGGCCGACCAACGTCTCCGTCAGCGTCAACGTATCACCGGTTCAAATCCGAAACGCCAACTTCGCCGCATTCGTCGAGCGCGTTCTATCAGAGAACCGACTGGACCCTGCACGGCTACAGTTGGAGGTTACGGAAACGGCACTGATCGACGATATCGATCAGGCGGTCGATCGCCTCAAAGAGTTGAAAGCGCTCGGTGTCGCGATCGCGCTTGACGATTTTGGGACAGGCTACTCAGCACTGACACATCTCACGATGTTTCCGTTCGACAGGATTAAGATTGATCGTTCGTTTGTGAAAGATATTGGTCTTCGCAAAGACTGTGATGCCGTTATCGATGCGGTGATCGGCTTGGCGAGACGGTTGGGCGTCTCCATCACCGCTGAAGGCGTAGAAACGGAAAATCAAAAGGTGGCCCTACAGAACGCAGGTGTTGTCGAAATGCAAGGTTACCTGTTCTCAAAGCCATGCCCTGCGGACGCGCTTCGCTTCACGGCTGTTTCCGTCCCCGGATAACCGGACAGGCGGTTTTAGTTTGTTTTCGCTCACGGGCTGTTCCGGCCTGCGGCCGGGCCCTGCGCGGGCGCGCCGCAACGCGGCGGGCCGCGGTCGCGGCCTGGGGTGCCAGACGGCTGGCCCGCGCTGGTTGTTTATCGCTCAAGGCTGTTCCAGCTCGGGATCGTCTTCGCAGGATGGCCAGCGCTCGAGCCGCGAGCCTGCGAGCGTGCGAACAGCGCAATTTAAAGACTCTTCGCTCACGGGCTGTTCCGGCCTGCGGCCGGGCCCTGCGCGGGCGCGCCGCAACGCGGCGGGCCGCGGTCGCGGCCTGGGGTGCCAGACGGC
>JBCDAH010000179.1:0-7694 GCA_039186015.1 Pseudomonadota bacterium
AAGCGTCAAGTGGCAATGGACACTGCTTAGAACGGTGACGGCTGAAGTAACCATTTTCAGTCTTGAGCCATTTGTTTGCGATGAATGGTGCTTTCCGTCCTGGCCATTGTTGAGGACCGCCCTAGCCACTCAACCTAAGGCGGTGTGCTTCGCGCAGCTTTTATAGCCTACGAATGGTGCTGTGTTGCGATTACAAGTAGTTAAGACTTCAATGGCCCTTGTGGTTATGGATGCAGTTCTGAACTGGATGATCCCGGTCTGCCCACGTCAACTGCAAGGCAGCGTGGTGGTGCAGATTTATCCTCTGTCATGTCTTGCACCGGTCCCGCACGCCGGGGATATTTCTCAGAAACTGCTATCCGACCCCTCATCGTAGGTGGGACCAGGTCACTCAACCAAGTCAGGCAGTCAACCGGAACCTACGTGTGCCCTGTGGCGCGGCCACTTGCCAACTCCGCTCTTGTTTCATGTACGGTGAAGACCACCACCAGTTGAAAGGTGATAGGGATTGTGAATATTTTCATCAACCTAGAGAGTAACTAGTGACAACGGACTAAGGCGGAAACGTCGTGGCTGCGGTGTGCGTCTCGCGCTTGTGCTGCCATCTTCATTCGCAATGCCCCGTGCACGAGCACGACGCACGTGTACTTCGAGGCGCTCGAGATGCCGGACCTTGCGTGGGACAGCCTTTGTGAGTGCGCACAAGACGAAATGGGGGCCGACGATCCACGCTACGACCTCGACTCGGAGTTCGCCCTCGTTGAGGTACCTCGCCGAAATCGCTTCTCACCTCTCATAGTGTTTCGTCTCGATCCGGGAGACGCTGGCCGCTTGCTGTACTTTGAGCCCCAACGACGACTCGCACTGAACCTCTGGCGCGATAAAGCCTTCGTCCTCGCAGCCGTCGACCAAGATTGCAGGGCACTTGACTTCGCCGACAGGAGACTCAAGCGCGACCGCGAGGTCGTCTTGGCGACCGTCAAGTGGGATGGCTTTATTGCGCTCAGACATGCCGACGAGAGCTTGCGAAGCGACAGCGGCGTCGTCTTGGCGGCCGTCAAGCAGAATGGCATTGCGCTCGCCTACGCCGACAAGATACTCCGGCGCGACCGCGACGTCGTCTTGGCGGCCATTGCGCAAGACAGCTACGCGCTCCGGTGGGCTGACGAGAGCCTCCGGGGCGACCGCGACGTCGTCTTGGCCGCAGTCACGCAAGATGGATGTGCGCTCCAGCACGCCGACGTGAGCCTCCAGAATGACCCCGTCGTCGTGGCGGCCGCTGCGCAAGCTCCCCGGCACTAGGCAGTCGAACCGTCAAAATATTTTAGTTTCGTTCCGATTAGTGCGAATAGGTAGCAAGCTGTACTCTGCTCAACTAAGCTCACCACTCACAGCTAGCAGTAAGCTGCGACTTTCAGAATTATGAGACCGGAGAAAGGGGCTAGGATGTGAGAAGCCCCTGGTGGCCTGGTGGCTCTCTACACCACTGAAGACGAGCAAATGCAGGCGACAACATTATGCCGTGAGCGTGGAAGGGCTCTCGCGAAGTCGGAGAAGACAAGAAGAAGACAGAACACCTGAAAGTCTGGAACACGTACCGGAACGAAGGATGTTTCTGGAACACCATCAGACGCGCGTGGCGCACAACACGTCCGCTCTGCACTCCACTTCGTGACTGCGCTGCTCAGATCGATGTCGTCCAGACAGGGCAACAGCATCATAAAATGGCCTGCGGACGATCAGTCGTAGTGGGTCTGCCGCCCCATGCTGGCAGCATCGCAACACCACGACATGAAGCGGTGACTTGAGACGGATCTGTGGCCTCAGTGGTCGCCGCTAAGGATCATGGAGGCGGCCCGTTCGCCGATCATCAAGCTCGCCGCGTTTGTGTTTGCGGAGGTCACCTGCGGCATGACCGAGGCATCTGCGACGCGGAGCCGATCGATGCCGTGGACCCGCAGCCGTGGGTCAACAACGGCCATGCTGTCGCTGCCTGCACGACATGTTCCCGAGCAGTGGAAGACTGTGCCGCCCGTGCGGCGAATGAAATTGAAAATGTCGGCATCCGTTGCGGCTGTTTCGCCCGGCAACACCTCATGACTCCAAAGGTTGACGAATGCAGGCTCATTGTGGATTTCGCGCAGGAGTTTGACGCCTTCGATGATAACGGCGCGGTCATGCGGGTCGGAAAAGTAGTTCGGCGCGATGCGCGGCGCCGAAATCGGATCGGTCGACGTAATCTGAATACTGCCGCGCGATCGGGGATGACACTGCCAGACCGACGATGTGAAACCGGAAAAGCGGTGCAAAGGCTCGCCCGGCCTGTCGACGGACAACGGCATGATGTTGAACTGTACATCCGGCCGCCCATTTTCCGCATGGCGCGTACATGCAGCGCCGCCGACCTGCCCCGCGCCGACCGTCAGCGGGCCACGACCGCGCAACAACCAGTCAAGGCCCATGCCGGCAAGCTTGATCGGGTTCCGGGTATCATCGTTGAGCGACCCGGATCCCTTCAGTTCCAGAATAATGCGGGCCTGATAGTGATCCTGAAGGTTCTCGCCGACGCCGGGCAGATCCACGATCGGCGTAACGCCAAGTGAGCGTAGAAAATCAGCGGGTCCAATACCCGAAAGCTGAAGAATCTGCGGCGACTGGATTGCACCTGCACAAAGAATGACTTCGCGCGTTGCATATACCGCCTTACGCTGCCGCTGCCTGAGAACCTCGACCCCTTGCGCGACTCCGTTTGCCGCGATCACGCGCGCGACATGTGCTCCCGTTTCCACAGTCAGATTTCTGCGCGATCGGATCGGATGAAGAAACGCGGCGGCAGAACTCGAGCGCCACCGCTTACCAATGCTGAGATTGTAGGCGCCCACGCCGTAAGTTGTCTCGCCGTTGAAGTCTGGATTGGCCGGCAGCCCGAACGACCGGGCCGCCGCGACCCAAGCATCGCAAAGCGCGTTCTGGCTGCGCAATTCCGAGACGGCTAACGGGCCGAAGCTGCCGCGCCATTGACTTGGCGGACCATTGAAAGACTCAAGGCTCTTGAAAGCCGGCAGGACGTTGTCCCAGTTCCAGCCGGTCGCGCCTAAACGGTGCCAGTCATCGAAGTCCTCTTGCTGGCCGCGGATAAATATCAGCCCGTTAATCGAGCTCGATCCCCCGATGATGCGGCCGCGCGGCCATTTGATCGCGCGATCACCTGTGCCGTCGCTCGGTTCCGTATCGAATATGCGGGAAAATCTCGTGTCGTAAATCGATCGAAAGTAACCGACCGGCAATCGGATCCAGAAGTTTCGATCGTGGCCGCCGGCCTCGATCAATAAAACGCGGATCTTTGGATCTGCCGAAAGCCGGTTGGCAATCACGCAACCCGCTGAGCCTGCCCCAACGATAATGTAATCGAACTCGATGGAAGCCATGCGTCACGCGGTTTTCTAATCTGAGTGTGTGAGGGCCGGCCGCTACGGACCAGCCCTTTCGATATTCGAGGCACACCGTGCAGTATTCCAGGTGCATCAGTCCGTGAGGCTCTATCAGCCGCCGATGCGTTTGCGCTCCTTCGCGATCGCGGCCTTGACGTCTGCGATCGCTTTTTCGAAGTCCTTGACCCACTCATCGCCGTACTTTTTGGCGAACCAGGTCTTCATGGCATCGCGCGCCTTGATGAACGTCGCTTTCTCTTCTGCCGTCGGCACGTAGACAGTGCCACCTTGTTTCTGGAACTCGGCCAGACTGCGCGACTCGTACTGCTTGTTCCAGGACGATTGGATAACGGCAGCTTGTTGAACGCCGTCCAGGACAAGCGCCTTGAGGTCGTCCGGCAGGCTTTGCAGCCACTTGTCGCTCATCCACCAAAATGCGTAGAGGTAAGCGTGCTCATCAAGCGTCACGTTCTTCAGGACTTCGTGCATGTTGTTCGGCACGATGTCGGTCGCAGCGTTCTTCGTGCCTTCGACCACACCCGTTTGCAGTGATGTGTACAGTTCGCCCCAGGCGACTGGCGTTGGGTTACCCCCAAGTGAGCGGATGAATTCGATCTGCAGGGGCGAATTGATGGTGCGCATTTTCACGCCCTTCATGTCGTCCGCCGTCTTGATCAGTTTTTTGGTCGCGAAGAACGAGCGCCACCGCCCCGTGTTGCCAACGGCCACCATGCGAACGTTGCCGGTTTTCTTGAGGATCGCATCGCGGATCTTGTCCATGAACGGATGATTGCCAAGCCTCTCGGCGACCATGTCGTCCGGGATCATGTATGGAATATCGGTGACCTGCAGTTCGGGGAAAAAGCTCGCCATGCCCCCAACGGTCGTGTGCGTCAGTTCCAGCGTATTGAGCTGAACCTGCTCGATCAATGCCCGGAAGTTGCCGAGCTGAGAGGCTGGGTAGATCTCGACCTTGATCCGGCCTTGACTGCGTGATTCCAAAAACGCCTTCAGAAACTCACCTGGAATGTGGTCGTCGGAAATCTCGGTTGCCGGTCCGACGTGACCGTATTTGAGCGTGAACTGCTGTTGCGCGCTGGCGGCCGTCACGGAAGCAAGAGACAAGGCGCCCCCTAACAGGGAAACCGACAAAAGCGCGTTGATAGTTTTCATTTCTTGTTCCTCCCAGAGTTTAGACGTTACTCATTCCGGATATGTTGTCTTAATCCGTTCAGGTTGTTGCCGTTTCCTCCTCATGTTTCAGAAACCGAATGCACGGGGCAGCCCGAGCGCGATGACAGGAACGTACGTAACGAGCGCAATGATCGCGATATGCACGAGGTAATAAGGGAGCATCTCCCATGCGATCTTTTCGATGCGTTGCTGGCTGACGGTCGCGGCAACGAACAAGATCAGCCCCATTGGCGGCGTCGCCAAACCAATCGTGAGATTGACGCACATGATGATTGCGAAATGAAGCGGATCAACGCCAAGCGCCGCCATTGTCGGCCCCAGGATCGGCCCGAGAATGAGAATGGCAGGTCCGGCGTCGAGAAACATGCCGACAAAGAGCAAGAGAATGTTGACGACCAGAAGCACGATCAACGGGTCCGCGCTGAGCGTTGTTACAATGCCGGCGACCTGTTGCGGCACACCTGAAAGCGTTGCAACCCATCCAAAAATCGCAGCCGTCCCAATGGCCAGCAGGATCGCCGCTGACGAAATCGCCGAGCGCAGCAAGAGGCGCGGAACTTCGCGGACGGACATTGTCCGAAGCACGACGATCGAGAGAACAAGGGCGTACGCGACAGCAGCGCCGGCGGCTTCCGTCGGCGTGAACACACCGGCAAGGATACCGCCGATGATGATCACCGGGGTCATCAAAGGGAGGGCAGCGCTGAACGTCGCCGAGGCCACCTCTTGAACAGGTGCCCGTTCGTGGGCCACTGGAAAATTCCGGTGGCGCGCAAGATACGATGTCACCAGCATCAGACCCATGCCTGTCAGAATGCCGGGAATGATACCGGCGAGAAACAGTGCGCCGACGGACACCTGCATGACGTAGGCATAAATCACCATAATAATGCTGGGCGGGATGACCGGACCGATCACCGAGGAAGCCGCGGTTACGGCGGCGGCAAAACTCCGCGAATAACCTTGCCGCTCCATCGCCGGGATCAGCATCGAACCAAGCGCAGATGTGTCAGCGACGGCAGACCCCGAAAGCCCGGCAAAGAACATCGATGATACAACATTGACATGCGCCAGCCCGCCCCGGAAGTGGCCAACGAGGGCATTGGCAAGCCGCACGAGACGTTCGGTAATGCCGCCGGTGTTCATGATTTCACCGGCGAGAATAAACAGCGGAATAGCGACAAGCGGGAATTGGTCGATGCCAAGATACAGCTTTTGCGCGAGTAACTGCAGAAAAACCGTTCGATCGGCCAAAACGAAGGCAGCAACCGGTGCGATACCCAGCGCGAAAACGATCGGAACGCCGATCGCGATGGAAATGAACAGTATCCACAGATAGGTGAGAGGAATCATTTGCTCACCTGTCCTGTGAGATCGCCGGCATAACGGACGAGAAACGGGTCAACAGGCGGTGTCCCGCCAAAGACCCGCGTCAGGTGCTCGAAGAACAACTGGACCGCAACGAGGAGCATACTGGCAGAGCCGACCGGAATCGCGACAAAGATCCAGAACATCGACACGTCACCGATTGCGATTGCGGTCTGGTTCCAACCGTTCGCGGCGAAGCCCCAGCTTTTCCAGATCAGGATGAATAGAAACGTAATGACAATTGCCATCACCATGGTACGGAGAATGGCAGCCATACGCTCTGGCAATGCGCCCGGCAGAATCTCGATTGCGATATGATTTCCGGCTCTCAAGGCGATCGGTGACCCGACGAAGACAAGCCAGAGCATGCAGAATTTCGACAGTTCTTCGGCCCACGACAACGAGTCGTTGAGCACATACCGGAAGAAAACGCCGGCAGCCACGATGCCGACGATCGCGCCACACAACAAAATGGACGCGACCCGGCACAGCTCGAGATTGACGCGGTTCAGCCGGGATAAAACGGCAATGACGAGACTCATACTGCACCTTGAGATGCGGCGTTGACAGGCTGCTTCCGTGAAATCGCAAGCGCTTGCCCAAACGTCCTATAGATAGTACGTTTCGACGTTAAGCAGTGCTAATCGATTGTGCAAGCGCGGTTTTCAAAAATCCTGCTGGGCGACCGGAAGTGTGGATCTGATGGCCCGAACCCGTAGTATGCCGAACCGGACAACGAGCGTTCTGAAGAGATCTGCGCCGTTGCCGCTCTATCACCAGGTGGCCGAAATTTTTCGCCAACGCATTGCTGACGGTGAGTGGCGGCAGGGCGAAAAGCTACCGTCGTTGGATGCTCTCATCGCCGAGTTGGGCGTCGCACGTGTGACGGTTCGGGAAGCCATCAAGCTGCTGCGCAACGACGGGCTTTTGAAGCCAGAACGCGGCCGCGGAACCGTCGTGACCGCAGGCATCAAGGCGCGCAAGCCATTACAGGTCGAAACAGCCATTGCGGATCTTCTCGATCTCTACCGCAACGACGAGCCGGAAGTCGCAGCCATTGAGGATCGCCCGAAACGGCTCAACGTGAAGGTCGACCAGGGCCGACTTGCGGACAGCTACTATTACCTGAAACGCGCCCACAATCGCGAGGGACTACGCTACTGCATTATTTCTCTCTATATCTCTCAAACAATATTTGAGAAAGCCGAGCGAGACTTTCGGACAAAACTGGCGCTGCCGGTTCTTTTTGCGTTGCCAAACGTTCGGATCGAACGGGCATGGCAGCGGGTCATGATCGAAAAGTGCGATGCTGAAAACGCGCTTGAACTGGGATACCCCTTAGGCGACCCAATCGCGCGCATAAAGCGCTATCTCGTTGATAGCACGGGCGAGCTCATCTACTTCGCCGATGTTCGTTATCGCGGCGACTGCATTCACTTCGAGATGGATCTCAAGGTATGATTTCAGTCATTGCGACAATGAGTTTCATTTTCCTTTGCCCTCTTTCAACCTCTGGTTTAGGTGTTGTTTGGAACGGCGTGGGACAGGCCAACGAGCCTCGTTGCGAGCGTGACAAGGGTATTTCCGCCATAGGCGAAAATGCGCTGGCCGTTGGCGCGGTCCGGTCTATTTTTCTAAATCACGATCTCATTATGCGAATTAGGTCTGCTAAACCATTGGCTTCCATTTTTTTCTGAACAC
>JBCDAH010000180.1:0-7632 GCA_039186015.1 Pseudomonadota bacterium
CAAGCCGACATCAAGATCGGCGAAGCGGCAGACCGCGAAGGCGCATTGATGGAAACCGTCACGGTCGACATCTTTAACAAATTCCAAGCGCAAATCGGGGCCAAGGTGAAGTCCGCAAAAGAGCTTGGCTTGCCGTCACCGGACGAGTTCGAGTCGTGGTGGCCGCCGAAGGGATATAAGCCACCGCCGATCAAGGTGCGCTCCTAAAAGGCCGACGGGCCGCCTCAGATTCATATCATGCGTCTGATTGGCGGTCCGCATCGTCATCAGTTCAACGCTTCACACATAGTGGCTCTCAGGGGAACTGAGTGAGCGAAGATACGCAACAACGCGTCACATTCGAAGGTGAGGAAGCCCATGCCGGCTACGCCTCGCCAATGCTTGATCTGATCGCAACGGCGCTTCTGATTGCGCTTGCCGGCGCCGTCATGATCGCGAGTGTCGCGTTGCCCGTTCCAGACACCCTTCTAACGGCGCCCGGCTTGCTTCCGTTTCTTGTCTCGGCATCCCTGTTATTGTTGGCCGTCGGTCTCGGTGTGTCGGCCGTTGCGCGGTGGCGGTCGGGAACGGCGCTGCCGATGCTTGATGATCGCGACCTGGCGACCGACTTCAAGTCCCTCGGCCTGGCGGTCGCCGTCGCGATTTACATTGCGTCGCTCCAGGTTCTCGCCTTTCGTTACGATGTGGTTCTGGGCGGATTTCGGCACACGATCTCTGCGTTTGAGCCGGTGACCATTATCGCATTGGCGGTCATCATCACGATGTTCTGGCGGGGCGCGATCTGGATCACGGCGCTTATCTGCGTGTGCTGGACCGCGCTTCTGAGCCTGGTCTTCCAGCACGTTTTTGCAATCCCGCTTCCAGGTTCGTTCTGATGGTTGATGCGATCCTGTCCGCCCTGGCACCAGCGCTGGTGGTTATGTCGCTCTGCGGCGTTTGTCTCGGGATCGTATGGGGTGCGCTTCCGGGCCTGTCGACGACAATGGCGATGGGTTTGCTGATCGGCCTGTCCGCCGGCATGCCGCAGGACATTGCGATCAGCTTCATGCTGGGTGTGTATACTGGAAGCGTCTTCGGCGGTGCGATTTCGGCGGTTCTGATCAATATCCCAGGTACGCCTGACGCCGTGCCGACGATGATCGAAGGTCACCAGCTTGCTCAACGCGGAGAAGGCGGACAAGCGCTTGGCATGTCCATTGCGGCCTCTTTCGTCGGCGGCATGGTCGGCATTGCTTTGTTGATCGCGTTGATCCCGCTGATCTTGACCTTCGCGCTGAACTTCAAGTCGTGGGAGATGTTCTGGCTTGCGATCATCGGCATCATGGTTGCCGGGTCTATGGCGGCCGGCTCGATGCCGCTCAAGGGCTGGATTGCGGGTTGGATTGGGATGTTGATCGCCTTTGTCGGGTTGGACGCGATCCACGCCGTTCCCCGCTTCACGTTCGGATCATTCGCTCTTTACGACGGCATTTCTTACGTTGCGGTTCTGATCGGCTTGTTCGGCATGTCCGAAATCCTCCGTACGTTGCCGGCAAAGGACCTCCCGACAATCCCTTCGAAGGTCGGGCGCATCATCCCTCCGCTTGGAAAGCTCGCTCGCTTTCTCCCGTCCGCATTGCGCTCGGGAACCCTTGGGGCGTTTATCGGCGCGATCCCTGGCGCGGGCGCCAACGTGGCGTCGTTTCTGGCGTACGACATCGGGCGCCGCCGCGCCAATCCGGACGAAAAGGCGAAATGGGGCAAGGGGAGTTACGAGGCGATTGTCTGTGCTGAGACAGCCAACAACGCCAACATCGGTGGATCCATGTTGCCGACCCTCGCGCTCGGGATACCCGGCAACGCCGCCGCGGCCGCCCTACTCGCTGCCCTCACGTTGAAGAATGTCGTTGTCGGCCCAACAATCGAAATCGATCACCCGGGACTGATCTACTTCATCTATGCCTCGCTGATCGTTGCCAATCTCATCATGTATGTCGCCGCGTTCGCGCTGATCGGCCCATGCGTCAAGCTGTTCAGCCTTCCGCGCGGCATCCTCATGCCGCTGATCCTGCCCGTCTGCATCATTGGGGCCTATGCTGTGAAGCTGTCGATGGCCGATGTCTGGATCATGTTCGCTGCAGGCGTCTTCGGCTGGGTTCTATCCGTATTTCGTTTTCCGACGGCGCCGATCGTGCTCGGCGTGATCCTCGCACCGCTCGCCGACGAAAACCTGCGCCGCGCACTCCTGGTCTTTGAGGATAAATCGATCGGCTTCATCCTCTCGCAGTGGATCGGAACCGTTCTGATGGTGGCGGTGTTTGTGGTGATCATCGAAGGCGTCATGCGCGCCTTGAACGTTCTGAGAAAACGCGCGGAGCCACTCTCGGAGTCTCCGCCTGCAACATCCAGTTAGGGAGCTGTTCGGTTGGCCACGAAGACAAAAGAAATCGGTCTTGCCGTCGTCGGTTGCGGAACAATCGGCCGCATTCGCGCCGAGCTTGCACGCGCCTATCCCGGTGTCGGCTGGATCGGGCTATGCGACATCAAATCCGACATCGGCAAGAAACTCGCCGACGACGTCAACGCCGATTTCTTCACCACGGACTTTCGCGAGCTGCTGCGTCGACCGGAAGTGACCGCAACCATCATCGCAACGGACGAGAACTTCCATTTCGACCCGGCCATGCTCGCGATTGAGCAAGGTCACGCGCTGTTCATCGAAAAGCCGCTGGCGACGGATGCGCGCCGGTCCGCTGAGATTCTCGCGGCGATTGAACAAGCCGGTGTCGATGCGGTCATTGGCTATACGCAGAGATTTCGGCGCCGCTTCCTCACGATCAAGGAGCGCTTGATTACCGGACAGATTGGCGACGTACACTCGGTGGTCACGCGCGCCTTCATGAACCGGATGGTGCCGATCGCGACAGTGCAGCGGACGCAAGAGCGTGAGACGCTCACGCCCATGGTTGTCTCCGGCACCCATAGCTTGGACATGTCGCTCTGGCTGATGGAGGGCAAAACACCGACCAGTGTCTACGCCCGTTCGACCGACAAAGTCCTGGGCCCCTGGGGTACGAAAGATTCGACCTTCGGCATTTTCACCATGGACGACGGTGCGATCTTTTCCATGAACATATCATGGGCCTTGCCCGAGGTCTGGCCCGGCGCCGTGTATGGCATCGAAATCGGCATCGTCGGGACCGAAGGCGTGATCGATATCGAGGACACGCATCGGGATCTCGTGATGGCGACCAACTTCGCGCAAGGCGCCGGCTATGCACCCGAAGGCTACAAGGCGCCCGCGCGCCATGTCGAGTTCTTGACGAGCTATCCGCCAGGCGACCTGCACGGCGGGCAGCTGTGGGGCCCCATGCGCGAAGAAACCAACGCGTGGTATCAACGGCTCTACGCCGGGCTGCAAACGCCGCACGCTTCGGCGCAGGACGGCCACCGCAACCTGCTGTTGACCATGGCCATGGACGTTTCAGCAAAGCGTGGCGAGCCGGTGCCATTACCGCCCGACCCGGACGAACTGATGAGCGAACTCATGTAACAACCGAACTCATGTAGCGTGGATGCGTGTCAATGGTGATGACAATTCGATTTGGCGGCTATCAGGGCGACCAGTCCGTCCACACGCGCGGTGGGCGGGCGCTTGGAGAAGCGTTGACACGGCTCAGCGGCGGAGACGTCATACTCGACTTCGACGAAAACATTGTTACGCGCGGACAGAAGGCGGCTGAGCTTCTGTCCATGACCGAAGAGGGGGCAATTGACGGCTGTTATTTTTCGTCCAGCTATCTGGCCAAGCGCGTGCCGGAGCTTGGCGTGTTCGATCAGCACTTCATGGTGCCGGACCGTCGACGCGCCTATCGTCTCCTGGATGGCGCACTTGGAGATCGGCTGAAAGCTCAGGTCCAGGCAACAACCGGCTATAGGGTGCTTGGATATTGGGACAATGGCCTGCGCCACATCTCAAGCCGCTCGCCGATTCGAACACCGTCGGACTGCAAAGGGCTCAAGCTGCGCACCCTGGCCAATGAGGATCATCAGCGTGTGTTCCGTGCGCTCGGGTTTGATCCCAAAGCGATTGATGTCCGCGATCTGCCAGAGGCCGTCGAAACCGGAGACGTAGACGCGCAGGAAAATCCGCTCACCAACATCTACAATTTCGAACTCCACAAGACTCACCGGCACATCACGTTGAGCCGGCATCTGCTCGGCGTTGCGCTGGTGCTGTTCCAGAAAGCGACGGTTGAGTCGTGGCCTGACCACATTCGCACGCTGATCGAAGCTGCCGTCGCCGAAGCGACGCGCGCGCAACGGCAGTTCGCCGAAAACGACGACGCCGTCTGTCGGACCGCGCTTGCGCGCGACGGTGTCGAGATTGTCGACTTGAGTGAAACGGAGCGGACGCGTTTTGCCAACGCGTGCCGCGGCGAAGTGCAGGCGACACGCGCACGGTTCAATCCGGAATTGATCGCACTCTTTGACCGCGAACTCGCCGCTGGCTGAGCTGTATGCAGGTTCCGCATTCTGCTACCCGGAATTCGCATTTTAGGTGGATTTGGGCAGCGGGCATGATGATGGCCACGGGAGGAGCCATAAAAAATGGACTCGTTAAACAGGCGCCTGGACCCTGAGGTTTTGGTGGCAGGAACACTCCTTATTCTCTCCTGCCTTTCGATCCTCTTCATGTCACATCTGGTTGCGGCGCCGAAAGTTCTATTTGGGCGGTCGCTCACCGCAATTGCGCCAACCCTGTTTCCCTATATGATATTGAGCAGCCTGGCTGTTCTCAACGCAATTTTTGTGCTTCGGTGCATTCTTCGTCCCGAAAAGATCTGGCTTGAGGGTTCCGGTGAGAGTAACGACTGGAAACGAGGAGTCCTGCTTTTCTGTGTGATGCTGTTTTACGCGCTCACCATGACCGTTTTCGGTTTTTTCACCTCCAGCGCGCTCAGCCTCGCCATGATCTCCATGTTGGTTGGCAATCGCAGTCCAGTTGGCATCATCCCCACCGCCGTCGTACCGCCCATCCTGCTCTACCTCGTGGCGACCCGCGTTCTTGCTGTCTCGCTGCCGGAACTGTCGGAGATCGAGTTCTTTATTGCCGGCGTGCTCGGCGAAACCGGCCAAGCCGAGAGACCGTCGCAATGATCGAGCAGTTCCTGCAAGGCCTCGCCATGGCCATGCGACCTGACACCATCCTGTGGATGTGCGCGGGACTGTTCGGCGGTATGCTGGTTGGCGCGCTTCCCGGTTTCACGACCTTGATGGCTATGGCCATTCTGCTCCCGATCTCGTTCTTTCTGGATCCGTTGGTTGGCATCCCGTTTTTGCTTGGTGTTTACAAAGGTGGAATCTTCGGTGGCAGTATTCCCGCCATTTTGGTTTCCATGCCGGGAACCGGCGCCGCTGTTGCAACAACCATCGACGGCTATCAGCTGACCAAAAAGGGGCAATCCCGCAAAGCGCTGGATATCGCGCTTGTCTCCTCCGTCTTCGGCGACACGTTCTCCGACATTGCAACGATTTTGATGATCTTTCCGATTGCCCTTCTGGTGATGCAGTTTGGCCCACCGGAGATATTCGCGGTTTTGCTTTTGTCGCTGGTGGTCATTGCCGTTACCAGCGGCGGAAACCCGATCAAGAGTTTGATTATGATCTTGTTTGGGATTTGGCTGTCTTTTATCGGAACCGACCCGCTTGGCGGTGTTGAGCGGTTTACGTTCGGCCTGTTCGACCTGAAGTCCGGCATCCCACTGCTTCCAATGCTCATCGGCGTCTTCGCCATACCGGAAATCGCCAGCGTCGTGATGCGCTCCAATCAGGGCCAGGCACTGGCTGCCGTTGTCGGCGAGCGGCTGAGTTGGAGCGAGCTCAAGCGATGTTTCCGGACCATGTGTCGGTCAAGCGTCATCGGTGCGTCGATTGGGATCGTACCCGGCCTCGGGCAGGTCGTCGCGGCGATGATGGGGTATTCGGCTGCAAAGAATGCGAGCAAGACGCCCGAGAATTTCGGCAAGGGCGAGATTGAAGGGGTCGCCGCCGCGGAGTCGGCAAATAATGCTGTCAATGGCCCAACGCTGGTGCCGCTTCTGACGCTCGGCATACCAGGCGACAACGTGACCGCGATCTTGCTGGGCGCCTTTGTCGCTCAAGGTCTGCGCCCGGGACCGCAGTTGTTCGAAGAGCATGGCGCGACCGTCTTCGGCATTCTGATCGCCATGGTCATCGCCAATCTGCTGTTTCTTGTGATCGGCTATCTCTCGGTTCCGTTCTTCTCTCGTCTGGTCACTATCAAGAATGCGGTCCTAGTTCCGGTTGTCATCATGTTCGCATTCGCTGGTGCTTACGTGTTTCGCTCGGACTCGTTCGATCTGCTTATGCTGGTTGCCTTTGGCGCGATCGGATTGATCGCCCGCGCAGCGCGCTTCAACTTGATGCCCATGGTCATGGGATTCATCCTCGGGCCGCCGATGGAGTACGCCTTCGGGCAGACGATGGCCATGGCTCAGAACGCACCGATTCAGTTCTTGTTTACGGAACGGATCGGCATGGTCGGCGTGCTCGCGATCACCCCGGTGATCGGCATCCTGCTTTGGCGGCGCATGCGGAGCGTTTCCATGTCGTGAACCTGAACGCAGCCTTCAGGGCGCAGAACCATTCACTTTCAGTTCGCCGAAAGAAGCGGACCATGACGGCAAGCAAAGAAGGAGGAGGACATGCTGAAAAGACTTATGAGTACGTTAGCAGTTGCCGCGAGCGTAGCACTGCTGGGGATCGCAGGGCCGGCCTTTGCGGATTATCCGGAAAAGCCCATCACGATGGTTATTCCGCTTGGTGCTGGCGGCTCACATGACCTGAACGCTCGGGTGATCACCTCGACGATTCCGCAGTTCATCAACCAAGCCATGATCGTCCGCCTGACGCCGGGCGCCGGCGGGCAGAAGGGCACACAGGAGGTCTCGAAATCCCCATCAGATGGTTACACGCTGCTTTTCACGCATAACTACATCGACATGCTGCAGCAGCATGTCGAGAAGCTACCCTACGACCCGATGAAAGACTTCGTGCCGATCGCACGGATCAATTACGCACCCATTGCGGTCATCGTCCGTGCCGATAGCTCTTATAAAACGTTTGATGAGGTCGTGGCTGCGGCTAAGAAAAAGCCGGGCTCTGTCCGTATGGCTCATTCGGGCAACTGGGGCGCCCTGTTTGTCCCGGCGGCGCAAATCATGAAGGCACGGGATGCCTACTTCAACATGGTCCCGTACCAAGGCGGCGGGCCGGCTTTGCAAGCTCTGCTGTCCGGCGATGCGGACATCTCGATGGGATTCCCGTCGGCGATTGGCTCGCTCGTAGCCGCCGGCAAGATACGCGTTCTGGCAACCGCCGGCGCAAAGCGCATCTACCCAGACGTGCCAACGCTGGCGGAAGTCGGTGTGGAAGGCGACATCGGGTTCATGCACCGGATCGTCATGGCGCCGGCCGGGACACCGAAGGACGTTGTCGCAAAACTCGAGGCGGCATTTTCTGCGCTGCTTAAGGATAAGACATACAATCGCATGATGAAGCGTCTCGGTGAGAACACCGACTACATGTCCGGTAGTGATTACCAGAAGCTGCGCGAGAAGCAGCTGGGCG
>JBCDAH010000181.1:0-7444 GCA_039186015.1 Pseudomonadota bacterium
GATGTTCTGGTGAACAACGCGGGAATACTCCTGGATCGCCAGCCGGGCGAGGACTGGGTCTCGGTCGCGGACGTGCCGATTGACGACGTCCGCAAGAGTCTGGAGGTCAACACTATCGGGGCCTTGCGGATGATTCAGGCGGTCCTGCCGCTGATGAGGTCCGAAGGTTACGGCCGGATCGTCAATATGTCGTCCGGCCTCGGTCAGATGGCGTCAATCGGGGTTGGTTCACCTGGTTATCGCATGTCCAAAGCGGCGCTGAACGTTCTGACACTGACGCTAGCCGCCGAACTGGGAGATGGGCCAATCAAAGTCAACTCAGCATCGCCCGGCTGGGTGCAGACCGAAATGGGAGGCGAAAATGCAACGCGTACGGTCGAGGAAGGAGCGGATACGCCGGTCTGGCTCGCGACACTCCCGGACGACGGGCCAACTGGCGGCTTTTTCGAGGACCGAAAACGCATTCCATGGTGACTTAAGGCGACGCGAATGTCCGGACTGGACCATGTGGTTGGTCTGCGCCCTGCTACGCAAGCCTTGGCGCCACAAACCGCGCCTTACAGCCCGCGTACGACAGTTCCGACCATCAGTGTCAGATAGGCTGTGATCGCCAGCCAGTACTCTTGATGCGGGATGTAACGTGGGATCTGGAAATAACCGAGCTTCGTCGCCATTGCCATCAGCCCCAGAACCAGGGCCATCAGAAAAACCAGGAGTGATGGTGGATTAAGACGCATCGCCAGCCCCGAAACTTAGACCGTACAATCGTCTACGGGTACCCGACCGGCGGCCGGCCGTCCATTGCATTCCGCGGCAAACGCGCATTCCACACTCTGTGCGTGTCACCAGATCACAACGCGCGCGGTGACCTTTCCATGACCGAAGCAACACCCCGAGCATTCCGATCTTCGATAATGAAGCGGATCGGTTGCGATTGAGGACGGTCGAGGTCTCGTGCGGTAACGACAAGGATGGCGAGCGGTCGCGGTGCGGATCGCGGCCCCATCGGGATCTCATGCCGGTCCACATCGGTAACGGCAAAAACGCGCTTTAGCCCGTCTTTCCCGCCAATCGTGATGTGGTCGCCTTCGCGAACGTCTCCCGAAAGCGGCTGGCCATCTGCAAGTGTGCCGCTGAACCGGACGTGAGACCGGTCAAACGAACGGGGAACATTGCTTACCACCTCATCGGGAATGATGCGGCTGGCAGATGTCGACAAGCGCTCAACAGAAGCCGTGATCCAGCGCTCAGGCTGCAGCAAAACCACCGCCAGGGCCGTTACGGAGGAACAGGCGAGACACCAGGCAACTAGCAGCTGAAGGCGCAGATGGTGAGCGGCCGGTTTCCTCATTGCGTCATCCTCATGTCACGACCGGATCCAAAGTAAGTGGGCATTCGCAGCTCAGTTTACGAGACCCTTTAACTCATACGTTGTCTAACGGCGACGCCAAATCTGCCGTTCGCGGGCCGCATACGACCCGGCCATAACGCGGGCCAATAGGAGTGTCGTACTCAGTACGGCCGAAAAAAGGAGCGCCAACCCCGTAATTGGCCACGCATTGTTTACGACATCATGTCCGGATGAGATCAGAGACGCAGCTGAACCAGCCGCATCAGAAAGCCCCAGGACACCCACGACGTAGCGCGCCACATCCCCAACCACGTCAATGATCGGCAATGGAATATCGCGTCCTGGCCCGAGGTTTAGTAGCGCCACCATCCCAACACAAGCCACGAGTGCGCAAAGGAAATCGCGTGTGAAAGCGCGCGCCAGACGTCGGGTCAGACTTCCGATCATACACGTAACTCCTATCTGGTCGCGGGCAGAATGCACGCCGAAAAGCACCTGTGCGTCCTCTGACTGCTCGAGCGTCAGACAGTCAGGGGTCGGCAGTGTGGCGTGATCAGCAGGTTTCTATGGCTAACGACGTTGTGCCGCAGTTTCCGTCGCGTGCGCGGCGGAGTTCGTCGATCAATTTCGCGTTAGCGCGGTAAGTCTGTGTCATGCGAGACCAGGCCGGACCATCAGGCAAAACATCCACAGGATTTCGTGCTGGTGGGTTGGCGACCCCATGGAATCGCATGCGTGGCATGGGAAGCAGTCCTGGCGAAACCTCAAATGAGCGCGCCGGTTGGCGGCTTGGGTTTTGACGCGCTAAGCATCAACGGGACGTAGGCTGAGACTGGTGCCATGCGAGGCCGTGCAGCGTTCAGCCTGTTGAGGACGCCGTGTGCCGACGGCGAGCTGCACGTCATGAACTATGGACGACGACCGATGAAGGATCGCGCATGACGACTGATCAGATGATCTTGTTCGCTCTCTTTGTGGCCATCTTTGCGCTGCTGCTCTGGGGGCGGTTCCGCTATGATGTCGTCGCATTCGCCGCACTGATCGTAGCCGTTATCGTTGGCGTCGTCCCGCAGGAGACGGCGTTCAGCGGGTTCGGACATCCGGCGACGATTATCATCGCCTTGGTTCTGGTCGTGTCGCGCGGTCTCACAAACTCAGGCGCAATTGATTACATTGCCCGCTTTTTTGTGGATCAAGGACGATCGGTTGCCGCCCACATCGCGGTGATGTCCGGCCTTGGTGCCGGGATGTCGGCATTGATGAACAATGTCGGCGCGCTTGCGTTGTTAATGCCTGTCGATGTTCAAGCCGCAGAAAAAGCCAAGCGATCGCCGGCTATCACGCTCATGCCATTGTCTTTCGCAACCATTCTCGGCGGCATGATCACATTGATCGGCACGCCTCCCAACATCATTATCTCAAGTTACCGCGCGAGTGAGCTTGGCGAGCCGTTTAAGATGTTCGACTTCGCGCCGGTCGGCATTGCGTGCACGCTGGCGGGCGTTGCTTTTATCGCGCTGATCGGCTGGCGATTGATCCCGAAGGCTGCCCGCGAACGCGAACCAAGGCGCGCACTTCTGGATATCGCGACCTATCTGGTCGAGTTGAGCCTGGATGAAGGCTCAAAGTCTATCGGAAAGACCATCCGCGAACTCGACGACAGCGGCCATGAGCATGACATCGCTGTTGTTGCTGTCGTCCGGGGCGGCGTGCGCTTGCCGCAATACGCGCGCCATCTGCGACTGCTGGCCGAAGATGTCATTCTCGTTGAAACACCGGCGCAGTCTCTCGACCGCTTCGTGAATGACATGGAGCTGTCCTATGCGCAGTCGGAGGAAGCGGAGCGCCGCGTGCCGGTCGGGCGCGTGCGATCGCGAGATAACGAGGCCGAAACAACCAAAGACGGCGCGTTGACGTTGTTCGAGGCGGTCGTGCGCGAGGGCACGCTTGCTGACGGACGCACGGCGCAGGCCCTGCGTCTCCATAGCCTACATGGCGTCTGGCTGGTCGGCATTTCGCGTGAGGGGCGCACGATCACGACACGCGTTCGCAACATTCGGCTGCTGCCCGGAGATATTCTGCTCCTGATGGGGCCGGAGGAACGCGTGCAGCAAACTGTCGACTGGCTCGGTGCGCTACCGCTGGCTGGGCGCGGACTGAGCGTCACGGATCGTGGGCGCGCAGCATTGGCCGGCGGTCTGTTCGCTGTCGCGATTGCACTCGCCAGTCTCGGGCTCTTGTACTTGCCGATCGCCCTGGCCGCCGTAACCATTCTCTACGTTGTCTTGAACATCGTGCCGCTGCGCCAGCTCTATGACACCATCGAATGGCCGGTCGTCGTTCTGATTGGATCGCTCTTACCGATTGGCGCTGCGCTCGAACAGTCTGGCGGTACGGAGTTACTCGCACGCGGGATCGTGGATCTCGCGCAGGGCGCGCCAGCCTGGGCTATCCTGACGCTGATCATGGTGGTCACCATGACGCTGTCCGACGTCTTGAACAACACCGCAACGGCCGTCATTGCCGGACCAATCGCTGTTGGCGTTGCGAAAGCGCTCGGCGTCAATCCAGACCCGTTTCTTATGGCTGTTGCTGTCGCAGCATCCTGTGCGTTTCTCACGCCGATCGGACACAAGAACAATACGCTGATCATGGGACCGGGCGGCTATCGCTTCGGCGACTACTGGCGCATGGGACTGCCGCTTGAGATCGTCGTGATTGCGGTTTCTGTCCCGACGATCCTGATTGTATGGCCGCTCTAGATGAGAGCATGGCCGCGTCTATGGAGGCGAAGGCTGTCGTCGCACCTTCGTCTGAAAACGCCCCACGTGCAGCAGTCGCAGCCTTTGGAGGCATGTGTTGGGGGCATGCGCGGCCACCGCCACCTCAGGGGCCATGTTGCGGGATCGTGCCGGACTGTGAGACCGGCGAAAAGCTCAGAGCTTTGAAGCGTCAGAGCTTTACACACCGATAGTGCACCTCGCCTTGGCCGGCTTGCGTCTGAAAACTCAGTCGCTGTTGAGCTTCTTATAGGCCGCGCCGAAACCGTCTAGCGGCATGTTTACGGCGATTTTTTTCTTCTTGAGATTGCTGAATGTGACGGCCATCGCCTTGCCACCAATCATTTGCTTGACGAGTGCGTTCGACAGCGCTGTGCCGGCATAGCACCCTTTCACATCGCAAGTCTGGACCACCAGATTGGTTGCCTTGCCCTTATCAACTTGGATGCTGAGGCCCGACGGCAGATAAAGACCGTGCGGCAAGCTGAGGAGCAGCGTTGTCGCCTTGCCGCTTGGGTCTCGCTGAACGGACGCGCCGAGCAGGCGCTGGCGCGTTTTGCGGACGACCAGCGTTTGCACGGCACGGCATACCAGCCCGGTGCCGGAATTCGCACAATTCACCACCCAACCGGGCTTTGGAGCAGCAGCCGATTGCTTCGGCGCTGACTTGGTTTGCGCCAGTGCCGGCACGGTCAATGCGACAACGCCGGCCGTGACAACGGCCAGGCATTTCACAGCGCCAAACCACGATCTACGCATTCGATATCCTCCAAATTCGGAGCTGCTTCGGATCTGCGGCATCGCGCGTCCGCACTATCCACGGGCCCGAAACATCCGATCCTTGCGCAGTACGGCACCGGAGCGCAAAGGCTCGAACAGACAACGTCAACCACTTGACGAGGCGCCATGATTCCGCGCCGCGCATTGGCGGTGCCGTGGCAACATCACCCCCATAAAGCACAAACACTGTAGGCGAATTGTTGGTGGCAACATCAGTAGTCGGAGTGTGCCGTGAAATCAACTCCATGATTCTGGATTTGCTGAATCGGCCGTGGGTGTTGCAGCGACCTGTTGCGTCTCGATGCATCACGAGACTCATCCCCACTTCAGCGCGACAGGTGTCGAGAAATTATCACAAATGACATTTGACAGCCTAAATATAGTTCGTTAACGGATGAGTTGCCTGAAACGTTTGGTGAAGGTCGTTTGCGCGAGTAGCGGGCGGCCGACATTGGTGATGTCAACGGTGCCGCCTCCGCGTGAGGCGGATTTGCGAATGTGAAGAGCGCAAAGGATCGCGCGGTGTAGGGAGCCGCGCGCAGGACAGACGGATCGCACAGCGAAAGGGACCGCACAGTGTTGACGTCCCGTCGGATAAGCCCAATTCGCGCGATGACGTTGAGTTGAAGTCGCTGGCGTCGAGTTGAAGTCAAAGCGCAGCCAGTATTGCGGAAGAGTATCGCGGATGTCCGTTCACCACGGTGAAAGACCAAACAGAGAGTGCGGGGCTTGCGGCGCGCGTGATCAAGGGGCCGTTCTGGACGACAGCGAGTCGCGGGCGCTGGTATCTCAGGAATTGGTGTCGCGGGAGCTGGTGTCTCAGGAGTTGGCGTCCAAGCTTGCGAGACGGCCGCGCGCAAATGTCTGGGTTACACTCACGGTCCTTCTCCTGATCGCCACGGCCGTGGTTGTTCTGCTGGTCGAATCGCACAACGCGCACATCGCCGATTGTCAGGTCGAAACGACCTCCGGCGGCTCCGTAAACTGTTCACTCGATCCGACGGATTTTGTTGGTGACGCCGGACTGACAAATGTCGATCTCGCTGTGCCGGATAGTCGTGTTGCAAACTCCGGTGCGACGGCGCTTTCGCAGTTTGGTGCGCTGTTTCAACCTGGTACATTTCAGGGGCACGACGTCTCAGGCTATGATGGCGTACAGGGGCACGCATCGAAAGACACGCAGGCGACCGACAACGCAATCTCGATCAGGCCGTCGCTCATTCTCGACACAGGTGTTGGTGGAACGTCTCGGTCCAGTCTTGTTTGGGACGCGACCGAGACCGATGTCGTAACGAGTCCGGAGTCCCCCGATCCAACGCAGCCACCAAGCAATGAGCCGCCCGATGGTGATCCGCCGGGCCCCATAATCGTCCCGTTGCCCTTGCCTCCGGGTTACTTCGATCCGCCCGACACCGGCGTTAGTGACACTCCCGGCGACATGATGGGTACGGTCGACACCAGCATCAGTGAGACAGAGGACGGTCCCGACGATCTGACCATTGCGACAGTCAGGAATGTCACGGGCAAAGCCGACGGCATTGCAGCGACGGAAGCGGAAGCCGGTAATCTCATCATCAATGCGACACACGCCATTGATGTCGACAAAGATGGGATCAGTGCGAGCGAGTCTGGCAGCGGCAAGTTGGAAATCACCGCGACCGGAAGCATTGTGACAAAGACCGGCCACGGGATCAGCGCAGCCGAGGCCGATGACGGAGATCTGACAATCGTCGCATCGGGCGACATCATGGCGTCGGCGGATGAGAAGCACGGTATAACGGCACGTCAGGACGGCGCCGGGATCATCGACATTACGACCTCAGGCGATTTGCTTGCCGAAGGTCAGAACAGCGATGGCATCCGCACGGAGAATGCCGGTGGTGCTGGCGCGACGATGGTCAATCTCAATGGCGGTAGTGTCCGGGGTGGGGACGGCACGGGCGCTGCGGTCAACTTCTCGCTATCCGGTGCGGGTGAGGTCAACACGCTCAACTCATCTGCGCACGTTTCCGCCGCGTCAGGCTGGGCGGTGCGCGGTGGTGTCGGCAATGACATCATCAACAATGAAAACGGTGGTGTCCTGTCGGGCGTCGTCGATCTCGCTGATGGCAACAACGCTTTCAACAACAAGCTTGGCGGGCGCCTGGAGGCGGGCGCGGTCGTCAACCTCGGAACCCATGGCATATTGGAGAACGCCGGAGTCTTTGCGCTGGAATCCGATAACACGATTGGTACGACTGCTCTAACCGGTCAGCTCATACAGACGTCAACCGGCAGGTATGAAGTCGACGTCGCGCTCACGACGCGCGAGAGTGATCGCATTGACGTTACGGGTGCGGCCGATCTATCCGGCAAAGTCTCGGTGACGCTCGACAAGCTGGTGGTTGGCCAGCAGGACTTCACCATCGTCACGGCGTCTGGCGGCGTGGTGCGCAATGGTTTGGCGATCGACAGGATCGTGACGCGCAGTGGTGTCGAGATATCGCTCAACAGCCAAGTCGTCGATGTGCAACTCATGTATCCGAATGCAAAC
>JBCDAH010000182.1:0-7264 GCA_039186015.1 Pseudomonadota bacterium
TCACGGCGACTACGATTTCGTCGGGGTTCCAATACTTCCGGTGCGCAACGCAATATTTGACCCCGCTTGTCTCGGTTTCAACTTGGATATCCCGTTAGCCATCCACTACCTCAAGCAGGGCGGGACTATGTCGCTGGACGACTTAAAGTCGCTACGATCTTACGCCATAAAAAACAACAAACGCACGCTTGTAAAGTTAATCACCAGCGCAGTCGGAAACAAATCGGATCATATAAAATAAGTATTGCCGCTTTCATTGCGCTGCAATGCCGTCCAGAGCCAGTTAAAGCTCGGAGGACGGCCTGTGATCTGATGGCTGCGACGCCAGGGCACCGCGCCGACTTCAACAAACACGACTGACGGTCACCGCCACCCATGGAGCAAGAGATGATTACAAAAGCAATCTTTCTTATGTTCGGCTTTGTTGTCGGGATGATGGCTGGAGTCACCGCAGTTTACAAGCTTCACCCAACCATGACAATAAAAAGCAGGTGTTCTTATAATTTGACCGAAGCCCAGACGATGATCAAAAACGGCAACTACGTCGACGAACATCGCATGAAATTTCGCGGCGCATTCGACTTTGTCGGCGTCGCCGTGTTGCCCGTTCGGGACGCCATTTTTGACACCTCATGCCATGACGGCAAGTTCGATGTTGCATTAGCACTTTTTTACTTGAGAAACAATGGAGCTATGTCTCTCGCCGACTTCAAGAAACTACGCTCTTATGCAAAAAAGAACAATCATACTGAACTAGTGAAACTGATATCCAGCGCTACCAACAGCAACCAAGAGAGGAGAAAATGAACATTATCCATAGCCGCCTCAAAAGTATCTCAAAGCTCATCACCTATTCGATGGAGAAATCATGCGATTTATTCTTCAAGTCACGCCATGAAAATCTGTTTGAAAACACAAACAATCGAGTCCAAACATATACTGGTAGCCGAAAGTGAGATTTCGAATCTTATTATTCACGTTTGGCGTCGCCCTTGGGCTGGCAGGCGGTGCGTCATTTGTTTATAGATATCATCCAAACATGAAGTCGCAGAAAAAATGCTACCATACATTAGTCATGGCCAAATTGATTCCAAAGGGTGAATACGACTTCAACCCGCCCTCTGTTGGGTTTCGCGGCATTCTTGACTTTGTCGGCGTTCCAGTTTCTCTCGCGCGCTCAGAGATATTCGATTCCGCCTGCCACGGAGGCATGGTTCATGCAGACTTAGCCGTTTATTATCTCAAGAGCGGAAGAGCGATGTCGCTGAATGACCTTAGATATCTGCACACTTACGCAATCAAACACAACAAAAAAGAGTTAGAAAAACTCATAACGGATGCTATTGCCGGTGAGTAAATGGATGTCGCATGCCCGACGCCCACAATATCCGCAAATCCACACCAAGACGATGACAGATGTACTCACCCTCTGGCATATGAAGTTTGGCCAAAACCATCACAATTTGGGCCTGGAGGTGGAATTCAATCCCTACCATGCAAGACCTGGCGGGGTTGAAGATGGCTACCTCACGTCCGGGATGTTTCTAATCAACGACAAGGTCGCTGTATCCATAGAATGCTGGAAGAACCGGTTCGATTTTTTCGTTCTGGACGGCAGCACAGGCGCGAACGTCCTCATTGATGACGGAGTCATACTAGAAACCGCAGACGAGGTTCAGATCCATTTTTCAAAAAAAATACTGCCGACTATCATAGAAATCTTGGAGAGATAGATGGGAAGTAGCACGACCCGTCGCGTTCATTTCACATGACTCAACAGCGGGAAAACACCGCTTTATCTTCCAAGGCTCGGCTTGCGCGGCCGCCTGCCACTGCCTTCCCGACCACGAAGCCCTGTAAAGAACGCTCGCAGGAACTCAGACGCCTCGGCCTCCGCAATGCCATCGTGGATCTCGGGGGCGGAGTGACAGGTTGGTTGGCCGAACAGTTTCGGGCCGTGCAGCGGCGCCGGGGGTCGGTGCGGGTCTCACTTTGGCCGGTAGACGATATCGAACCCGATCGTTATCGCACCGACCGGTTTTCCATTGATTGTAAGACGCTGGCTGATTTGCTGCGCGTAGGTGTTCGTGGACTTGTCGAAATCAACCCGGTCGATAAAGCGGTCCGACGTATCGGCACCGAACGTCCGCTTCCACTTTGCTTCGTCGCCTTGCCAATAGTCCGACGTGACACTGCTGATCGCGATGTTGCATCCCCGCTTACCCATCACGATGATCTCGGCAACCACACCGTCACTTGCGGCGGCCACCTTCGCCAGCGCCTTGGAAAGCTGGTTGGCGAGCAGCGGTTCGATCAGCGTCTTGTCGCCTTGGCGCCAACGACGATCTCTCGCATGGATCTCGTCGTCCGACCAGGCCTCGGCTTGCTGATTGTGCGTCTCGACCAATTGAGAGAACTCAGCAGACTGCCGGATGGCACGGATCACAGCGTCCAGCGTCACGAAGTATGAGTTCTTCTCCGGCGTTGCCGGCTGGGCTGCCGCGGGTGGCGGCAACATGAGCACCACAGCAACGACACCGAACAGGAGGACCAACAAACCCGATACGGGAACGCGCCGACGATGGCGCAACCAGTCAACTGTCAAAACACGATACCTTGCACGTCATCTGCCCTCCATAAGGACCAGACATATGTGAACTTCATAGTATACATGTTGTGCGCGAGGGATCCGCCATGACAAGTGTCGGCTCGAGGCGAACGCCTCTATTTCCTTACAACTGCGGCCGATTACGCACATTCTGACAATTAACGATCCCGAAGCGCCGCAAAGAACGTTCGCAGAAGTTCCGAAGCTTCGGTTTCCGCAATGCCATCGTAGATTTCGGGTGCGTGATGGCAGCTGGCTTGGCTGAACAGTTTCGGGCCGTGCAGAACGGCACCCATTTTGGGGTCGGATGCACCGAAATAAAGCCGCCGAATGCGGGCAAACGAGATCACGGCCGCACACATGGCGCACGGCTCAAGCGTCACATAGAGGTCGTGATCGAAGAGGCGCTCACTGCCAAGGCGTTTTGCGGCCGCTCGAATGACCAGCATTTCGGCGTGCGCGGACGGGTCCGATAAGGCCCGCGTACGATTTCCATCTTGCGCGACGATATCGCCGCGCGGCGACACGAGAACAGCCCCGACCGGAACTTCCCCACGGGCCGCCGCGGCGCGCGCTTCATCCAGCGCAATATGCATGTGGCTTGTCCGGTTATCCGATGGCATAACCGCGCTCCAGCAACAAAAGATCGACTCGCATGGCGAAAAGACCATCGGCCGGACGTCCGCGCAAGGCGCCGACCACCACGGCAACGAACAACAAGCGTCAGCGCCCTCGGCGCGGGCAGCGCGGCACCGCCCAGGAACAGGCAGATGCGCCGCGCAACAAACGTGGCCCCCAGAACAAAGCAAAGAGCGGGCTGAAGCGCACACCACAGGTTGCGTCCACGCGTGCATCTGGTGCCGGTGCCGCGAACAGGCGCCGCCGCCCAGCTCGACCGGAGCCGACCGGCGGCCCGGTCGAACCCATGCGGATTGCCAAGGCCATGGCGCGCGCCGGATTGTGTTCGCGGCGCGATGCCGAGCGCTGGATTGGTGAAGGCCGCGTCGTGGTAAACGGCAAAACGCTTGAAACTCCGGCCATCGAGGTCGGGCCGAAGGATCGCATCCTGGTGGACGGCGCCCCATTGCCGGCTGCGGCAGCCCCGCGGCTGTGGCGCTATCACAAACCGAGAGGCCAGGTGACCAGCCATCGTGACCCTGAGGGACGACCGACGGTTTTCGACAATCTCCCCAAACATCTGCCGCGCGTGATTTCGATCGGGCGCCTGGATTTTAACACCGAGGGCCTATTACTGCTGACCACCGACGGGGATCTGGCCCGTCATTTGGAACTGCCCGCGACGGGCTGGCTCCGGCGCTATCGCGTGCGGGCGTTTGGCTCGGTGACCCAGGAGCAGCTTGATCAGATTGCCGACGGGGTCGAAATCGACGGCATGGCATATGGTCCGATCGAAGCGACGCTCGACAGCATCTCCGGCCAGAACGTCTGGCTGACGGTCGGCCTGCGCGAGGGTAAGAATCGTGAAGTGCGGCGCGTGCTTGAGAGCCTCGCCTTGCAGGTCAATCGGTTGATCCGGATCTCTTACGGCCCGTTTCAATTGTCGGACCTGAAGCCTGGTGACGCTGAGAGCGTGAAGCGCCGCGTCCTCGCGGAACAGCTGGGCCCGCAACTCGCCGAACGGTTCCGGATCCGGCCCGAAGATGACGACGAGGCCATTGCAACGCCTGCGAAAAAGCCGAAACGGCCGATGCGCAAGGCCGCGCGAGGGGAGAGCGCCGCGCCGCGCAATTCGGCAAACGCGCGGGCGAGACATCCCCGGCCGCAGCCCAGCCGTGGCGCCAATGCGCGTCAGAAGCCACGAGCGAAGTCATGAGAGTGGTCGGCGGTCGCTTGCGTGGGCGCGCCTTGGCACAACCGCCCGACCGATCTATTCGCCCAACCTCCGACCGCGTGCGGGAGGCTGTGTTCAACATTCTCGAGCACGGCATCGAAGATCTCGAACTGCAAGGCGCCCGCGTGCTCGATCTTTTCGCCGGGACCGGCGCCCTCGGCATTGAGGCGCTCTCGCGCGGGGCGCTGACCTGTCTGTTCGTCGACAACGACACCCGCGCGCGCGCCGTGATCCGCAAGAACATCGAAACATTCGGCCTTGGCGGGACGACGCGCGTTTTACGCAGCGACGCGACCAATCTGGGCTTCTCCACGAACCGGAACACGTTCTCGCTTGTCTTTGTCGATCCGCCCTATGGCCAAGGCCTAGCCGAATGCGCCCTGAACTCCGCCCGCGACTACGGATGGCTGGAATCCGGCGCGATTATCGTCGTCGAGGAAGCCACGGCAACCCAACTCGCCTGGCCGGATGGCTTTTCGGAGCACACACGACGGACATATGGCGCAACGCAGATCGCGATCGGCCAATTCAGCGGATGACGATGCGCGTGCTAACGGCGTGCAAACAACTTCTCGATGTCGGACAGCTGCAGCTCGATGTAGGTCGGGCGCCCGTGATTGCACTGTCCGGAGCCCGGCGTCGCCTCCATCTCACGCAAAAGCGCATTCATTTCGTCAGGCGTCAGGCGTCGCCCGGCGCGCACACTTCCATGGCATGCGAGCGTCGCGCAGACCTGCTGTAGGCGCGTGGTCAAGAGATCGTCTTCGCCGTCAGCAAGAAGCTGTGCCGCCAGATCGCGAACCAGATCCGCAACCCCTTTCGTCCCGAGCAGGGCTGGCATTTCACGAACCGCCACGGCATCGGTCCCGAACGCCTCCAGCGCCAGGCCAAGCTGCGCAAGCCGATCGGAATGATCCTCCAGCGCCGCAACTTCCGACGGCTCGAGTGATACGATTTCCGGCACGAGCAGAGCTTGCCGTTTGACACCGCCGTGCGCCAGCATCGCCTTCATGCGCTCGTAGACCAGCCGCTCGTGTGCCGCATGTTGATCGACAATAATCACGGAGGTCTCGGTCTGGGCGACAATGTAGGTTTCGTGCAACTGCGCACGGGCAGCACCCAGCGGCCGCGACGCCGCCTCAGCAAATGCCAATGGAATGATCGTGTCTGCCGACGTGTCGGCAGACGGTTCCGTCAGCCCATCAAGCGGTGCTTGGGCGCGCTCACCGAACTCCGCCGTCAGGCCTGCGCCACCGGCAGACTGACGATGAGATCCACCTCGCGCCCAGGACTGACGATCGGCATGCGAACCGCCGCGCCCCTCAGCCGCCGTCGCCTGGTTCTGGAACGCCGCCAGGGCCGCAGCCCCGCCCCCGGCACTCGCGCGGTGACCGGCGCCGTCCAGGGCATTGCGGATACCGCCCGCGAGCAACGCACGCACAGCGCCCCCATCGCGAAACCGCACTTCGGTCTTGGCCGGATGGACGTTCACGTCCACTGCAGCCGGATCCAAAGAGACAAACACTGCGAGGTACGGTGAGCGACCTTTCGGCAGGAGATCGCCGTATCCCGACTTCACGGCCCCGATCAGGACCTTGTCGCGGACCGGTCGCCCGTTCACGAACAGAAACTGCATCGTGGTATCGCCGCGATTGAGCGTCGGCAAACCGGCAAAACCCTGCACGGCGATACCATCGCGCGCGCCGTTGAGCGCCAATGCGTCCGCAACAAACGACTTGCCCATGATCTTGCCGAGACGTGCGAGGTGACCATCCGGCCCGGCGGGGCAGGCCGGCAGCCGCAATCCCACCCGCTCACCTGTAGTCAGCGTAAACGCAATCTCCGGATGCGCCATGGCGAGCCGCTTCACCACATCGCCGATCGCGAGATTTTCGGACCGCTCCGACTTCATGAACTTCAAGCGTGCCGGCGTTGCGGAAAACAGACCACGCACCTCAACCCGCGTCCCCCGATTAAGCGCCGCAGGCCGCACAGCGGACTTATGCCCGCAATCAACTCTGATTTCAGACGCCTGCGCACAGTCGCGGGATCGCGACACAATGGTGAGGTCGGCAATCGCGCCGATCGAGGGCAGCGCTTCCCCCCGAAATCCGAGTGTTCGAATGTCGGTCAGATCATCGTCGCCGAGTTTCGACGTCGCATGCCGCTCGACGGCAAGTTCCAGATCCGCTCCCGTCATACCGAAGCCGTCGTCGGTGATGCGCAACAACGACAAGCCACCATCAACGGCAACGATATCAATTGCGCGCGCCCCAGCATCAATGGCGTTTTCGACAAGCTCCTTGACGACGCTGGCCGGGCGCTCAACGACTTCACCCGCAGCGATGCGATTGATCGTCGCCGAAGAGAGCTGACGAATTGGCATAACCGGCCTCGCGGTTTGCGCCCCGCGACCTGCGATGCAGCCTTGCATACAAACAGATCGGCGCCGGGCCCAGAGTGAGAATCAAATGCCGCTCAAGGACACATCCGCCATCGGCGGAATCGGTGCATCCTAGCATAATCGCTCACGGGCTGTTCCGGCCTAGCGGCCGGGCCCTGCGCGGGCGCGGCGCAACGCGCCGGGCCGCGGTCGCGGTTGTTTTCGCTCACGGGCTGGTCCTCGCTGCGCTCGGGCCCTCCGCGGGGGCGGCGCAACGCGCCGGGCCGCGGTCGCGGCCTGGGGTGCCAGACAGCTGACCTGCGCTGATTGTTTATCGCTCACGGCTATTCCAGCCTGAGGTCGTCCTCGCAGAATAGCCCGCGCTCGAGCCGCGAGCTTGCGAGCGTGCGAACAGCGCCAA
>JBCDAH010000183.1:0-7174 GCA_039186015.1 Pseudomonadota bacterium
CCTCGCGCTCCATCAATTGCTGGCCGGCCTCGTAGGCGCGGCTCACCTCGATCATGCGCCTTTAGAGCGCTTCCACCAAAGGCGAACTCGCTTCGCCAGCCATGTCAGAAACTCATCGCCGTCAAAGCCGCGCTTCCGGGCGTGTGGCTGAGCAATTGCGCAGGGCCTAAAGTTCGCCGCCGGCCTGGGATGCCATCCAAGATGTCCAAGCGCGCCGATTCTTCCTCAAGCGTTCTTTGAGCGAGGCAGCCTCTTCAAGATCCGGATAGTTATCCAAGAGAGCATCAGCCGTTGTGAGACATTGCTGAAGAGCGAGATAATCAACGTCGTCGTCTTGTGCGTATCGCGCTGCATTCCGCACCACGCTCAATTCAATAACGTTGGAACGTTCCTGCTCCATCAGTCTTGTAAATGCATCGGACGTTTCAACAAAATCAAGCAATGCCCGTGCAGCAGCAATCCGACGATCAGCACCAATCATAACACGCAACTCAAGCAGCCTCAGACAGCCGATTACAATTGGCTATCATCAAAAGGTAAGGCATCGATGACACAGAACTATAATCTGCGCACCTATAAATTAATCAGTTAGAAAACTGGCTTTATAATCTTCAAAGCGGTAAGAATAGAGGAAAGCGCAAACTGCAATCTCCATGTTCGTTCGCTCGAAACGAACATGCAGCCCATGTGTCCGGGACGGGCATGTAACCCATCTGCCCAGAACGGACCTTACGGATTGGTGACCCCGGCAGGATTCGAACCTGCGACCTACGGATTAGGAATCCGTTGCTCTATCCTGCTGAGCTACGGGGCCGACGTCCAAAACCATGTCAGCGCGTTACGCGGACGGTAGTGCCGCGCAAGGGTCATGGTCAAGCATGGGCCGGCATGCCTGAGCACAGTTGGAACGTGTGCGCTTAGATGCAGCGCCCTCCGTCGACCTCAATGCAAATGCCGGTCAGAAAGTTGCTTGCCGGGTCCGCAAGAAACAAGGCGGCATTTGCGATATCGTCCGGTTGTGAGAATCGGCCAAGCGGAATTGTGCCGACGAAGCGCTCGCGGATTTCCGGCGTGTCCTGCCCCATAAAGTCTGCCAGCATCCCCGTTTCGCCTGCCACCGGATTAATCGCGCAAACACGGATCCGCTTCGGCGCGAGCTCGACCGCCATCGATTTCGTCAACGTAATCGCCGCGCCTTTTGACCCGTTGTACCAAGTCAATCCGGGCCTTGGACGCACGCCAGCGGTCGAAGCCGTTGTGATCATGACGCCGCCGCCACGTTTTTCCATTTCCGGAACAACGGCCTTCGCCGCCAGAAAGATCGCCTTGACGTTGACATCGAAAATGCGATCGAACTCAGCTTCCGAGACATCGAGCATCGGCTGATTTTTGTGTGTATAGCCGGCGTTGTTGACCATCACGTCAACGCCGCCGAACGCGTCGACTGTCGCGGCAACCATCGCCCGGACGTCGTCTGTGTTCGCCACGTCCGCTGCCGCATGTATCGCCGAGGGCCCGATTTCGTTTGCAACGTCACGTGCGCCCTGACCGTTGAGATCAGCGACGCAGACTTTCGCACCCTCGCGAGCATAAAGCTGAGCAATGCCGCGCCCAAATCCCGACGCCGCACCCGTGACTATTGCAACCTTGCCATCCAACCTCATGGCGCGCCCTCCGTACAGCCGCCCGTTCTTCAGGCCGGCATTTGTTATGAAATACCGAAAGTCTGTACGCTGCAGCCGAAACGGTCAATCGGCCGGCAGGTGATCCGGACGGGCTGCTGCGTCGAAGCGGAATGGATTCGCAGGATAGGTGCCTAGAATTTTGAGCTCGGACGAAAAGAACGACAGTTCTTCAAGAGCAAGGCGCACATTGCGCTCCGTTGGATGGCCCTCAATGTCGGCGTAAAACATGGTTGCCGTGAACGCGCCACCGATCTGGTAGCTCTCCAGCTTGGTCATGTTTACGCCGTTGGTCGCAAAACCGCCCATCGCCTTGTAAAGCGCCGCCGGGACGTTCCGGACGCGGAATATGAAAGTCGTCACGCAGGGCCCATTTCCTGGCTCGGCGTCGTCCGGCTCCTGGGCCAAAATCACGAACCGTGTCGTGTTGTGCTCGGCATCCTCAACATCACGCGCCAAAATGTCGAGGCCGTAAGTCATTGCGGCCAGTTGCGGCGCCAGCGCCGCGCGGTGGACGTCCGCCCATTCGGCAACTTCGCGGGCGGCGCCTGCGGTATCACCAGACATATGCGCGCGTGCGCCGAGCTGCCGGATGATGCGGCGACACTGACCGAGCGCGTGAACGTGACTGTACACATCCGTAATCGTCTCAAGCGACGCGCCCGGCGGCGCCATCAATTGAAAGCGAATGCGCAGGAAATGTTCACCAACGATGTAAAGGCTCGCGTCCGGCAGCAGATGATGCACGTCCGCAACCCGGCCCGCGAGGGTGTTCTCGATCGGGATCATCGCGTAGTCGGCCTTGCCGTCACGCACAGTTGTAACGGCATCTTCGAATGTGGCGCACGGAACCGCTGCAGCGTCAGGAAAGACCTCGCCGCAGGCGACGTGAGAGTTTGACCCGGGTTCACCTTGATATGTCACCCGAGCCGGCGAACGCGTTTCCTTAGACATAGTCGCGTGCTTCAAGCCTCTGATTGACGACCGGATGCAGCCGGCCCGAATGGATAACAAACACCAGCTTGTATAAGCCTATCCGGCACGCAACGCTTGGCGGACACGCTCCAGGTCGTCGGGCGTGTCCACACCTGCTGGGTTTGTTTGAACGATTGCAACGTCGATTCTCATCCCATCTTCGAGTGCGCGGAGCTGCTCAAGGCGCTCCCGCTGCTCCAGAGGAGACGGAGGTAGTGCGACAAACCGCTCGAGCGCACTACGACGATAGGCGTAGATTCCAATGTGGTGATACATTGGGCCCTCGCCGTAAGGCGCTGCATTTCGGGTGAAATACAGTGTTCGCAGAACCCCTTCGACCGCGCTTCCAAGCGGTGTCGCGACGACTTTGACGACGTCGGGCGACGTTTTCTCTCGCTCTTCAGAAATTTCGCAGGCCAGTGTTGCAATGTGCGGCCCCTTCCGGGTCAACGGCGCAATGCACGCCGTAACGAGATCCGGCTCAAGGGTCGGCAGATCACCTTGAAGATTCACGATAATTTCTGCATCTGCATCCGGGTCGACTTTACTGATCGCTTCGAAAACACGATCGGAGCCTGAGGCATGATCGGGCCGTGTCATGACCGCCTCACCACCGGCAGAGCGCACAACGGACGCGATCTCGTCCGAATCGGTTGCAACGAGGACACGCCCGGCCTCTGCGGTCATTGCCTGCTCCCAAACGCGAACAATCATGGGCTTTCCATGGATGTCGGCCAGGGGCTTGCCGGGTAAACGCATTGACTGCATGCGAGCGGGAATGGCGATAATTGTGCGTGCCATGATAGCTTTCGACTTTTCACTGAGTGACAATTAGCCTCGGCTCGTGGCTCTAGAATAGAGTGTCAGCTGCGGGCAAGTCATGATCGTCAAATTCAGCCGCACGTCGACGTGCGCGTGGGGCGCGACGCGCTAACGAGAACCGTTCGGGGTGGATAAAGCATGGACTCAATGGAATTCAACAAGATCGCAGGCGCTGTCCTCTCGGCACTGCTGATCATTTTCGGTGGCAGCACGCTTATTCACGAACTCAATGCCAGCCATGGCAAGCACAAGCCGGCTTACCAGTTGGTTTCCGCCGATGCATCAACAGAAGGCTCGGAAGGCACCACGGCGACCGAAGCCGAGGCCGGATTTTCCTATGAAGAGGTGGCCAGCTTACTTGCAACTGCATCCGCCGATGCGGGTAAGGCAAAGTTCCGGCAGTGTAGCGCCTGCCACACAGTCAATGAAGGCGGCGCCAATCGGGTTGGGCCGAACCTCTGGAACGTCGTGGATCGGGACAAGGGATCGATCGACGGTTTCAGGTATTCGTCAGCAATGGCGGAGAAAGAGGGCAACTGGTCGTATGAGAATCTGGCGCTCTTCCTGCATGATCCGAAGGGCTGGATGCCGGGTACGAAGATGGTGTTCCGGGGGATCGCTAAGCCCCAGGACGTGGCGAATATGCTTGCCTACCTCCGCACGCTGGCGAGCGCGCCGAAGCCATTGCCTAGCAACTAGGCACCCGAAACCTGACACGGCTCGGGTTAAACTTTCTCCAGGTGACGCCTCATCAGCTTTCTGGTGGGGCGTTTCTTCTTTTATAGTCCTCGCGTAACAAGCGTAGCGTTATGCGTTCAGGTCAGACAGTGGAGGAGGAGCTGGATTTGCTGGTGAGTTTTGTCCGGAGGACTGCAGCGTCACGCACGGCGCTTTTCACCGCCGCGGTTATTGGCTTTGGCTTGGCCCTGCCGCTTACGATGGGAAATCCTGCCACGGCGAATGAGGTTCGCCGCACGGCCCTGTCGCTGATCGGCACCCCACAGTACCCTGACGACTTCCAGCACTTCGACTGGGTTAACCCCAACGCACCCAAAGGTGGTCGGCTGCGGCGGTTCGCGCTTGGCAGTTTCGACAGCGTTAACCCGTTTTCCATACAGGGCGCCCCGGCGAGCGGTCTGTTGCTCACCCATGATACGCTAATGGCGACAAGTCTCGACGAGCCGTCAACGGAGTACTGCCTCGTTTGCGAATGGGTCAGTTACCCTGACGACTTCTCATCGGCCACCTTTAAGATCCGTGACGGCGCTAGGTTCAGCGACGGGTCACCGATCACGCCCGCCGACATCATTTTTTCGATGAAAGCGCTGCGAAAGGCCAATCCAGGCTTGGGCGCATACTACAAAAACATCACCGAGGTAAAAGAAACCGGGCCGAACATCGTCACCTTCACTTTCGACCAGAAAAACAACCGTGAGCTGCCGCAGATCATTGGGCAGCTTTACGTGCTGTCCAAGGCGTACTGGGAAGGCAAAGACGAGGACGGCAAGCCGCGCGATCTGTCCAAAAGCACGTTGAACGTCCCTGTTTCATCTGGCGCTTACCGCATCAAGGACGTGGAGCCGGGCCGGAGGATCAGCTACGAGCGGGTCAAAGACTACTGGGCGGCCGACCTTCCGGTTAAGCGGGGCCAGGACAATTTTGACGTCGTCGTCTTTGAGTTTTTCCGTGACACCACAGCCGGATTCGAAGCCTTCAAAGCCAACAAAATCGACCTCTGGGTGACAAGCAGCGCCAAGCGGTGGGCCACGGAGTTCGACTTCCGCGCCGCGGGTGACAAGAACGTTTTGCGCAACGCATTCCCGGTCGAGCGTGTCGCTGCAATGCAGGCCTTCGTGTTCAACCTGCGCCGATCGAAGTTCGCCGACCCAAGGCTGCGGCAAGCGTTTAACTATGCCTTCGATTTCGAATGGGCGAACAAGAACCTGTTTTTTGACCAATATGTGCGCCTGAAGAGCTTCTTCGACAATTCAGAGCTCGCGTCACGCGGACTGCCCGCTGGTCGTGAGCTTGAGATTCTGAATTCCGTGAAGGACAAGATCCCGCCGGAAGTGTTCACTGCCGAATATGCCAACCCGAGCTTCGGCTCGCCAACTGATCTTCGGCAAAACCTGCGGAAGGCCCTCCAGCTGCTGCAACAGGCCGGCTGGAAACGAGACGGCCGCAAGCTTGTGAACGCCCAGGGTCAGACGCTCGAAGTTGAGTTTTTGCTCGTAAGCCCGACGTTTGAGCGCGTTGTTCTGCCTTACATCAACAGTCTGAAGCGGCTTGGCATCGATGCACGCGCACGCGTGGTCGACAGTGCGCAGTATCAGCGGCGCATAACAAACTTCGACTTTGACATTGTTGTCAGCAGCTTTCCGCAGTCTCTGTCGCCCGGCAACGAACAACGAGACTTCTGGGGCACGGCGGCGGCCGACAAAAGCGGCAGCCGCAACCTGATCGGGATCAAGAACCCTGCCATCGATACGATTATTGACCGGATCATTTTTGCGGCCGACCGTGCAGATCTGGTGGCGGCAACGCGGGCGTTGGATCGGGTTTTGCTCTGGAATCACTACGTCGTGCCGCAATGGCATCTGCCGGCCCAGAGGCTCGCATGGTGGGATCGCTACGGGCGCCCAGAGAAACTCCCGCGTCTGACCGCAGCACCAACGCAAGTCTGGTGGTATGATTCTGAGAAAGCCGCGGCGCTCGATGCGCGCCTGAAGAAGTGAGGGCGCTATGTTCACGATAATGCTTCGGGCTTGCCTGGTTGCCTTGGCGCTTTTGCTGGGCACTTTTGCGGCTCGCGCAGAGAATGCGCCATCTCATGGCCTTTCAGCTTTCGGTGAGTTGAAATATCCTACCGACTTCCAGCACTTCGCATACGTCCGGCCGGATGCGCCGAAGGGCGGGCGCATTGCGGTGATTGGAACCCGCGGCCTGATCACGTTCGACAGCTTTAACGGCTACATCCTGAAAGGGGACGCAGCGCAAGGCCTGTCGCTGCTGTTCGAGGGTTTCTCGCTGATCTTCGACTCGCTGATGACGCGCGCCTGGGACGAGCCCGATGCGGTCTACGGCCTGGTCGCAAAAAGCGCAACGGTGGCCGAGGATCGGCGTTCCGTCACGTTCGAACTGCGCCCGGAAGCCCGGTTTGCAGATGGCTCTCAGCTAACCGCGGACGACGTCAAGTTCTCGTTCGACATCCTGAAATCAAAAGGCCACCCGAATTACCGCACCATCCTTCGCGATGTCGCTTCGGCCAAGGTGTTGAGCTCGACAACAATCAAATACAGTTTCAAGGGCGACCAGCTTCGGGATTTGCCGCTTTACGTCGCAGTGCTGCCGATATTCTCGAAAGCGTACTACGCGACGCGAGAATTCGACCAGACGACGCTCGACCCGCCACTCGGCTCCGGTCCGTATCGGATTGCGGATCACCAGCAAGGCAGCTTTGTCAACTATCGGCGCCGCGACGATTACTGGGCAAAGGATCTCCCGGTTAACCGTGGACGCTGGAACTTTGACGAGGTTCGCTTCGAGTACTATCGCGATCGTACAGCGGAACTACAGGCGCTCAAAGCCGGCGTTTACGATTTGCGTGAAGAGTTTACGTCGCGCGATTGGGCAACGGCTTACAATATTCCGGCCGTACGTGACGGCGTTCTGAAGAGGCTGACCCTTCCCGACGA
>JBCDAH010000184.1:0-6981 GCA_039186015.1 Pseudomonadota bacterium
GGGCCGCAGTCGCGGCCTGGGTACCGTCCGACCAGGATAGCCTGCGCTCAAGTAGCGAGCGCTTGTCGCGAGCGGCAGCGCACGTAAAAACTCGCGAACAGCGCAATTAAAGACTCTCGCGACAGGCTTTAGCTTCCTGATGCGCGTGCCCTGAGATCAGCCAGTACGCTTGCTGCGACTTTTACGCCGTGCACATGCGCTTCCTGTCGTCGCCACCTCCGAGTGCTGCCCGGCAGCCTGGCGTCTCCGTTGTTTGCGAACGCTTGGGCCAGGGTTTCAACCCGGTCGAGAACCCGCTCCTGGCCGGCAAAAGCTGACGGATCGATTGCAATCATCAGCTGGCCGACGCCCGGCGGATCTCCTTCAGCGTCAAAAAACGATGTTGCCTCAGTCGCAAAGTTCGCGCCGCCGAGTGTGACGGCCAGTAGCTCCACCATGAGGGCAAGAGCTGCGCCTTTTGCCCCGCCGATCGGCATCAATGTTCCTGCAAGCGCGGCCTGAGCGTCGGTCGTTGGACGGCCTTCGGCGTCAACCGCCCAACCTTCCGGGATCGGCTCGCCCTTTTGCGCGGCCGTCAGGATTTTGCCGCGGGCAACTTCGCTCAACGCCATGTCGATGACGATGGGGCTGCTGTCGCGTCTTGGTGCCGCAAAGGCGATCGGGTTCGTTCCGAACAGCGGACTGCGGCCACCCCAAGGCGCCATCGCCTTTGGTGTATTCGCGAAGAACAACGCGACCAGTCCGGCCTCAGCCATGCGCTCGACGTGCAGTCCGGCAGCGCCGCAGTGATGCGATCGCGAGATCGTTGCGGCGGCAATTCCGTTGGTGCGACATGCCGCCGGCAGATCGCGAACGATCAAATCGATCGCGGGATAGGCAAAGCCATGCGCCGCGTCGACAGTTGCTGCACCCGGCTTGAGGAACGTGACGGACGGCGTTGCGTTGCCATCGACCTTGCCGGACAGTGATTGGGCCGTATAACTGGGTACGCGTGACAACCCATGCCCCGCCTGTCCGTCGATCTCGGCCTGAACCAGTGCCCTCGCCACGCTCTCTGCGTTCGCGCGGGAGGTTCGCGCCGTCTCGAAAACAGATGTGACCAGGCTCTGCAACGCAGAGATGTCAATGGCTTCATCGCTCATGTCTTGGTTCCGATTGCGTTATGAATGTTGTCAGCGATTATATCGCGCATTCGAGACGCGCGCGCGAGTGTTGTGCCTCAGGTATAAAGGCCTGAGATGTACAGGCCGGAGGTATCAGGCCCGAGGTATACAGGAACGTCCGCATGGGTGGCCATGCAAGCGTGCGGGATGGCTCCTGCTAATCTGAAACGCACGAGCAGCGCGTGTACACTACGCCGGGTTGTGGCCTGTGCCGACGTGTGACCGATGTTGTGCCTTGGATCACAGTGTTTTGCCGACGTCAAAGTTGAGGAGAATTCGGTTGTCGACATCCCGCCCGCGCACGCTCGATCCTGCCAATCTCGACCCATTGGTGACCTATCTCGCCCACGCGCTTGGCGCGGAGCGTGTTCGCGTGTCGTCTGCCGAATTGCTGTCGGGTGGCGCTGTTCAGGAAAACTGGTCTCTGTACGTCGAGGTCGTCGGCGGGCCACGCGCGGGATCGGCGCGATGGGTCCTGCGAACGGATGCCGCCGCGCGCCTGCCTGTCAGTCTCGACCGGACCGGAGAGTTCGCTGTGCTGCAAACGGCAAACGCCGCTGGCGTACGCATTGCGGAACCGATACTCGAGTGCGCTGATGCGGCAGTTATTGGTGCGCCGTTTATGCTGCAGGCGTTTTTAGCCGGAACCGCCCAGGCTCGGCGCCTCGTGCGCACACCAGACCTGGCGGCTTGGGGTGGGGATGTCGCTGTCGAACTGGCACACCAACTTGCAAAGATTCACGCCATTCGGCCCGGGTTGAATTCCGCCGAGCGGTTGTCGTTTCTTCCGCAACCATTATTGCCACCGGCCCGGGCAGAAGTTGCGCGACTGCGTGGCATGCTCGACGGCGCCGGCGAAGCCCGGCCCGCGCTCGAATACGCCCTCACCTGGCTTGATCAAAATGCGCCGGCGCCAAATCCGTTGTGTCTGGTGCATGGCGACTACCGGACCGGCAACTATATGGTCGCTGATGGTCAGCTGAGTGCGATCCTCGATTGGGAATTTGCGCACTGGGGGGACCCGCTGGAGGACATCGGCTGGTTCTGTGCGCGGTGTTGGCGGTTCGGAAATGATGCGATGGAAGCTGGCGGCATCGCGCGTCGTGACGTGTTTGTCGATGCCTATGTGCACACGTCTGATCTCAGTGTTCGCCCGGCCGATATCATCTACTGGGAAGTTATGGCGGCCGTGAAGTGGGCGGCAATTGCCGTTCTGCAGGGCGATCGCTATCGCAAGGGCGGGGAGGATGCGATCGAACTCGTGCTGACCGGGTTGATGCCGTCGGAAATGGAGCTTGATGCGCTCTTGCTCATTGAACAGCTGGAAGGAACGCAGAACGGATGACTCGCAATCCTCAGTCCCGCCGGATCTCCAGCGAAACGTTGATCCAGCTGGCCGTCGATACGTTGCGGTCGGACATTCGGCCGGCAATTCCTGCAGAACAGCGGTATACGCTTGCCATGGTCGCCAATGCGCTGGAAATCGCGCGGCGTGATATGGTGACAGACGGCGATAGTGCGCTGTGGGATCTTCTCGATGCTGTCTATCCCGACGGCGACGGGACGGCGGAACGCCTCGCTCATGACATTCGCCATGGCCATGTGCATGACGGCGCACCGCCGGATCTGCGGGCGCTGCTCAAGGCCATCGTGATCGGGGAGTTGCGGATCCGGAACCCGCGTTTTTTGAAGTCGCGCGAAATCGGTGGTTGATGTCGGCTGCCGGCGCAAGGTGCCTGTTTGAGCCGTTGGAGTAGACTGAAGGAGCCGTTGATGGATTGGGATCGTCCCGAACTCGCCAAGACGCCTGCCAACTTTGTCCCGCTGACCCCGATCAGTTTTCTTCGTCGTGCGGCCATGATTTTTCGCGATCAGACGGCGGTTATCCACGGCCAACGACGCTACACCTATGGGGAGTTCTATGCGCGGTGCCGGCGGTTTGCAGACGCGTTGACACGGGCCGGCATCAAACGCGGCGATACCGTTGCCATTCTCGCGGCGAATACACCGGCACTCCTCGAAGCGCACTATGCGGTTCCGATGATCGGCGCTGTTTTGAACCCGATCAACATTCGTCTTGACGCGCAAACGATCGCGTTTTGCCTCGATCACGGCGAGGCCAAGCTCTTTCTCTGTGATCGCGAGTTTCACAGCACGATTGTACCCGCACTCGCGCTTGCCGCGACGCCGCCCATGGTCGTTGATATTGCAGACGACGAGACAGCTGACGCGCCGTCGCTTGGCGGGATCGAATATGAAGCCTTTCTGAAGACCGGCTCGGACGAGTTCGACCCGCCTGGCCCTCAGGACGAATGGGATCCCATCTGTCTGCTCTACACATCTGGCACCACCGGAAATCCCAAGGGCGTCGTCTACAGTCATCGCGGTGCCCATCTCAACGCAATGGCCAATGCCCTTACGTTTCAGCTCGACCACAACAGCCGTTACTTGTGGACGTTGCCAATGTTCCACTGTTCCGGCTGGACCTATACGTGGGCTGTGACGGCCGCCGGCGGGACGCACATTTGCCTGCGGAAGGTCGACCCGGCCCGGATCTTTGCTCTGATTTCGGAGCACGGCGTGTCTCATATGTGCGGCGCACCCATTGTGCTGAACATGCTGGTCCATGCGGCGGCCGATGTGCGCAAAGTTCTACCGCAGCGGACGAAAGTCATGACAGGTGGCGCAGCGCCGCCATCTGCCGTGATTGCCAACATGGAGGCACTTGGATTTGAGGTGCTGCATGCTTACGGCACGACGGAATGCTACGGGCCGTCCGTTGCGTGTCTTCCGCAATCCGCCTGGTTTGATCTGAACGACGACGATCGCCATGCGCATATGGCGCGGCAAGGCGTGCCGCACGCCCTGATCGAAGACATGATCGTGGGCGACCCGGAAACGTCGGCGCCGCTCGCACAGAATGGCACGGAACTCGGTGAGCTTCTGATGCGTGGCAACACGCTGATGAAAGGCTACCTCAAAAACCCTGAGGCAACGGCGCAGGCGTTGGCCGGCGGCTACTATCACTCAGGTGATCTCGCGGTCTGGCACGACGATGGCTATTTCGAAGTGAAGGACCGCTCCAAGGACATTATCATTTCCGGTGGCGAGAACATCTCGTCGCTGGAGGTTGAGGACGTACTCTATCGCCACCCGGCCGTGCTTGAGGCTGCCGTCGTTGCCCGCCGGGACACGACCTGGGGCGAGACACCGTGTGCATTTGTGGCACTCAAGCCTGATGCCGGAAAAATCACCGCCGATGACATTATAGCATTCTGCCGCGAAAACATGGCGCGGTTTAAAGTTCCAAAGACCGTTGTTTTTGGAGAATTGCCGAAGACGTCAACCGGCAAAATACAAAAGTTCATGCTTCGTGAGCATGCCAACGCGCTCTCAACGCCTGGCTCTTAACAGGGCTGCAAACTCACGAAACAGGCTGGAAACATGTGACGCCGCGATCCCAATGGGACGCGGCGCCAAACTCCACCACGTGCCGAGTCGGTAGCTCAATTGGTTTAGATGTCTACGATTTCACCGCGGGCGGGGTATCCGCGAGCGATGACAAAATCGAGCGCCTTTTCGATCTCCGCAAATTGCGGGCGTGCAAACGGCATGGTTTGCACGCTGCCGAAATAGAGCGTGCGGTCTGGTCGGATGAGAAACAGCCCAGGTTCCACAAAACGTTCGGGCTCTTCCACGCCAATTGAGGTTTTACCATTGCTCGACGAGATATAGAGACCCCAGGCGCGGCCCTGCGCAAGCGAGAGATCGTACGCAATCGGCAGGCGATCAAGGCCCCAGGATTGCTTCGCCGTTTCGGCTCGCTCCTGGTTGTCGCTGGAGATTGCCACTGCCGCAACCCCAAACTTGTCGAAAGTCTCGAGCCGGTTTTGTAGGTCGTTCAAATAGCCTTTGCAGATCGGGCAGTGTAAGCCGCGATATACGACGATCATCGTGAAGTTGCCCGGCTTCTGCTCCGACAGCGTCCAGCTTCCGCCGCCCACCAGAGGCAATGTCACGTCGGGGACAGGCTGGCGCGGCATCAACGGTTGAATTCCACTCACTCTCGGAACCTCCAGACTTGAACAGGCGGCAGGACTGTTCGATCCCCAACCGCCGATTGCGTTATCGGTGGTTAACATAGGGAGGACGCGCTTGGCGTCGAGCGAATTGAGGGCGTGATCACGATAATGTTCAGAGTTAAGCACAAATTCATCTCGATTGCTGCGTAATTGTTTTATTATTTGAAGCTTTCCGGGCTGCATTCCCTTAACGAAAAAGCGAACGATATCTGTGACGGCTCTTGAAATCGTCTCGGGTCTGCGCTTCTTATTGCGTGTCTGATCCGTAGCTCGTCCCAAAGGTTTCCCCCAATGCGATGCTACGTGTTGCCCGCGGCCTTCCCCCAGGGCCGCGGGCATTTTTTGTCGCGGGCACGTTTTGCCGCAGGCCGGGGTTGTCGTGGGTCGATCTTTTCGCGGCTAGTTCTCTTGGGGGATGTTCTTTCTCGAGCCAGCATCTTGCAGGGCCTGCACCCGAACGTTGCCGTGAGGCAAACTCAAAAAGCCAAGTGATGGATCGGGACACTGCGTCTACGGTCTACGCGCATGGCGGGCCGGGGCTCATCAGATCCAAACGCTTAAAAGACGGCTCGCCAAACCATGCAGCCCTGCGCATGTCGGCCCGCAGTGGCAATGCATTCCATCGTTCAGATGTTAGGATTGGTCCGGTGTTGTCGCACCGGGCGCGTATGCCGACCAAGGGCCGCCGTGGCCTAGGCACGGTGCAATCGAATGGCAGGTCAATGCGCTGCGATCAACGTTCAGCGGCGCATTACGACGACTGTCTGATGCGTGGTGCTTAGTCCCACGGATGTCCGCTACCTGCGCGCCATTTGACATCGGAAACACTTTGCGCCGGCCGTTGGCTAGTGCCGGCCCTATGCCGTTTTCTCACACGCTCAAGCGCTACAATCGCTGCGGTGCCGGCATGAATGTTGTCTAACGTTCCGCCGATGGTCTTCGTGGCCCGCCTTTGGGCGCGTTGCCCGACCTTGTCACGCATCCTATGGTCCACGGTCGAATTACTCCAGAAAAGCTACGCCAGCGAAGTAATGCCACTTCAGTCGTGACTACTTCGTTAAGCCGCGGCTCAAATCTGTGCACGCTCGGTCGGAAAGGATGCTGCCGCATGGCCAAACCGGCAAGCGCGTTGATGCGCAGTCGGTATAGGTCAATCATGGCATGATCTTTACGCCGCGGCGCGATACCGCTCGGCAGGTGTCAGGTTCTAAGTGGCAACGGTTTCATCTCGCCCGTACCGGACGCGCGGTGCCACAAGATCTACACGGCTGGAGCTATGCGTTCGCTTCGTCAATGAGAATTGATTCAAGTGATAATATCCCGGCTTCGTTTCACCGGATTGATTGTTTTTTGAAAGGCGTCAGCCAGGCGCATTGGTCGAAAGAGATCGCGCGTGCCGCGTTCTCTCTGTTGTTCTGTCCGTCTCGGCATCCGTGCCCATGGCGCTCAAATCCAATTCGCAGACCATCGCATTTTGCCTGTGGGCAACTGAGCGAAATGAGGCACGGCAGGGCGCACATCTCGCTTTTAAAGGTCCGATGATTCGGGCCGCTCTGCATGTCTGCTTTTCGCGCAAGGGTCTTTGATTTGCGCTGTTCGCACGCTCGCAGGCTCGCGGCTCGAGCGAGTCCTTAGTTTGCGCTACCGCTCGCGACAAGCGCTCGCTACTTGAGCGCGGGCTATCCTGCGAGCACGGTTTCCAGGCCGCGAACGCGGCCCGGCGCGTTGCGCCGCCC
>JBCDAH010000185.1:0-6976 GCA_039186015.1 Pseudomonadota bacterium
CCGTTCAATGATCGCGCGCGATCGGAAGCGGGGCTAACCCCAGGTTTCTACAAGCCATTGTATGCAACCGGTCACGTCACTTAATCAACCTAATCCGCACAGAGATTAAGTACAGGCGCAAACACGGTCGTGATCATGCCATGTCGATTGTGTTATACCCGCCATCGTAGGGGTCAGTCAGATCTTCGGCCATCCTGCTGCTAGTGCGCGAGAGCCACACCAAAAGGAACGTTGGTAAAGAAGTGGCAACGACTTCCGGTCGTGTGGGTTGCGCCCAACCCCGTGATTGGGCGAGTAGAGTAGAGCACACAGATGCTGTTGGACCGTTAGATCAAGAAGTCAAACAAGGATGGGTCACCCGTGAGTGTACAAGCGTCAGCAGGTGCGGCCGTTCCGCCGCCGTCGCCAGGTCAACCACCGCATCCAGGCTCACGGACCGCTGGACGGCCGGGCGATCGGACAGCGCCATCGCTCATTGGCCAGGATTTGACCATTATCGGCAACCTGGTTTCCAAAGGTGAAGTGCATGTCGAGGGCGAAGTTCAGGGCGACATCCACGGTACGCACATCCTGATTGGTGAAAAGGCCCGGATCACGGGCGGGATCATTGCTCAAGATGTCGTCGTGCGCGGCCACGTGATGGGATCGGTCCGCGGCGTCAAAGTCGCGCTCCAGGCCTCGAGCCACGTGGAAGGCGACATCTACCATAAATCGCTGGCCATTGAGCAAGGTGCGTTCTTCGAAGGTCGTTCGCGCCGTGCTGAGGACCCAACGGCCGGCGTCCAAACACCGGAAATGCCGCCGGCGCCTCCATCATCGAATGGCTCCGCGTAGCGCCGTAGCCGGCGAGTCCTTCGCTTTACATTGAATGCGCTGGTTCGGGTCTCCGGGCCGCCGCTTAGACGCGACATTGACTTGACGCCGCATACCATCCCGGAGAGGACCGGGATGGTCTATGTCGGCTGCTAGGTTAACTGTCTGGCGTCCGGCGTGATGGCGGATTAAATCGCAATTGCGGAATCGACTGCCGGCCGTGCGATCTTCAATCGCATGGCACCGTAACTCTGAACCAAATCGCCAAACCGCTGCTCTTGGCAGGACAGCACGATAATCTGGTGATGCTCGGCGCACGCACGCAAGATCTGAAACATGCGATCCAAACGCCGATCATCGGCGAACACTAATGCGTCATCCAACACCACTGGAACGCTCTGGCCCTGATCGGCCAGTACGCGAGCATAAGCCAATCGCGCCAGGACCGCGATCTGTTCGCGCGTTCCCCCACTGAGCGACGACCACGGTTCGGTCGCTGAAGCGCCAATCCGCACGGCCTCGGTCGACAAATCCGCAAGGTCAATTGTGTCGCGGCCGAACAGCGGCTCAGCAATTTCCTGCAGCTTCCGCACCGTTTGCGTTTGTACAGGCGACAAACTCTCGGAACGGGCACGCGCAATTTCATCGGCCAACAGACGCAACGCCGCAGTGTGCGCTTCAAGCTCCGCACAACGATCCCGTCTCTGCCTCAGAACTGCGGTCGCTTCAGCACATCTGCGGTTCACGCCATTCTGACGGTCAAGGCGCACCTGGCCCTCAAGTACTTGCCGCTCTGTCTCAACCCGTTGCTTTTCGCGATCCGCTGAATCGCGGTCCACCTTGAGCGCGTCCCGACGAACGATCCAGTCTTGCTCAGCTTGCGCCTCGGGTAGTTTGCTGCGCCAAGCAGACCGCACACGGGCGGACTCATTCGCCAGCGCGGCGACTTCGGCGTACTCAGCATCCGCCGCATCGACATCTTTTGGCTCAACCGCTTGGCGATCCAACTGAATCAGTAGCTCCGCATGCCGCGCACGCGTATCCTCAATACGGCCCCTGGCATGAGCGACCTGCTGATCAACATCGGCCTTGCGGGACTGAAGCCCATCGCGTTCAGCACGCGCCGCCTCCAGCGCATGATCAAGTTCGGCGACGCTCTCGATTGCGTCTGTTGTGTCGCGACGTTCCTCGCGCTGAGATGCGTCGCTTTCATCCTGCAAATGTGCACTGAGCTTTTGGTCGACAACCGCAAGGCGGTCACGGAGATGATCGCGCTCACTCTGCAGCGCTTCGATCCCCGACGGCGCCAATTCACCAACAATCGCTTCGGCCGCCTGCCGCTCCTGGTCAAGCTGGCGACGCGCACTCTGGCGTTCCGACAGTTCGTCTTCGCTACTGATGTCGTAGCGCGCGTACGCCTCCTGAAGCTTGGTCGAGAGTTGCCGTTGACGGCGTTCAAGCTCCGCAGTGCTTTCGTGTCGCCCGGGCGATACGGTCAGTGCGCCAAAACCAGGCACCACAATCGTAACCGGATCAGAAACCGTGAGCGTCTCGTCGGCTTCCAGCATCTGACCGTCGACTTGAAAGCGCGCTCTCACGCCCGGATCATAGTCCACTGCGATGCGCGGCAACGCGCTGGCGAGTTGCGCCGCAACCTGATCGCGGTCATGGCGAAGCTTGAGCAACTCGGCATATACGTCGTCCGTCACGGGATTCGATGCGCTCGCGCGTGCAGCCCGGTCCCGCACGACAACAGCCGTCTCGACACGCGTCAGCAGCGCTGCCTGCGACGTGATCCGTTTCTCAAGATCGGCCCGCATTGCCTGCAACTGTTGCACCTCGCGCACGCGCACCGCCGCATCGCGCGCCGACTGGAGCCGCGCAACCGTTGCCCCGGCCGATGTGAGCGCCCGCTCAAGCTCCCCCTGCTGAGACGTCAACGCGATCCGCGCCGCGTCCAAATCATCCAGTTGCCGGCGAGCCGCCAGACACGCCTTGGTCGCGGTAAGCCGTTGCTGAGCAAGCTGTTGATCTTTCACACGGCTTTCGAACGTCGCCTCGGCGGCACGCAGCTGCGCCCTGGCGTCCGCCCACTTCGCGATTTCCTGGTCATGCCGGGCAATGTCGTGGTTCCGTGCCTGATGCACGGCTGGGTCGGACAGGCGGGCCCAGATTTCAGACAACTCGGTGAGCTTTGCCAACCGCTCCTCAGCGCCGTCGCGCGCGTGTTCGGCCGCAGCCAGCTCAGCTTCGGCGTCCGCAAGAGCCTCGCGCGCCAACGCGAGTGGTCCATTCTTGCGAGGTTGTCTCAGTGAGTCTGTCAGATGAACTTTGAGTTCCTTCAACACGGTGGCCTCGACACGCGCAATCTCATGTCCGCCACTCGCATCTTCGGCTTGATGTTGTATGAGCGTCGCAAGGCCGGCATGCGCATCGCGATCGAGCTGCGGCCATGTGAAGCTCTGAGTTTGAGCGATCCATAGTACGGGAAAGAACGCGCGGCGATCGGCGCCTGACGCCAGGAGTGCCGCAAGCGCGCCGTCAACATCGCGGTCGCGATAGACGTCCTGACCGTCATCTGTGCGAAGTTCGGCGCGCGGACTTGTGAGATACTGCTTCTCGAGGTGCCACGTGCGGTCGGCCTCAACGAACTCGCACGCAATGGACGGCACGCCGCCGGTGTAGGGCTTCAGCGACAGCAGCTCCTGCTTACGTGACGTGTGTTGGTACCGGAAAACCGTTTCCAGCGCCCGAAACAAGGTCGACTTACCAGCCTCATTCGGCGCAGCGAGAAGGTTGAGGCCGGGACTGAACCCCGCGACAGTGGCATCGCCGGAAAACGGGCCGACATCCGTCAGACGTATGGAGAGCAAATGCACGGTCAGCTCCTTTCTGTCTCTGCCCGTGTTTCCGCCAAAGTCAGCAGCAGACGCAGCGCCCGCGCAGCGACAACACCCTCTTGCGACTCCGCGTTCGCCTTTTGCGCCAAGCGCTCCGCCACATCCGTGAGCGCCGGCGTCGTCAGAACGGCGGACAACGCGGCCGCATCTGCAGCAAGCGACAACTCCGACTGATCCCAGACCAGGTGACGAACGCTGGCATCCAACTGAGCCCGGCGCTGCTCGAAATCGCGATAACCGTCCGCTTCGATACGCCCGCGGAGTTTCACGCGGACAATCGCATCCGGTGCACGCGCACCAAGATCAGTCACGTGCCCGATCAAGGCATCGAGGTCTCCAAGGGGAAGTGCGCCAGGCTCCGAACGCAGCCAGACATGTTGCGCGGTTTCAACGCTCTCAAGCGCGGCGACAACGCCATCTGAAACCGAGACAACGGTGACGCGCCCCGCGAGATTGGCCTTGAACTGCTCCGGCTCCGGAGTGCCGGAATAGCGCACCTTGGCCGCCACATCCTGTTCGCCGTGCCAGTCGCCCAGCGCCAGATACGCCAATCCGGCGCGTATGGCGCAACTCGGATCGATCGTCGCGGCGTCCGTACCTTCTCCGAATGCAGACGTCGGTCCATGGGCCAGCCCGATCCGAGTCGCCCCATCGGGCGTGAGCGCGGCTTCCATCCGACCGGTGGGATCACTGGACGTGACCCCGGCCGTCAAAGGTGCTGGCAAGACCCATATCCGAGGCGCGATCTCAACAGGCGTCTGGTCCGTCAACACGCGCACGTTGTCCGGTAAGCCCAACGCCGACAAGCGCGACCACACACCGTCATCCGCCAACGGGTCGTGGTTACCGGGAATGATATGCCACGTGATGTCGCGGCAAGACCGCAACCGTTCGATCGGAGCCCTGAGGTCCTTGTCGGCCAGCTCATCGGAATCGTACGTATCGCCGGCAACGAGAACATGAGCCGCGCCATGCGTACGGGCCACCGCTGCAATGCGATCGATGACCGTCACACGTGCATGCTTCAGCGTCGCTGCGACATCGTCAGGAAAGCCCGCGAACACGCGCCCAATGTGCCAATCCGCGGTGTGAATGAATTTGAAGTTGTGCATGCAGAACCTATTGCCTGATTCGCAATCGTCACACATGTGTTCTTGTTATGTTCTTAATGCCGAGTCAAGACCACACAGGCAATCTTTCCAGCCAATAATGCGCCACCGGCCGTCCACCTATGGTCCGCCTCGAACACGCCAGGCCAGCCTCACGCTGCTAGGCTGGATGTCGTGAGCTTGAGAGCCCGTCGAGATCGCAACGATCTGATGTTCACGACAGCGTACGGCTTGCCGCCAGCCGACAGAAACGGCACCATGCCGGAATGGAACCAGATGTCGAAACGATTGTCGTCGGCGCGGGAGTCGTCGGGCTGGCGTGCGGCCGCAGTCTCGCTGCAGCCGGTCAAGAAGTCATTGTGCTCGAGCGACACGACCTCATCGGGTCTGAAACGAGTTCCCGCAACAGCGAAGTGATCCATGCCGGGCTGTACTATCCGCCGGGGAGCCTGCGCGCGCGGATGTGCGTTGCGGGCAAACACCGCCTTTATCAGTTTTGCACCGAGAACGGTGTCCCCCATGCCGCATGCGAAAAGCTGCTCGTTGCAACGGAGGACGACCAGGTTCCTCGGCTAAGTGCCCTGCGCGAGAACGCCGCCAAAAATGGCGTCACCGATCTTGAGCCGTTGACGGCCGCCGAAGCCAAGCGTTTGGAGCCAGCGATCAATTGCGTGGCAGCCATGCGATCGCCGTCCACCGGGATCGTCGACAGCCATGGGTTGATGGTTGCGCTTGAGGGCCACATCACAACGCGCGGCGGACAAGTCGTCCTGAGCACCTCTGTCGAAGCCATCACGGCAGCCGCCGATCGCTCCGGCTTCACGGTCACCTTCGCAGGCGGCGAAATCAGCTGCCGAAACCTCGTGTTATCGGCTGGGCTGGCAGCCACTGATCTCGCGCGGACGATGACCTACACGAACGGCTATCAGCCGCCGACAACCTATTTTGCGAAAGGACAGTATTACGCTCTATCGGGGCCTTCGCCGTTTCAACGCCACATCTACCCGATGCCGAGCGGAGCCTGGCTTGGGCTCCACGCAACGGTGGATCTGGCGGCGCGGTGCAAGTTCGGCCCGGACATCACGTGGATTGATGAGATCGACTACACGTTCGAACCGGAAAAGCTCGCTCAGTTCCTGGACTTTATTCGGAGCTACTATCCTGATCTGGACGAGACCAAGCTGCACCCCGACTACACGGGCATTCGACCGAAACTGTACCGGGAAGGCGAGCCGGTCCCGGATTTCATGGTGCATGGACCGGAGCAGCACGGGATTGACCGACTGGTCATGCTGTTTGGCATTGAAAGCCCGGGCCTGACTGGCGCCCTCGCGATCGGCGACCTCGTCGCCTCCGTTTTCGAGAATGCCGGCATGGCAGCGGCCTAGAGATTTTACTCACGGCGGAGCGATGATTGCTGCGCATCGCCACGGTCAGCGTCAGGACCCTGCCGGCGGCTGCAGCACCTTCTCGAAGCGCTGGAGCAGACGCACACGCGGCTCTGGCAGGTCTCGACCGTCCGGGTGAAACGCGCGCGCCGCCAGAAAGTGGCCGGAGAGGATCAGCCCATCGCACACATCCGACAATTCCGTTTTGCGATGGTCACCCCGACGCAAGAACGGAGGCAGCCGAAACAGACGATCCGCGTAGGGGATACCGGCCTCTTCAGACACGGCGCGACCCGACTTTGGCGAGACGTAAACCAGGTTGTCGTGCGTACCCGTCGCCGCGCAAGCCGTGAGATCCAGGCCAAAGCCCAGTTCATCGAGCAACGCCAATTCCCACCGCACATAAAGCGCGGGCCAAACATCGCGGTCGTCCAGATAGCCCAGGACGAAGTGCGTGATCTCAAACAGGTTCGCGTGTGGATCGCGCTCCGGAAGCAACCGTACCAGATCCGTCATGGCTGCCAGCGCTGCCAACGCCAGCGGATCAGCAAACGCCGAAGCGCTGTAAGCGGTGCCGGCCTCCAATCTGAATATCCCCAGCTGATCAGTCGTTCGGGCCCGCCAAGTCGCCATGACGTGATTGCCGACTTGCAGAATGGGTCGCATCGTACGCGAGCGGCCGCCGTGAACCAAACCAGAGTGGCGACCGTGATGTCGCGTCAACAGTTCCACGACCGCTGCCGTCTCGCCATGGGGACGAGCCGCG
>JBCDAH010000186.1:0-6847 GCA_039186015.1 Pseudomonadota bacterium
AACAAGCGCGGGCCATCCGTCTGGCACCCCAGGCCGCGAAGGCGGCCCGGCGCGTTGCGCCGCCCACGCGGAGGCCCGAGCGCAGCGAGGAATAGCCGTGAGCGATAAACAACAAGCGCGGGCCATCCGTCTGGCACCCCAGGCCGCGAAGGCGGCCCGGCGCGTTGCGCCGCCCACGCGGAGGCCCGAGCGCAGCGAGGAATAGCCGTGAGCGATAAACAACAAGCGCCGGCTATCCTCTGCGAGGACGACCAACGGCTAAACTACTGAACCGTTTTCACAACGGATGACAGCGGGCGCTCTGCTCCAACGGCTGGAAGCCCTTTGACATTTTTCTCGATCATCGCGTCGAACTTGGCGATCGTTTTCAACTCGTCCTTCGCCTTCATATGTACGATCTTGTACCCTCCAGCGGCCAAACGCTCGAGAAGCTTCGGCATGGCTTTCGCAGTCACCGGCTGAATGTCGTGCAATAGCAGCATCCCTTTGCCACGTTTATCGAGTTTCCGCATGACATCGCGCACAAGCTTGTTGGCAGAACGATACCTGAAATCGAAGCTGTCAATATCGGTTGAGAAGATACCAATATTCCGCTTTCCCAGATAAGCGATCATATCTTTGCTGTCCCTGAGGAATGGGAACCGGAAGAATGTCGCCACCGGAGCACCCAGGGCCCGCGCCACGGCACTTGCGCCTTTCTCGATTTCTTCTGTGGCTTTGCTTGAGGACAGTTTCCGAATGTTCTTGTGCGACCACGTATGGATACCAACAGTGTGCCCGCCTTTGGCGACATCCCGCAGGATCTCCGGAAGACCCAGTGCCATCTTGCCAATCGAGAAGAAGGTCGCCTTTGTGCAGTGTTCCGCCAGAGCCTTCAAAATCGCGTGCGTCGTCCGGACCTGCGGCCCGTCGTCGAAGGTAAGGATCACCTCTTTTTCCTGCAGGAAATCATAGGCGCGATAGTGCTGCATACCGAAACCGGGACCGCCTGTCGTATCAATCTCAACAGTGCGTGCGACGCCCAGAGCCTTCGGGTTTCCCGGGCACTCCGCCGCAAGCGCTCCGTCCACCGTCGATGTGTTGACCGCAATCACTGCGGCAAAGGCCGCACCGCTGGCGCACCAGCTCCGCAAATTGATCAATCGCATCCTATTATCCTCGCCAATTGCCCTGACGCCCACCGCAATACAAACGCGGCGCCAAGCTAGAACATTTCCGCCTCACGCGAAATCGCTTTGCCATGCCACGCCACCAAGATTCACCGCCCACACGTCTACGAACGAGGCGGGGGAAGGTTCAGAAGGCGACACGAAGTCCACTTTGTACCGAGACCCTCTAACTGGCACGTACTGCAAGGATTGGGCGTATCCACAGATTGTGTCAGCCAAAGTGCGCGACAACTTGTCCACCGTCGTGGGCGGCTCAGATGTCCAGTCGGTTGATGAGCTCGGCGAGACTGCCCACGACGGCATCCGGCTGCGCAGATCCAGCACCAGCGCCGGACCGGCCAAACACGTGCCCTGGCCGTTCAACCCAGACCGATGTGATACCCAGCGCATTACACGGCACCACATCAGCTCGGCGGCTTTGCGCAACATGAAGAACACGCGCTTGCGGAACGCCGCGCTGTGCGAGATCCGCGAGCGCCGTCTGGAAGTGCAAGTGATCCGGCTTGTAGGCGCCAACCCGTTCAGCTGTTACAACAATATCGAATGCCAGCCCGGCCGCGCCGGTTGCGGCAGCAAAGGAGGTTTCGTCTATATTGCTCAGCGCACCGAGAACAAAGCCCGCTCCCCGCAGGGCCGCGAGAGCAGACTGGGCGTCCGGATAGGCCGGATGATGGCACGCCGATTGCGCAAACGCCGTCCGCATCGCCGGATTCGCCGCAACTTGGTAGTGTGCTGCGATTCCATCAAACGTCCGCGCCAAGACTTCAGGGTACAACAACGCAGGGCGCGCATCTTGGATCGGCTGGCGGAGTGCATCATAGACCCCAAGCAGCTCTTCCCGCCCAACGACCAGCCCGTTGCTGTGAGCCCAACTCCCGAGAAACGCTGCGATTTCTGGTTCCCAGTTCAGAAGTGTCCCATAAACATCGAACGTGACGGCGTCATAGTCGGCTTTTCGAAACTCCATACGCGCCCTCCGCCTTTCGGAACGGCCCGGCACCGCGGACTAGCTCGCCGCATGTTACTCCGCCGGCGCCTTGAAGATGGCGTTCGCGGCGGTGAGTTCATGCTCTGTCCGTTCGGCTTCTGCGGCGCGCGGCTTAGCCGTCCAGGCGATCAAAACATAAAGTGCCGGTGTCAGGAATAGGGTAAAGACGGCCGCCAATCCAAGCCCGCCGAAGATCACCCAGCCGATTGCGGCCCGCGCCTCGGCACCAGCTCCGCCACCGAGGATCAGCGGCAAGCCGGCCAGCACGGTCGACAGCATCGTCATCATGATTGGCCGCAACCGCACCATCGACGCTTCCGTGGCCGCCGCCGCAACACTCATACCGCGCTCGCGCAGCTGGTCTGCGAACTCAACCATCAGGATCGCGTTCTTCGCCATGATCCCGATCAACATCAACACCCCAATCTGGCTGTAGATGTTGATTGACGTGCCCGTAAGCCCAAGCGCGAATACGGCGGCGCACACACCAAGCGGCACCGTCAGTAGAACGACAAGCGCGCTTGGAACGCTCTCAAACTGGGCGACCAGAACAAGAAAGACGATCGCAAACGCGATAAGGAAAGTAATCGCCATTCCAGACGACGTCTCGTTGAGGGCGGCTGCTTCGTCGAGAAACAGCAAGCCGATGTTCGGCGGCAGTTCGGCCTTCGCGAGTTTCTCAATGGCCGTGACCGCATCCCTCAGCGCGACGCCGTCGACGGTATCGCCAAAAATCTCAACCGCGCGCCGTTGGCCGTGGCGATCGAGTTCGCCAGGGACCGCCCGCTCACTCATCGTGATCAATTGCGACAGTGGAACGAGCCGCCCATCAGATGCCGAGATGTACAGGTTGCGCAGTCCCGCCGGATCGCGAATCGCGCCGTCGATCGCCTGGACAATGATCGGGACGCGCTGATCGTTGATCGTCAGCTCACCAACCTCGTCTTTGTCGACAAGCGCCCGTACCGTCGTTGTCAGGCTATCCAGAGAAACACCAAGATCTGTTGCGCGCTGCCGATCTATATTGAGCGAAATCTGCGGCTGCGTCGCGCGAAACTCAACGCGCAGGTTCTCTACTTGCGGTACATGGGTTTCCATCTTGGCGACGAGCGCACGCGCAGCCACGGCAATCTTCTCGTAGTCGGCGCCCGTGAGAGCGAACCGGATGCCGCCATCTGCGTTGCGCAGATTGAGGCTGTTCCCGCGCCGCATACGGGCACGTGCGCCGGGCACTTGATTGAGCTTGCGATTGATCTCGCGGGCAATCTGTCCTTCGGAAATCGTGCGCTCCGACCAGTCCGCAAGTGGAGCCGTGACCTGCCCCCTGTTTGGATCGTAGCGTCCTGTGATCGAAAGCATGCTGGTCGCAACGCCGCGATCGACATACGGCTGAATGATAGCTTCCACACGTTCGACCTGGCGGTCCGTGTAGTCGAGACCGACCCCGTCAGGCCCCGTCAGCCGGACGGAAATCTGGCCGCGATCCTCTTCCGGAACGAGTTCTTCGTTCAAGCCACCGTAAACAATGGCGGCGGCTGAGACCGCAATCGCACATAACCCGACGACAACCAGCGGCGCCGCGATGACGCCTCTCAGAACGCGACCATACGCAGCTTCGAGCACGCCACCGAGGACGCTCAGCGGCCCCCGCCGCTCTGCGACTGCACCCTCAGGTGTTCGAAACCGCGATGCGATCATCGGCACAATCGACAGCGCCACAAACGAGGAGATGCAAACCGCAACCGCAAGAACAACACCAAACTCGGTGAACAAGCGGCCCGCCGTCGACGGCAAAAAAGAGATCGGCAGAAACACCGAAATCAAGGTCGCGGTCGTCGCGACCACGGCGAAAAACACCTGCCGTGACCCGAGCACGGCGGCCGCACGCGACTGCACACCCTGCGCCTTCAGTCGCTCAATGTTTTCCAACACGACAATCGCGTCATCGACAACCAGACCGGTCGCCAGCACAAGCGCCAGCAACGTAATGAGATTGATCGAAAAACCGAATAGCCAGATCAGGGCAACCGTCCCGATCAAGGCCACCGGTATCGTCACTGCGGGAATGAGAGCCGCGCGCAGTTTTCTCAAAAAGATCGCGATCACGCCGATGACGATGACAACGGCAAGCCCTAGGCTCAACAGCACCTCGGTGACCGCACTCATGATGAATATCGAATCATCCGACGTGGTGATGATCCGCACGTCGGGTAAGCGGCGGTTCAGGCGCTCGACGGCGGCACTGACGCCTTGTGAGATCGCAACCGTGTTCGATTGTGCGCGTCTCACGATGCCGAGATTGACGACGCCTTGGCTGTTCAGCCGGACGATACTCTCGGGATCCGCCGGGCCGAAATACGCCGTGGCCACCTCTCCGATCTTGACGGGATCGCGAATGACCAGCCGCTCAATCGCACTGGGATCCTCGACCGACGCATCCGTGCGGACAATGATCTCCTGTTCGTCCGACTTGAAGCTGCCGGACGGCACGTCGAGCCGCGCCGTTCGCAGAACGTTGACCACGTCACCCACCGACAAGCCGTAGCTCGCTAGGCGCATGGGATCGATCACAACGCGCAGCACGCGCTCCCGGCTGCCGAAGATGGTCACATCGGCAACACCCGAAACCGCCATCAGTTCGGGAACGACTTCGGTCTCAATCTTGCGGCTGAGCTCTTCGATCGCGAGTGAAGGACTTGTTGCCGACAGCCGAACAATGGCCCTGGCATCGGTATCCGCTTTAATAACGAACAGATCTTCAACACCGTCCGGCAATTGCCGCTGAACTCGGTTGACGGCCTCGCGGACATCGTTCGCCGCTGCAATCAAGTCCGTCGTTGGCAGGAACACCGCGCGAATCCGGAAGTTGCCTTCCTCGCTGGACGACCGCACTTCAACAACGCCGCTCACACGCGCGACCGCCGCCTCGACCTTGCTCGTCAGCTCCGCGTCGATTGTCTCAGGCGAACCACCGGCGTAGTTCGCGCGAACCGTCACGACCGGGCGATCGATATCCGGCAGCTCGCGCACCTCGACACCGAGGACCGCCGAAAGACCGGCTACAATGATAAGAAGATTGATAACCGCGACCAGATACGGCCTGCGAACGCTCAGTGCGGCGAGGTCATTGCGCTGTTCGGCCATGTGTTCACTCGGTCCTTCGCGTGGCGCTGGTCTCGGTTCTACGCCCATTGGCCGACGCAGCTTGACGCGTCGAATCCGCCGCGGACTGCGTATCGGGCAACTCAAACGTGACCGGCCGATCCGGACGCAAACGCTGTACTCCTTCAACAACGACGAGATCACCAACGGCGACTGGCCCGCTGATGAGAACCGCTTGGTTGAGACGGCGCACGGCCTTGACGGTCACCTTCTTCGCGCGCTTGTCCGAAACCAACCAGACAAAGCTCTCGCCGCCACGCCATTGCAGTGCAAGCTCGGGCACCGCCGCAAACGTTTCGCCCTTGAGTTCGATTGTCACAACAAACGACATGCCGGGGCGCAGCCGATCGCCCTCGTTCGGGACCGTCGCCCGCACCGTGATGCTGCGTGTTGTCGCGTCGATGCGACTGTCGATCGATGCAATCTCGCCTTCAAACGGTTCATCACGATACGCAGGCGTTCGGACCACCAGGCGGCCGCCGACTTTCATTTGCGGCAAGAACCGCTCCGGCACGTCGAATTCGATCGTCAGCGCGGACCGATCGTCGAGTGACACGACCGGTGTCGTGACCGTCACCCTGTCGCCGGTTTCTGCGCGCGGTATGCCCAGGATTCCATCAAACGGTGCTGTGACCGTCAGGTCCTGCAGAACCTTTTCGGCACGCTGAAGCTCCAGCCGTGCTTGGCGATAAGCGCTCTCTCTGTCTTCAACTGGCGCCGCCGAGTTCACACGCCGCGACTTCAAGTACGTGCTGCGTTTCATCAGCCGTTCGGCATCTTCGAGTTTGCGTTGCGCAAGCTCAAGAGCCAGCTCGGCCTGCTTATTGTCGATCGTGAACAGCGTTTCGCCGCTCTGTACGTAGTCGCCCGCTTGCGCCCTAAAGCTCACGATTTGGCCGTCCGCCTTGGCCATAAGCATAACGGCGCGCCGTGCGCGTCCGGTGCCAACAGCGGAGATCGTTTCGTCGTTCGCACGTTCCGTCACGCGCGTCACGATAACCGGAACGCCTCTGCGGCCGCGCTGTCGATTGCCTCTGCGTCGGGGCGCCTCAGCGTTTTCTCCAGATTGCCGAAAGGCCGCAACGGCCTGATTAACCTGATCGCGCGCGAGCCACAGGCCAACGCTCGCCGCGATAAGCCCGGCGAACAGAACGACTTGAAGTCCGATCGACCATCGACGCGACATAGGTGATATCCTGCTCGACCACCGACCGCGATCGCCGGCTCATAACACGCTGGCATTCACCGCATGAGCTGGCGATGAACACCACGATAAGTTCAACAAAGTGATTTGTCCGGATACGCGACACAACATTTCCGACACCCCATCAGTCTAGCAACCAAATTTCATCGATATTATTACAATTCAGCCATGAGCGTCGTTTTTTCTGTGATAATACCATGCAATCTGCTTATTGCGCGCCAGCGTTGCAGCATGTCCGCTGGTGGCGGACTCGCATCGCCGGCCCACACCTGCGTCCGGCCACCCCGCGGTACGGTTTCATCGGTGGCCGGACGCAGGTGTGGG
>JBCDAH010000187.1:0-6804 GCA_039186015.1 Pseudomonadota bacterium
CCACATCCATAGTATCGCGACCATCGATCAGGGCATCGAAGTCCTGACCGGCATCAAGGCGGGTGACCGATTGCCGGATGGCACATTTGAGCCGGGCTCGGTCAATGCGCGTGTCGAGGCGCGCCTCAAGGGTTTCGCCGAGGCCAGTCGAAGTTTCGCGCGAAGCGGTGAAGATCAAGCCGGAAACGGAGGAGCTGACACGCCATGATCGCTCATGTTGCAGCAGCGGGTGAAGCCCGCGGCCGCGTCGTTTTGCGGGTGTGCGGCGCCGGACCAAGTGCCGTTGCACTTGCCGCAGCGGTTCACGTTGCGCGGGCTTATCAGTCTCAGCTTGAGAGTGTTTTCATCCGTGATGAGCATGTACTTGCCATGGCGTCACACCCGTTCACCAAGGTCATCTCACCATCAGGTCGAAGTGTGAAGCACTGGCGGCCTGCTGATATTGATCGCGAGTACAGGGCCATCGAGCGCAAGGTTGCGCAGCACCTCAGTCAGCTCGCGACACCCTACGATGTGCCTCTGCATAGCCGAGTGGTCAGCGATGATCCGCTTCGTGCTTTGACGGCGGCCTGCGCGGAGGCGGGGCCTTGGAATGTGATTGCACTTGCCGAACCAGTCGGCGGCTACGCTTTTGACCAGCTTGCAGCAATCCTCTCCAATGTCCGCGATGCGACCGGACTGGTTCTGGCTGGCCGCAATGCTGTCCGCACCGAGGGGCCGGTCGTAATCGTCGTTGATGATGTTGCGAGCATATCCGGCGCGATCCGCGCTGGCAGCCGGCTCGCGGAAACGGCAGGGCAGCCATTGCTTGTGCTGCCCGCGGGCGCCGATGACCCGGAAACGGATACGCTCGAAGGGCACTTGCGCCTTGCACTTGCGGATGCCAGTGAAGACACCAGCGCCGAGATTGTGGTAACCGGCGCGCTTCATGGTTCGCCGGATGCGATGGCCGAGGTTGTGCGTCGGCTGCGCCCGGGGTTCGTGATCGCGCGCCTCGGCGGCGCCCTTATTCCGGACCCCGATGCGTTGCGTTCCGTTATTGGGGCTCTTGAGGGGCCGTTGTTTCTGGTACGATAGTGCCGTTGGCTGCGCAGTCTCGCTCGCGAGGTTTCAACAGGCCAACGCAAGACCCCACGTTGGTTCGCGCAACGTCTTCCGGTGGCGATAGTGTGCGATCGCACACGTAGAGGTGGCGGAACACGGCAAGGGGCAGGAGCGACCCAGCCAATGGTCGATCACGACGCAAGACAGATAAGAGACGTTGAAACGTCCGCAAAGCCCGTCTCAGAGGATGAGCGCTCGCAGCTTGCGCGTGTCTTCCATCAGCTTGCTGCAGAAGCACAGCAGGTCTTGGCCAACACATCCGTTGCGCCGCCGCTGATCCTGCTTGTCGTACTCGTCGTCATAACGTTTCTGGGACTGATCGCGCCGTGGGTCGCTGTTGTTATGTTTGCGCTCTTCACGGCGGGATTTCGCTGGCACGTCTGGATCGTCGAGCGGGAGCGCCTAGCCAAAATCGCAACACCATTAGAGCAGTCAGATCAACACGCGTCAGCAGAGGCGGCCGAGACGCGTGCGACGCCGGCTGAGCCCGGTTGGCAGACGATTCTTGATGGCTTGCCGGACCCGGCTCTCGTGCTCGATCATGAAGGCTTCATTCTCCACTACAATCCATTGCTCGCAGACCTGTTTCCGCGCGTGCGGCTCGGCCAGCCGCTCAGCCATTTGACCCGCAGTCCGGAGTTGCTATCCGTCCTTGAAGAACCCGCTGAGATGCATCAGAGGCGGATCATCCATCTTGAGGACCGCGTTCCGGTGCATCGCAGTTTATCTGCGCTCTTGAGTTTCCTGCCCGACGAAGGCGCCGATGCGCCTCGCAGCATGATTGTCTTTCGGGATCTGACAGACCAACAAAAGCACGCGCAGCTGCGAGCGGATTTCATTTCGCACGCAAGTCACGAACTCCGCACGCCATTGGCGTCGCTGAAAAGCATGGTCGAGACGTTGCAAGGCCCGGCGCGCAATGATCCGTCGGCGCAGGAGAAGTTCCTGGCGATGATGCAATCGCAGGCCGCGCGCATGACGCGCCTGATCGACGATCTCTTGTCGCTGAGCCGGGCCGAAATGCGCGTGCATGTCGCGCCGACCGGTCGGGTCGATTTGAACGAACTTGTCCTGTATGTCGCCGAAGCCCTTGAGCCGATGGCACAGAGTTTCGAGACCATGATTTCCGTGCGCACCGTCGATACGCCGGCATGGGTGCGCGGCGATCGCGACGATCTGGTTCAGGTTTTTCAAAACCTGCTCCAGAACGCGCTCAAGTACGGCAAAGAGGGCGGCCAGGTTCGGATTGAGATGGGGCGTCGCACACGCGTCGGTGAGCGCACTGAGCAGCTCGCAGTGACGATCATCGATGATGGCCCGGGCATCCCACTGGAGCACATCCCGCGTCTGACGGAGCGGTTTTACCGCGTCAGTGCGAGCGATAGCCGCGAAAAAGGCGGCACGGGCCTGGGGCTCGCGATTGTCAAATACATCGTCAATCGGCATCGCGGTGAGCTCAAGATTACCTCCAAGCCGGGGGAAGGGTCGCAATTCACGGTGTTGCTCGAGGCAGCCCGATCGAAGCCCGCAGTGCATCGCAGCTAGATCATTTCCGCCACAAGTGGAATCGCTCCGCCGGCCCATACTCCCATCTGAATCAAGAAGTTAATCTGTCACAATAGCATTACGTCCATGGTCTACGACGTGGGCAGTGCGGGGCTGAGGCAGCATGGCTTTGCGGACTCCAACATGGACGCAGAGACCTCACCCAAACAGGGAGTGATAGCGTGAGCGCGAAACTCGTTGCCCTGACGGCAGCGGCCGCTGTCGGCCTTGTCTCAGCCGTTGGTTCGGCCATTGCCCGCGACCAGGCTAAAGTCTCTGGTTCGTCAACCGTTTTTCCGTATGCAAACATTGTTGCTGAAGAGCTCGGCCGGACGTTCGATACGTTCAAGGCACCCATCGTCGAGTCCGTTGGTTCGTCCGCCGGTTTGAACTTGTTTTGCCAAGGTTCCGGCCCGAACACGATCGACATTGCGAACGCGTCTCGCAAAATCCGCGAAGAAGAAGTCACGGAATGCGCCGAAAACGGCGTGAAAAACATTATCGAAATCAGATTCGGCTACGACGGTATTGTTTTTGCGACGGACATCAAAGGTCCAAGCTTTGAAATCACGCCGAGAGATGTCTACCGCGCACTTGCAGCAAAAGTTCCGGTTGACGGCAAAATGGTCGACAATCCGAACAGGACCTGGAAGCAAATCAACAGCGCGCTGCCGGATTGGGAAATCGTTGCTTATATCCCAGGTGAGAATCACGGCACGCGCGAAGTCTTCGAAGACAAGCTTCTTGAAGTTGGCTGCGGAGATGCCGGCGCGATGGAAATCATGACTGAAGGCGGCATGGACAAGGCAGCGGTTCGCAAAGCCTGCATCGCGGTCCGCAAGGATGGCGGCACGTTCGAAATTGACGGTGACTACACGGAAACGCTGGGCCGTATGCAAGCGAATAAAACGGGCGTTGGCGTGTTCGGTCTATCGTACTACGAGAACAACACCGACAGGCTGCGAGTCGCCACCATCAACGGTGTAACGCCTTCAGTTGAAACGATCTCCGCAGGTAGCTATCCGGTTTCGCGCCCACTGTACTTCTACGTAAAGAAGGATCACATCGGCACGATCCCAGGTCTGAAAGAGTACCTCGAGTTGTTTACATCAGCCAAAATGATCGGCCCGGATGGCCCGCTCGCCGCATACGGTTTGGTCCCGATGCCGAAAGCGGAACACGACGCTCTTCTGGCCAAGGTCAAAGTTCAAAAGGCGATGTAGTTCGTCTCGTGGCTTTCGTTGTGGACATGCGCGCGCGGCAGTCGTTGGGGACGGCAAGAGGGGTGCGACTGATGGCGGCGACCATGGATACGGCTCGGGGCCTGACAGCCATACGTCCTGTTCAGATACATGTGTGGGCGACATCCACAGAACGCGCGTTAGCCGGGCGGACAGCAGGCGCCGCTATGAGCCTGCGCCTGGTCTTATTCGTCATCAATGCGGCTGCAGTCATCATGCGCTGTCGCTGCCAGCACCAGCGGTAGACGGGGACAGAATAGCCATGGACCACCGGATTGAGGAAGCGACGTCTGCATTACTGGCTGGAGCGGTTTTGCACAACCATCCGCCCAAGGTGCAAGCGCGCAGAGTGTCGGTGCACTACGGAGGGAAGCAGGCGCTGTTCGACGTTGACCTCGACGTGCCGCAGAACTCCGTTATGTCGCTGATCGGTCCATCAGGCTGCGGGAAATCGACATTCTTGCGGTGCATTAATCGCATGAACGATGTCATTCCGGTTGCCAAGGTCAGCGGAGATATCCACGTCGATGGACAGAACATCTACGACACGGATTTGGACGTGGTCGAACTGCGTGCCCGCGTCGGCATGGTCTTCCAGAAGCCGAACCCGTTTCCGAAGTCGATTTACGAAAACGTGGCCTATGGTCCCCGGATTCACGGCATTACCTCGTCGAAGTCCGAGCTCGATGGAATTGTCGAAACCAGCCTTCAGAAGGCCGGTCTGTTCGGCGAAGTCAAAGACCGGCTTCACGATACGGGCACCGGTTTGTCTGGTGGTCAGCAGCAACGGTTATGCATCGCGCGGGCCATCGCCACGCGGCCGGATGTTATCTTGATGGACGAGCCGTGCTCCGCGCTGGACCCGATTGCGACGGCGCGGGTTGAAGAGCTGATTGATGAGCTGCGCGAGAATTATACGATCATGATCGTGACGCACTCCATGCAACAGGCTGCGCGCGTTTCGCAACGCACGGCGTTTTTCCACTTGGGTTATCTTGTTGAAGAAGGCGAAACGAATAAGATCTTTACAAACCCAACGGACCAGCGGACCCAAGATTACATAACGGGCCGCTTCGGTTAACAGGAGCCGATACGTCCGGGTGCCTTCATGGACGTTAAACGATGTTGACGTTGAACGATAAGGAAGAAGCACCCTGACCCGGACGATGACATGAATGATCACACGGTTCGGTCTTATGCTGAGGAACTGGCCGCGCTGGATCGGAAACTCGCTCAGATGGGCGGGATTTGCGAGGATTTGCTGGCGTGGTCATCGGATGCTCTGGAGCGCAGAGATCCAGCGCTTGCCGGGAAGGTGATTGACCGGGACAAGGCGGTCGACCAGCTGCAAAATGAAATCGAAGAACAGGCGATCCAGATCATCGCCCGGCGGCAGCCGATGGCAAACGATCTGCGCCAGATCATGGCGGTGACACGGATTGCATCGGATCTGGAGCGGATTGGGGATCTCGCGAAGAACATCTCCAAGCGCGTTCTGGCCATAGCCGGCGAGACCTATCCCCGGCCCCTGATTTCGGGCTTGCAGCGCATGGTCGAATTGGCCCTGGCGCAGTTAAAGGATGTGCTCGATGCCTATTCCGAGAGGAACGCGGAACTGGCGCTGAAAGTCTGGCATCAGGACGAGCAGATCGACGCCACATACAACTCCGTCTTTCGTGAGTTGCTCACGTACATGATGGAAGATCCGCGTAACATTGGTTTGTGCACGCATTTACTGTTTGGAGCGAAGAATCTTGAGCGGATTGGTGATCACGCGACCAATATCGCTGAAACGGTTCACTTCGTCGTCTGCGGTGAAACGCTGACCGATGATCGACCCAAGAGCGATACGACAAGCTCCATGTTGTTGGTTCAGAAGTAGGAAAAGGTCCGAAAGGGACTTGCCGCTGGGTGAGCAGAGCTCGCCGCTGCGATGGAGGTTGGACTCATGAGCGCGAAGGTCCTGGTTGTCGAGGACGAGATCCCGCTTGCCGAAACACTGCGCTATAACTTGCAGGCAGAGGGCTTCATCTGTTGCCATTCGGAAACCGGCGAAGAGGCCGAAATCCTGGTTCAGGAAGAGCGGCCGGACCTCGTAATCCTGGATTGGATGCTGCCGCAGGTTTCCGGCATAGAGATTTGCCGCCGCCTCCGCTCAAAACCAGAGACGCGGGGTATTCCGATTTTGATGCTGACCGCGCGCGGCGAGGAAAGTGATCGCATTCGCGGCTTATCGACCGGTGCCGACGACTATGTCGTCAAGCCTTTTTCGCTGCCGGAACTCATGGCGCGGGTAAAGGCGATCCTGCGCCGCACAGCACCGGATCGTCTCGCTGACGTCCTGAAAGTGAGCGACATCGAACTCGACCGCGCGGCGCACAAAGTCACGCGCGGACTGCGCGAGGTCCGCCTGGGCCCGACGGAGTTTCGGTTGCTTGAGTTCTTGATGGAGAGCCCGGGCCGCGTCCTCTCGCGCACGCAGCTCCTCGACGGTGTTTGGGGGCGCGACGCCTTTGTGGATGAGCGGACGGTTGATGTGCACATCGGCCGCCTGCGCAAGTCGCTCATTCGCGGAAAAGAGCGCGACCCGATCCGAACCGTACGCGGCGCCGGGTACGTGTTTGGGGAGCGGTCACCAAACTGACGGCCGGGCGCGTCTTTACGTGCGCTACCGCTCGCGAGTCTTTAATGGCGCTGTTCGCACGCTCGCAGGCTCGCGGCTCGAGCGCTGGCCATCCTGCGAGGATGGTCCCAGGCCGCGAACGATAAAACAACCAGCGTGGGTTCGCCGTCTGGCACCCCAGGCCGCGACCGCGGCCCGGCGCGTTGCGCCGCCCCCGCGGAGGCCCGACCGCAGGGAGGAACAGCCGTGAGCGAAGAGAGTCGTTGTTTGTGCTGTTCGCACGCTCGCAGG
>JBCDAH010000188.1:0-6763 GCA_039186015.1 Pseudomonadota bacterium
GGGCGGCGCAACGCGCCGGGCCGCGGTCGCAGCCTGGGATCGTCGTCGCAGGATAGCCCGCGCGGGTTGTTTATCGCTCACGACTGTTCCAGCCTGGGATCGTCCTCGCAGGATAGCCCGCGCTCGAGCCGCGAGCCTGCGAGCGCGCGAACAGCGCAAACAAAGACTCGCGTGCGAACAGCGCCACGCATTAGCGCTGGAGGACGGCGCGGATCTTTTCGGCGTGTGCCTTGAGAGCATCCTGATCCGCCATCTCGCCCGTGTGGGGGCGCAGCGTGACGCCATCGTGGCGCGGCAGCACGTGATAGTGCAGATGAAAAACCACTTGCCCGCCGGCACTTTCGTTGAACTGCTGCACCGTGAGCCCAGGGGCGTCGAAGGCCTCCATGACGGCTTTACCGACGGTCTGTACCGTCACAAGACACGCGGCAAGCTGGTCCGGCGTTGCGTCGAGCAGGTTCCGCGCCGGCGTTTTCGGGATCACCAGACAGTGCCCGTCGCATCGCGGCATGATGTCCATGATCGCAAGAGTGGCATCGTTCTCGTAAATCTTGTGAGCCGGAAGCTCGCCCCGAAGGATCTTCGCGAAGACGTTTTCGGAATCGTAGGCCATAAGAGATACCCTGCTAGGACTAATCAGTTGTTTTGGCGTGATAGCAGTGGCGGGGGCGTCCGACCAGAGATGCGCACGTGATCCAGACGATGGGCGCGGGCATGACGACTACCCTTTCTTGAACGGCGTATACTGCGACAGGACTTCGCGCGCGTACTCCGCGTCGTCGCGCTCGCGCTCGAGGTAGTCCGCAACGGCGCGGCGAAAGCCACGATCGGCAATCCAGTGCGCCGAATAGGTCGGTGTCGGCACATATCCGCGCGCCAGTTTATGCTCGCCTTGCGCGCCGGCTTCCACGCGCTGCAGGCCGTGCGCAATGGCGTAGTCGATCGCCTGATAATAACAAACTTCGAAATGCAGGCAGTCGTGATGTTCGATGCAGCCCCAATAGCGGCCGTAGAGGCAATCACCACCGATCATATTGAGCGCGCCGGCAATCGGGTGGCCGTCGCGTTTCGCCAGGATCAGGAGGCATACATCGGGGAGTACGGCGCCGAGGAGGGAAAAGAACTGGCGGTTCAGATACGGGGTGCCCCACTTGCGACTGCCGGTATCCATATAGAACGCATAGAACGTATCCCAGTGGTCTTCGGTAATGTCCTTGCCGTGCACCCACTCAATCTCAATGCCGGCGCTGAGCGCCCGTTCACGCTCTTTACGGACGGCCTTCCGCTTGCGCGACGCGAGCGCACCCAGAAAGTCGTCAAACGACTGGTATCCGGCGTTCTGCCAGTGAAATTGCTGGTCGACACGCTGCAGAAACCCGATGTCACCAAGCGCAGACCACTCGGACTCCGACAGGAAAGTTATGTGGATCGATGACAACCGGTGGCGCTTTGCAAGTTCAACGGCCCCCGCGGCCAGAAGTTGGCGGTTGGCATCTGCGGCGGGATGTGGCCGCACCAGCAGTCGCGGGCCCGGCACCGGCGTAAACGGCACGGCGGCTTGCAGCTTGGGGTAGTAGGCGCCGCCGGCATTCTCATAGGCGTGCGCCCAGCCGTAATCAAAAATGTACTCGCCCTTGCTATGCGTTTTGAGATAGGCGGGCATGACGCCGAGGATCTCTTGGTCCTGCTCCAGAACAAGATGTTGCGATACCCAACCTGTCCGCCGCGTTACCGTTCCGGCATCTTCAAGCGCCTTCAGGAAGGCATGTGAAACAAAGGGATTCCACGGGGCCGCGTCGGTGTTGGCGCAAGCATCCCAGTCAACGGCCGGCACGTCTGAGATCGACGGGACGACCTTGATCATCACATCGCTGCTTGTGCCATCGTCCATATCAAGATCCCCGTTGCGCGTTCATTGCGGCCCAGACATCGGCCGGTGAAAGCATCTCAAACACCGGCGCATCCGCCCATCGGGTTGCGGCTTTGAGTGTCGTTGTGTCTCGTACGGTCCATGTCAAAAGCGGCAGACGCTGAACCTCTCGTATGTAACGCGTCACCGGTGTCGGAAGATCGCCGACGCGGTAGTTCACGAAGTCAGGCTGAGCTGCATCGTTCTCAAGCAGATGGCTCAAACGGTCGCGCCGCTCCTGGTCCGGTGCGGCATCTGGCCAGTCTGCTGCTGTATACCGACACGCAACAATCCCGCGCAGAAGACCTGGGGCCAATTCGCGCACTGCCGACAGCACCGCCGGGTCGAATGACATGACGGCTGCTGCACCCCGATATGCCGTGAGCTGGTGGCAAATGGCCCGGATCACATCCAAGTTCGGTGGCGACCAATCGCTCTTGATCTCAACGAACAATGGGACCTGACCACGCGTTATGTCCAGCAACGCGTCAAGCGTAAGGATCCTGTCTCCGGTTCCTGGATAACAAATACGTGTAAGCTCATCTATCGTCCGGTCGACCACGGGCCCGGTTTCGTCCGTGAGGCGCTCAAGCGTTTCATCATGGAATACGACCGCATTGCCGTCACGCGTCGGCTGAACATCACATTCGATGCCGACCCCGGCCGCGATGGCCGCGGAAAAGGCCGTTGCGGTGTTCTCAATGCGTTCGCTTCTGGGGACATGCAGGCCGCGGTGTGCCAAAGGGCGCAGCATATCCGCGAATGCGGCAGCTCGAGAATTTGTCATTGCACTCAGCTGGTCAATACATCAAGACACCGGGACATCAGGCTAAATCATCTTGGGTTACGCCGGAACCTTCCCTGATCCGTGCGTTGACCCAGCGGACGGGTGGTTGAAGAACTGGACGGTGGGCGTAGACAGTGACGAGACCCAAGCCTGATGCGGCAATACTCCAAGGTATTTTGAAACTGTGTGATGCAGGTCGCGCTTCCACAATGCGACCGTCATGCTACGATAACGCGGCATCAATCCTGGAACGGACGGCATCTGCTCTATGAGTCTACGCACAATGACGCTGGCACAACGTCGATCCACGGCGATTGTCGCAGTTGCAGGCATGCTCCACCTCGGATCGACCACTGCGAACGCGCAAGCAGCAGCAGCGCTGAAACCTCATCGTGCTGTTTACGAAATCACGCTGGTCCGTTCGAGTGTGGGAGCCGGGATCGCCGATCTCACCGGCCGGATGGTCTATGAACTGACCGGAAGCGATTGTGCGGGCTACACGCAGAAGATGCGGATGGTCACCCGGACAGCCAATAGTGAAGGCAACGTCTCCGTCAGCGATTTGCGGTCGTCATACTTCGAGAGCGCGGCCGATCGCACCTTTCGGTTCGAGACGGAGAACTTTCGCGACAAACAGTTGTCAGATTCCAGCGCCGGCTCCGCGGCCGTTGACAGTAAGCCGGGCAGTCAATCCGAACGCCGTTTGCGGATCCGCCTGTCGGCCCCGACAAGCAAAGAACTTCTGATTGACGCCAACGCTCTGTTTCCCGTCGAGCATTCTGTGAAACTTCTGGAAGCTGCGCGGCGTGGCGAACGGATCTTTTCCGCTGACGTGTACGACGGTTCCGAAAAAGGGGAGAAAGTCTTTTCGACAACGGCTGCCATTGGTCAGATGCTCCCGGCCGGTGCGAACGAACGGTTGCAGGCAGCAAAGGATTCGACTGTTCTGAATGCGCTCAAGTCTTGGCCGGTTTCGCTCAGCTATTTCGAGCGCGATGACCCGCGCGATGACGCCGGGCCAACCTATGAGCTGGCGTTTCTGTTTTTCGACAATGGCGTATCCCGGCGCCTCGTTATCGACTACGGCACATTCGCAATCCGTGGTCGCCTCACGACATTGAAAATGCTGCCGCCGGCCCGCTGTAAATCTTAGTCGCGGCGGCTTTGCCTGAAACCGGAATGTGGGAATGCGCTTCGCCACGCGCGCATCTTCTGGTACGACCACAAACACTGGTTGAGCCGGCGTGGGAACTGAACGCAACGTCTCCACAACACGCACCAGCTGGGCGCTAGATGCGCACGTGATGTTGCCTTACAGGCTTACGCCATCATTCACGAGGAGATGACGCGCGCGCATGACGTCGTCGGGCGCAATTGCGTTGCCTGTGGCAAACACCAGCAACAGCGATTCATTGTTGAGTAACCAGTCTAAAAGGCTGACATGCAGATCCGAATCGCCGGCTCTCTCAGACAGATGTGCCGGCATTAGCCCGGTTTCATTAAGAAAAGGCTGAAGTTTTTCAGGGCTTTCTGCCAGGAACGCTAGAGCATTGAGTGCGATGACTTCAGCGCGGTCACGTGTCATGTCGGCCTCTTAAGAAGAATATATTTCACACGTGTCCCCGGCACTTAAGCTGTTGGTCACTCGCTGCGTCCCATAGTTCTGCAACGATTGCGACAGTCGAATCGTTGCATGAGGAAACTGTCGGGTTCCGCGCGGTACCGGGTGGGTACGCAAATCAGACAATGAGCGAGAAAGGTCGCCCATGCCAGAGCTTGTCCGGCCGACCGTTCTGATTGTTGAAGATAACGAGCTCAATATGAAGCTCTTCCACGACCTGTTGGAAGCGCATGGGTTCGCGACGATTCAGACCCGCAACGGCGTTGATGCTATCGACTTGGCGCGGTCGCACCGGCCGGATTTGATCTTAATGGACATCCAGCTTCCCGAGGTTTCTGGCCTTGAGGTTACGAGATGGTTGAAGGAGGACGATGACCTCCGGGAAATCCCGGTGATCGCGGTCACAGCCTTTGCCATGAAGGGCGATGAAGAGCGAATCCGACAGGGTGGATGTGAAGCTTACATCTCAAAACCGATATCGGTTGGTAGTTTCATTGAAACCATTAGACATTTTGTAAGTGTTCCTACCGTTTCTTGTGCGTGATTATTGAATGGGACGAGTGCTGAGTACCGAGTAGGATCGCAACATGACTGCCCGAGTTTTGGTCGTCGACGATATGCCCGCAAACGTGAAGCTGCTGGAGGCGCGGCTTCAGGCGGAGTACTTTGAGACGGTTTCCGCATTTAGCGGCGAAGATGCTCTTGGCATTTGCGAACGCGAGCGCATTGACGTCGTCTTGCTGGACGTCATGATGCCGGGCATGGATGGCTTCGAAGTATGCCAGCGCATCAAAAAGCAGCCGAGTACCCAAGACATCCCGGTGATTATGGTCACGGCACTCGACCAGCCGCAGGACAAGTTGCACGGGCTGGAAGCCGGTGCAGACGATTTTCTTACCAAACCGGTTGATGATATCGCGCTGATCACGCGCGTAAAAAATCTGGCGCGGTTGAAGGTCTTGAATGATGAGATGAAGCTGCGCGCATCTACGGGTGATCAGCTGGGTCTCTCTGCGGTCAGTCCGGACAACAGCTTGCAGCATGGCGTGGACGGCCGGGTTCTTGTGGTTGAAGACCAGCTGCGAGCCGGCAACCGCATTGTGCGGGCGTTGGAGCCCCTTCACGCAGCAAGCGTGGAAACGGACACGACGGCCGCATTGGAGGCTCTGCTGGACGGAGCGTTTGACGTGGCCGTTGTCAGTCTCAATCTGTCGGACGTCGACGCACTTCGGCTGTGCAGTCAGCTCCGGTCGCACGAAACGACGCGACACCTTCCGATCATCATGCTGGTCGACAGCGGCGATGAAGCCCGCCTGTTGCGCGGCCTCGACCTTGGCGTGAATGACTATTTGATGCGGCCGATCGATCGGAGCGAGATGTTGGCTCGGGTCCGGACGCAGGTACGTCGCAAGCGGCACAGTGACTTCCTGCGCAATCGTCTGGTCAAGAGTGTCGAGCTCTCAGTTATCGATCCGCTCACCGGCCTGCACAATCGGCGCTATCTTGAGTCACATCTGGAAACGCTGATCGCCCGGGCGTTCCAAACGAATGGCCATCTTGCGGTCGTCGTCACAGACATCGACCATTTCAAGTCGATCAATGACACGTATGGGCACGATGCCGGCGATCGCATTCTTCAGCAGTTTTCGGAGCGGCTGAAGCAGAATACGCGCGGTGCGGATCTCGCATGCCGCTTCGGTGGCGAAGAGTTCGTGCTGGTGTTGCCAGACTCTAATCTCGAGGCGGCTTACCAAATCGCAGAACGCATGCGCGCGGATATTGCAGCGCAGCCGTTCGAAATCGACAATCAGACCCAGGTGCCGATCACAACGAGCCTCGGCCTGGCGATCCTCGAATTCGACGACGATACGCCGGCATCTCTGTTCAAACGGGCCGACAATGCCCTGTATGTCGCGAAGCAGGCTGGAAGAAACCGTGTGATGGCCGATGCGGCCTAAAGCTTGTCGCGCCAAATCAGCTTTACGTCTTTAGTTTGCGCTACCGCTCGCAGGCTCGCGGCTCGAGCGCTGGCTATCCTTCGAGCACGGTACCCAGGCCGCGACTGCGGCCCGCCGCGTTTCGGCCCCCCCGCGGAGGGCCTGAGCGAAGCGAGGAATGGCCCGTGAGCGAGAATCTCTAATTGCGCTGTTCGCACGCTCGCAAGCTCGCGGCTCGAGCGCGGGTTGGCCGTCAGGCACTGTTCTAGGCCGCGCCTGCGGCCCGGCGCGTTGCGCCGCCCCCGCGGAGGGCCCGGCCGTTAGGCCGGAATAGCCCGTGAGCGAAAACAACCCGCGCTGGCCATCCTGCGAGGACGGTTCCAGGCCGCGCCTGCGGCCCGGCGCGTTGCGCCGCCCCCACCCCAACGCGGGTGTTCCCGCGTTGGGCATTTGATATGTCGAGATGGCGTGTTCGCCATCTCGATGGGGCCCTCGCGAAGCGAGGAATA
>JBCDAH010000189.1:0-6740 GCA_039186015.1 Pseudomonadota bacterium
AGGCGTATCCCCAAACACGGGCTTCATGGTGTGATAGGCCAACGCATGCGCTTTACCCATATAGCCGGAGCCGATTAGCGCAATACCGAGTTCTTGTGTCATGGCGTTATCCCGCTCTGTCGCTCTCACCCGATGGTGCCAGTGAAACTGTGCGCCCTGTCTTGAGTGATGCCTCAGCGGCAGAGCGGGATAACGCCATGACACAAGAACTCGGTATTGCGCTAATCGGCTCCGGCTATATGGGTAAAGCGCATGCGTTGGCCTATCACACCATGAAGCCCGTGTTTGGGGATACGCCTGACGTCCGGTTGGAAGTTCTGTGCGATACGCCTGAAGATCGCGCAAACGCCATGGCCGAGCAGTTCGGTTTTGCGCGTGCCACAACGGACTACCGGGAAGCCGTTGCGGACCCGCGCGTTGACGTCGTCTCGATCGCAACGCCGAACAAACTGCATAAGGAGATGGTTCTTGCTGCCGCCGCGGCCGGCAAGCATGTGTGGGTTGAGAAGCCACTCGGCATCACACTGGAAGAAGGACGCGAGATGGTCGCGGCGGTTGCGGCCGCCGGCGTCCAGTCGATGGTCGGCTATAACTACGTCCGCAATCCCGCATTTCAGCATGCGCGTAAACTGATTGCCAACGGTGCGATCGGCCGGATCATTCATTTCCGCGGCGTTTTCGAAGAAGACTACAGCGCAGATCCGGATCTGCCATGGAGCTGGCGATCGCTCACCAGCGAGGCCGGGCTCGGCGCCTTGGGTGACATGGCTTGCCATCTCATCAGCCTGACCTATGAGCTTGTCGGCCCGATCGATAGCCTGGTTGCCGACATGCAAACGGTCTACGAGACCCGCCCCATGCCGGACGGCAGCGGGCGCGGCCCTGTGGAGAACGAAGACATTGCAAGTGCGCTCGTCCGCTTTGCCAACGGCGCACACGGCGTGCTTATGAGCTCACGGGTCGCGTGGGGTCGAAAGAACAAGATCGCGTTCGAGGTCCATGGCGACAAGGGCATGATCTGCTTTGACCAGGAGCGGCTGAACGAGCTGCAGATTTATCGCAACGCGGGGCGGCGCGCCGAACAGGGCTTTGCCACGATCCTGACGGGACCGGAACACCCGCCGTACGGCCACTTTATACCGGGGCCCGGGCATTCGCTGGGATTCACGGATCTCAAAACAATCGAAGCTGCAGAGTTCCTTCGAACGATTGCCTACGGCACACTGTCCGGCCCGGACATCAAGCAGGCGTTTGAATATGAGCGCGTGATCTTCGCAATTGCAGAAGCCGCGGCGACACAGCAGCGCGTGAGCCTGACACCTTAGATCGTGTCGCATTCTATGCACCTCGCTGTCGCTTGCTTTCGCTCACGGGCTATTCCGACCTAACGGTCGGGCCCCATCGAGATGGCGTGTTCGCCATCTCGACATTTAAAATGCCCAACGCGGGAACACCCGCGTTGGGGTGGGCGCGCCGCAACGCGCCGGGCCGCAGTCGCGGCCTGGGAACCGCGCTCGACGACTGGCCCGCGCTCAAGTAGCGAGCGCTTGTCGCGAGCGGTAGAGCACGTAAAGACTCGCGAACAGCGCAATCAAAGACGTGAATCTGATTTGCCGCGCTGCATGATCAGAGTCGACAGGCCGGCGCAGCGCCCCATGATCTGATCGCCAAAGCCGACCTTTTTCGCCACGGCAATCGAAGCATGGTTCTTAGGGTCAAAGAGACTGACGGTCGTTGAGCTATCGAGGCTAGCATCTGCCCACGCGAGCATGCGCCGCACGGCTTCCGTCGCAATGCCCTGGCCGTGTGCGGATGTTTTCAACACCCAGCCCGCCTCCGGAACGCCACCGAAACTTGGTGAAACGTCTCTGCAATAATCAGCGAAGCCAACCTCTCCGACGAATTGACTGTCATGCTTGGTCTCCACCACCCAGTATCCGAACCCCAGGTGATGCCAGTGGCCTGCATAGCGCAAAAAGCGCGTCCACGCCTGCTCTCTCGTCGACGGCTTGCCCGAGATGTGTGCGACGACGATGGGATCGGCCCACATCGCCGCACATTCGGAGAAGTCTGAGCGCCGATGTCCCCTCAAGATGAGCCGCTCGGTTTCAAGAACCGGAATCTGTTCGGTCGTGCTCATGACGTTTGTCTTTACCCTCACCCTCAATCGGCGCACTAAGTCGATGGGCGCCGTCATTCTGGCAACCGGACGGAAGACAGATCATTTCGGAGATTGCGCGACATGCACATTGGACTGATCGGAGGTATTGGACCAGCGGCAACGGATTTTTACTATCGCAGACTGATCCGGGTTTTTGCGGATGCGAGCGTCGACCTTGACCTCACCATTGCACATGCCGACTCCCGAACGCTCCTCGACAATCTGGCACAGGCCCGCGCGTCGGCGCAGGTCGGCATTTACCAGCGCTTGACCAAGCGGCTCTCGGCCGCTGGTGCAGAGTGCCTGGCTGTGACCTCGATTGCGGGCCATTTCTGCATCGGCGACTTCAAGCCGGTCTCGGTGCTGCCTGTGATCGATATCGTTGAGGAAGTAGATCAGGCGATTGCGGCGCGCGGTCTGGCGCGCCTTGGCATACTGGGCACCCGCACGGTCATGGCAACGCGGCTCTACGCCGGCATCCAGTCTGCAGAAATCATACCGCCGAACGGCGACATGCTCGATGCTGTTCATGATGCTTATGTTACCATGGCGGCATCCGGACACGTGACCGCCGCACAGCGATCCATTTTCGATCAGGCATGCCAACAGTTGTGCACAGATCGCGGCGCCGAGGCAATCATACTCGGCGGCACGGATCTGGCCCTCGTGTACGACGCGCATTCGGCTGCGTTTCCAATTGTCGATTGCGCCGCCATCCATGCGGATGCGATCGCGCGGCGCGCGATGGCGTTGTGATGGATGATCGGCCCGGCCGTCTGTGATACAGCGCTCTTGCGTCGTTGCACGTACCCTTGCGACGAACGCAACTGCAACGGAGTTGCCTGCCTTCAACGATCGCGCGGTCTGCTCGTCATCACCGGCCAGAACTTGGGCCTACCTGCGCGTTGCACGTTCGCTCAGACATTTGCCCGAAGGACTTGGTACGGGCTGTCCGTCTACTGGAATGGTTCCAACTGCGCCTGCGCCTTTTTGGTCAGGCTGTTACGGACGATCTGATAGGACTGAGACAACCGATGCCTGAGTTCATCCTCTGGCGTCTCAAACGGCAGCAGAACCCAAGACCGATGAAAGTAAGGTGCCTTGGTTCCAATGCCCGCCGCAATCAGCATTTCAGCTGTCTCAATGCTGTCCGTCTTCACCGAGACCCCGGGCGTGACGGCGCCAATGCATGCAAACATCTTGCCGCCAACTTTCCACGCATCGTGGCCGCCGCCCCAAGGATCGGACTGTTCGGCGCCAGGGAAGACTCGGCAAATCGCATTCACGGCTTTTCGGCTCATCGGTCACAACGTGTCATCTCAATCAGCCTCCGCGGCTGACGCTGCTGTTGGCGCGTTTGCTACTGGCGGCTTGATACCTCGGAATCGTGCCGACATTGCGGACTCTGAGTCCGAGCCCGAAAGCGACAAACCAATGTGCGTGCCGGCGCTGCGTTGCATACCCCGCTGGACATAACGCGCTGGACATCCCCCCGTGCATAACGCCTTGCACAATCGTGTAAGATTTGCGTACCGCTGAACGTGCGGCCGACCATACCTCAGTCAAGCGCATTCCTCTCGACGACGCACGTTCATCAGGCTTCAGGTTGCATTCATGCTCATGATGTGACGTTACAAATCTGTCGCTGCAGAAAACAGTTGTAAGCGCCTAAACCATGATAAACTCTGGCTCTACTTAAAAATGCTTGAAAACTCTCCTATTTCTCGTTTGAGAATTGTTTCTCGACACGGTATGCGACATAGCGATGAACGCATAACGCGGCGTGCGATCACGCGTCTTTGACCAGTTGTGAGGTGTCCCGATGTTTGCCGACACGCGTAGGTATCATACGATCGTTCGACACTCAGGCTAAACTCTGGATGTGCGCGGGGATGGTTCGCTTCTCTAACGTTGTGATGTCGGTTTGTTTGGCGATGCTGCTGGCCAGCAGTCCCGTCGCCAACGACGTCTTGCGTGCGATCAACGCCAGCGCAACTGCCGCGCCCCTCACCGAAACGGCACAAAAGCCAGGCGGCATGGGCTCGCAGGGCTTGGTTTCGCAGGGCTCCGCTTCACAAGACTCCGCTTCACAAGACTGGGCCAAGCTCACCAAGGCTGTTTCAGCTTGCCAGAAGGCCGTGGTGACACAGCCGGCCGAGCCGAAGTGCCACGGCGGTGTCGGCTACATGGTCGCGGTCGTCCGCAGCCGGGCTGAAGACAGAGACATCGACTCCCTCGATCTGGCGCTCGATACGCGCATTTGGGCGCGTCTGGACTTCGAGAGTTCTGTTCATTGTGGACATGATACGCCCATACGCGATGCTCAGCAATTGTGCCGCGGTGCGCCGTTTTGGCAGACATTTCAATATACGACGTCACTTCTGATTTAAGTCTCACTCGCAAAACAAACCGACTTTGCTCTGTTTTCAAAAAGCAGCGCTTGGTTTGTGCGTCTATCTCTCGATCTCAATTGCACTGATGAAAACGTCGCGCCTTCGACGGCACGCGCTGCATGGACTTGTGCTCTCAATCGATCACGAGCAACAGCGTTATTGGTCGTGCGCGATCGGCTCAACGAAGGAACACCACAATGGCGAAACGCCCGAGAAAAAATGTGTCAAACCGACCGGCTACGACTCCATCATCGACAAAGAAACCTCCAACGATCGACGCCGAAGCGCTGGATGAAACATCCGTCGCGCGCGACGCCGGCGCGTCGGTTGATGCCAATCCGGAGCATGATGAAAGTGATGCTAAGGACGTCGTGCTGCGCATTGACCGTCCCGGTGCCGACCCACTTCTTGTGCAAACCAAATACCCGGCCAGCGGCACATCTGCAAAAGCAACGGCCGAGTCCGAACCGGCAATGATGTACCGAGCGGAGCGCTTGGAGGCCGGCACGGAGCCGGACGACACCGAAACTTCGACAGTGGCCAAGCAAGATCTGCGTGATATTGCAGACCGCGTGTCGGCTGTGCCCGTGAAACAAGCGTCGACGTTTCAAAAGGTGGCGGCAGTCGCCAGCGATTTGGGCGACAAGGCCGCTGATGCCGGTGATGCCATGTATCAGCGCAGCCGGCGGTTCTTGAACGACCGCGACATTCACAGCGTTCGCGATGTCGGCGACAAGATTGCCGCAACGCAGGCGCGCACCGGCGACGTCGCCGACACGCTGCGGATTGGGCTCGGCGCTTTGTTCCTAATCGGCGGCCTTTGGAAGCTCTCTCAGCTTCTGTCTCCTGCTTACAGCGAGGCAATCGTTGCGAGCTATACGGCATCGACCGGCTACATCAATGAGTTCTTCATGGTTTGGCTGTTCGGGACAGGCGCGATGCTGACGCCCTGGTCATTCCTGACGATGCTATCCGCGTTTGAGCTTGTGTCCGGGCTTATGTTGCTCGCCGGTCTGCTTGTGCGTCCGCTCGCGCTGATCTACGGTTTCCTGCTCTGGACGTTCGTGATCTCGTTGCCGGTTGTGACAACCAACGGTGTGGATCCGGGCGTGGCAACGTACCAGGCGCCTGCGATGCTGGTGCAGATCCGCGATATTGCACTGTCCGGCATGATGTTCGCGCTTTACTGCCTTGGCTCGGGCGTACGCTCCGTTGACCGGCGCATCTTTGGACCACAAGCCGCGGAGTCCGTGGTGTCCTGGGAGAACGTCGGCCTGCTGCTGCGGCTGTCCCTGGCACTTGTGTTCATCGTCGGCGGCCTCTTTGCCGGCATGGCGAATATCAAGTCGTACTTCGAGCCTGGCATCGTGATGCTGGTCATCGGGCTTGCGGTCTTGTGGGGTGGCCAGGTCACGCGTTACGCGGCAACGGCGGCCTGTGCAGTAATCGTGTTCTACATGATCACCAAGCTTGGCTTCGACAAATCGCTGCTGGCCAACTTCAACGCTGTCAAGCGCGAGCTGGCAATCTTCGCCGCGGCTTTTGTTCTTGCGGCGCGTGAAAGCGGTCAGACGTGGACGGTCGTCGACGCATATCAGCGCCTTCGAGACGGCGTACGCAGCGCAATGCTCAACGTCGACCCGAAAGGTCGGCGTGACGGACAGGCGCTTCAGCCCGCCGAGTAAACGGCTTACGTTGATGACGTCATGAAAGAGCCGCGCGAGGACATAAGGTCTCTGCGCGGCTTTGTTTAAAATGCACAGCTCAAGACCTGGCCGATATCCGCTGAAAACAGTTTCGTCGAGAGCGGCCGCGCTTTGCCATCATCTCGCGCTTCTTCGCCTCAATCTGGCTGACCGCCCGCTGCATCATGCCGTTTAATGGTCGCATGAGTTGTTTATCGCTCACGGGCTGTTCCTCGCTTCGCTTGGGCCCTCCGCGGGGGCGCCGCAACGCGCCGGGCCGCAGTCGCGGCCTGGGATCGTCCTCGCAGGATAGCCTGTGCTGATTGTTTTCGCTCACGGGCTGTTCCTCGCTTCGCTCGGGCCCTCCGCGGGGGCGCCGCAACGCGGCGGGCCGCAGTCGCGGCCTGGGAACCGGGCTCGCAGGATAGCCTGTGCTGATTGGTTTCGCTCACGGGCTGTTCCTCGCTTCGCTTGGGCCCTCCGCGGGGGCGCCGCAACGCG
>JBCDAH010000190.1:0-6692 GCA_039186015.1 Pseudomonadota bacterium
AAACCGATCTGGACGTTCCGGGTTCACGGCCGCCAAGAGACGAAAACAAAAAGCGTCGTTACCGCACGCAATGTCGAGATGATCATCGACGAACCGATTGAGCGCGGCGGGACGAACCTCGGCCCCATGCCGGTTGAGACGATGATCGCAGGCCTTGTCGGTTGCACGCATGTGATTTCAAACAAACTCGCAACGGCCAACAGTGTCACGATTACCGCAATGGACATTGATGTTGTCACCACCATGGACAGCAGCGGCACCCGCCTGATCCAACCGGTCGACATTCCGTTTCCGGATGTGACGTTGACCATCACCGCGGATATGGACGGGCCGGATGCCGGCATCGCCGCCGTCGTATCCAAGCTCCGTCATCACTGCGCAGTTTCAAGAATGCTGCAGATGTCGGGAAGCCGCGTATCCGAAACGTGGATCATCAACGGTCAAACTTGGAACACGGAAGCCGCATAACCGCAGTTACAAACACCGAAGCATTATCCGAGATGGACTGTTTCGCGGTTTTCGGCTGATTTCGCGATGGCTTCCAGGACCTCGATATTGTGGATCATTTCCTGGTAGGTAAAACGGTATTCTGCTTTGCCGAGACAAGCAGCTCTGAAGGAATCCAGATTCTTAACAACCGTATCGGTCCACTCATACTTGCGTTCTATGGTCGGCTGTCCGGTCACGGACTCGATATAGCGGGCTTTGCCACCGGGCGTGTCGGGGTGGGTGTCGTTGCGGACCTCAACCCACTTTTCGGTGCCAAAGACGTGCATGCGGATGAAGTGCGGCGTGTACAAGATCGCACTGAGGCTGGCCGTCATGCCTGCCTCGAAGCCCAGTTGAACGGTTACGAGGTCACCCGTTTCCCAGTCCAGTGCGCGCGTCGCCGTCATCGCTTGCACGGTTGCCACGGGGCCGAAAAACGAGATTAGCAAGTCGGTCAAATGGATGCCCATTGCAGTCATGCCGGCAGCCGGCGACACGGCCTTGGAGGTCCGCCAATCCCCGGCCGGAACGTTGATCAGCTTGTCGTGACTGAACGCGGCTTCTGCATGCATAATCGTGCCAAGTTCATTGGCCTTTAGCGCCGTTCCTAGCGCTTCCAGTGCGGGCTCAAAACGCCGCTCGTGACCGATGCCGAGCGTAACACCGGCGCGCCGGCAAGCGTCAACGGATCGGGTCGCACTCGCTCCGGTCAGTCCAAGCGGCTTTTCGCAAAAGACATGCTTGCCGGCTTCGGCGCACTGAAGCACCTGCTGCTCGTGAAGTGGATTCGGCGTGGTGAGAACAACGGCGTCGATTTGCGTAAGGCCCAAAACCTCATCAAGACTGACGAATGGCGCCAACCCTGCGTCGCGGATCTCGTGGTGAACATTTCTGTTCGGCTCAACAACGCCGAACACGGAAAAATCTTCGCTGCCCTTCAGCCGGTTGACGATATGGCGCCCCCACCATCCAAAACCGGCAACCGCAATGCAAAATGAACCATTCTGCATATTCACTCCCTAACTCCTTGGAACGCGCCTTGTTTGTCTTGTCCGTGCGGTTTCCCCTTTTGTTATTAGACCTTGCTGGCGCAACAGAAACTCATTATCGATGATATGAGCTAGCAGAAAAAATGATGGCTCGGGATGAAGCTTCAGCAGTTACGTTTCTATGTAGCGGTTTACGAGGAAGGCTCATTTTCGGCCGCGGCCACGCGCGTGCACGCGACGCAATCCGGCGTCTCGATGCAGGTGCGGGATTTGGAGAGCCGGTACGGCGTTCAGCTTCTTGTGCGCACCTCCACGGGCGTCACGCCGACCGCAGCTGGCCAACTGTTCTATGAGAAAGCCGTCAACGTGCTGCGATCGGCTGCTGATGCGGAAGAGACGCTGAAGCGTGTCTCGGGAACGCTGATCGGCCAGGTCAAGGTCGGCCTGATCCCGTCTCTGACCCGAAGCGTCCTCAGCCCGTCCATGCTGCGCTTCGCCGAACGATGTCCGATGGTGCGGTTGTCAATCGTTGAGGCGTACTCGTTTCAGCTCACCGACGCTGTCGGGCGGGACGAGCTCGATTTCGCTGTCGTGCCGGCATACGAAGACCATGCCAATATTCGAGCGCAGCCCATGGGATCGGATCGCGAGTATCTCGTCGGTGCGAAAGGTGACGACCACCTCAAGCCTGTCCGGCTGCAAGATCACGCGCCGCTCCGCTACGTTCTGCCGAGCGCCGCCAACGCACGACGGCGCAAGATCGACAGCTACTTCGCCGACCATCACATCGCGTTTGAGACCATCATGGACCTGGATGCGATGTTTGGAACGATCGACCTCGTCGCCCGGTCCGGCTGGCACACGATCTTGCCCGGAATCATGTGCGCGGCGGATCTGGATGGCCAGCGTCGCCGACTTCAGGCGATCATAGATCCAGGTCTTCAAGTCGGCTACAGCCGAATCGAGCCGGCAGCGCGGCCGCTCAGCGACGCCGCCGACGCGTTCTATGAAATCCTCAAAGAAGAACTGGCCAACACGCTTGCCACGGTGAACGACGCAAGCGCATGCGGACCCTGAATACCCATACGCAGAATTCGAATTTTCCTGCGCGCCAAGCTTTAGTTTCAATGATGAACGTTCGGACAAAGGACTCGAGGCGGTCAAGAGGATCGAGCGATGGAACAGATTGAGCTTGGCGTCATCGGAGCGGGTTGGTGTGGCGGCATTCGCATCGAGGCTGCTCATCGCAATCCTCAGGTGGCGGCAATTCACGTGGCTGAAACCCGCGATCAACGCCTCGACGAACTTAAATCTCGCTATTCCCTCGCGACCGCAACAGACACCTATCAAGAGATTATCGGAAACGGAAACGTCTCCTCGATCATCATCTCGGCCACGCCGGAGGACACACACTATCCGATGGCCAAGGCCGCGCTCCTGGCTGGCAAGCACGTGTTCTTGGAAAAGCCGATTGCGATTACCCTGGCTGAGGCCGACGAGCTTGTTGCACTATCGAAAGAGAAGGGCCTGAAGTTCACAATCGGTTACTCGCAACGTTTCAATTTCAAGTATGCCTATATCCGCGAAAGCCTATTGAACGGCACGCTCGGGGAGCCGGTTTCCGCACTCGTCAGCCGGCACATCACGCGAAGCCTGGGCACCAAGATTTCGGGCCGCACGAAGCTGTCTCCTGCGGCCATGGAAGCCACCCACGATCTCGACTTTATCCTCTGGTGCTTGGAGCCGGCGAAGCCCGTCAAAGTCTATGCCCAGAACGTCTATCGCTACATGAAGGGCCGAGGCGTCGACGCGCCCGATTGCACGTGGATTATCGTGACGATGGATAATGGGATCGCGTTCACGATCGGCGCGGGTTGGATCCTGCCGCTAGGCTACCCGAACTATTCCACGACGACCTTGGAAATGGTTGGGACCAAGGGCGCGCTGATGGTCGACGACAGCCACAAAGACGTGGTGCTCAACACCGAGGATCGGGGCATTCAGTTCCCGATGTCCTCCATGCCAGGTGAGTTTGTCGGCCACGCCTATGCCGGGCCGATGGCGCCTGAGACCGATCACTTCATCAACGCCTGCGCGCGCGACAAGCCTGTGCTCGTGACGCCGGATCAGGCCCGCCAAGTGATGGAAGTCTATATAGCGGCAGACCTTTCGGCGGAGCGCGGCGAGCCGATTCACCTGCCGCTGAATGATCCGTCGTTAAGCTCCATTATGTCCTGATCTCGGCCGCCGGGTTGCAATGCACGCCCGAGCGGCAGTCGCTCCCTTAGGCTCGCAATCAAGCGCTCTGTCAGCGGGCGTGTCGGGCTGCCGCGTCGCTGAATGATCCCGTACGACAGCGTAATGGGATCTGCGAGCGGGCGCGCGACAAGCTTGTCTGCGAACATGTCGGCGACGACGCGGTGGACAATGCCAACGCCGGCCTGCGCCGCAACGAGATTGGCGACGAGAATTGTGGACTCCGCTTCACACGCCGAACCCAATTGGATCCCGGCGGCACTCAAGGCCTCTTCAAGACGATACCGCAGAATCGTGTGCGTGCCGATACTGATCAGCCGCTCACCCTCAAGATCGGAAAGCGCAATCTTTTCCTGATCCACCAGCCGATGGCCCTGCGGCAGAATGCAGACAGCCTCTTCTTGACAGAGCTGTTCGACGCGCAGGCTGTCGTCCAACAACGGTAGCGTGACCAGGCCTATGTCGCATTTGCCATTAGTGACAAGCGCCTGCACGTCCGGCCGTGGCTTGAGCTCGATCTTGACGTGGACATTTGGGACGTCGTCCAGAAAGTGACGCAAGACGTGCGGCATCATGCAGGTCCCAATCGCCGGCATCGCAGCAACCCGGAGCACGCGCGTGCTTTGTTGGCGAATGTTCCGCGACATCTGCTCAATGCGCTCAACCTCGCCCATGATCCGTTCGGCAATCTCGGACAGGTCAAGCCCTTCCGGCGTCAGTGTCAGTCCGCTGCCCTGGCGGTCAAACAGCTGATAGCCGATCTGCTCTTCGAGCTGCAGGATGAGCCGACTGATCGTGGACTGGGTGACGTTCAGTCTTGTCGCTGCGAGCGTCGTCGAGCCGGTATCTCGCACCGCGCAGAACGCCTCGAGTTGTCGAAAATTCATGGTCGAACCGTCTTCCTGCCGATTGCCATGGATTGGCTTTCGGACCTGTGCCGCTAACGGGTCTATAATGTGTCCCATTTGCGGCCGAACGACCAGATTGTTTGCCGGATAGGCCGAACGCATGGCCGCAAGTCACGGCCACGCGCTCCCAATCGCACTGAGACGTCACTGTCTTTCCGGTCGATAAACAATATCAAATGCGACGGTAATCGCGCCGACCGGCTGTCCGTTCACGACAAAGCGCTTGCTGATTTGCTGCGCACGCTTTCTGGTCGATTTGTCCAACGTCCAGATATCCGCAAAAAAGTGATCGGTGCCCGCTGCAAACGTTTTCTTCCATTTATCTTCATCGCCTTGCCAGTAGTCCGACGTCGTACTGCTCACGGCGATATTACATCCCCGTTTCCCCATGACTATTATCTCGATGACACGGCCATCGCTCGCACCAACAAGAGCGCGGAGGAATTTTGAGAGTTTGTTTTTCTCGACGGACTTAATCAGTTCTTTGTTTCCAGCGCGCCACTGCTGATCACGCTTCAAGATATCGGCTTCCGACCACGACGCCGCTCTGCGATTATGAGATGTGACCAACTTAAGAAGATCCGGACGCGCCGCAATCTGCGCGATCAACTCATCGATGAGAGCAAAATACGTATTCACACCCCTTAGCGGCTGGGACGATGCCACTGTGGCCGTAATAAGCGATGCACTGGTGCAGCATAACAGGAATGAGACGACGCTTATACGTACCTTGTTCGAAAGAACCGTTCGCCTGAGATAACCACGGACGTTATCCATATGTCCCCCTGATCGTGAAACTAAGCACCGAGGGATCTATGCAGCGTCAAGTGACCTGACCGAGCCTCTTGCCTAAGAGGGTCGGCACTCGCCAACTATCGTATCTGCCGGTTTATGCACTACCGCGATGCGACCTCATCAAACATCAATCGCCGGACCAGTTGACGTGCCTTTTCGCGATACCTCGCGATTTTTGACAACGGCAGCTTGTCGGCAATCAGCTTGCCCCAACTTTCGACTAAATCTGAGGACGGAACGCCATCGTGCAGAGGATACTCATAGTTGATCGCTGCCAAGATTTTTTGTCCCAGCGGTGATGTGAAGTACGCGATAAAGCTGGTAGCTGCCTCCACATTTCTTGAAGTTTTGAGGCGCGCAACACCCGATACGCTGACATGGCTCCCACGCCCCTCCGCATTCGGGAATACGATCCGTACAGACCTGGCCCAGGCGCGTTGATTTGAACTCGCCATGTTCGTCGTCGTTTCACCCATGTCATAGGTATTGACGATTGCAACGTCGCATTGGCCGTCGTGAACGCCTTTCATCTGTGCGCGATCATTACCTTCAGGTCGCCGCGCCAGATTTGCACGCACGCCCGACAACCACGCTTCGGTCTTCTCCACTCCATTGTGGGCGATAAGGGACGCGATCAGTGAAACATTGTAGGTGTGCCCTCCCGGTCGCATGCATATCTTGCGTTTCCACTCCGGACGGCTGAGATCTTCGTATCGAAGTTTGGTTTGCTGAACACGAGTCTTCGATACAAACAACGCCCGTGCGCGACGCGTCACGCCGATCCAATGGCCGTCAATATCGCGGTATTGTGATGGCACATTCTTGGCAATCTCAGGTGAATTGACCGCTGCCGTCAGACCACGGGCTTTCGCATCAACCAACAAGCCGTAGTCGCTTGCGATAACGATGTCTCCGACGTTTGCAGCTCCATCCTTTGCCAGTCGGTCGAGCAGCCCATTCTTGATATAGACAACGCGAATCTGAATGCCGGTGCGTACCGAATACGCGCGCAAAATGGGCCCAATTCTCTCGGGACTGAGGTTCGAATAGATCGTCAATGTCTGAGCAGAGGCGGCCGCACCGGCCAAGCCAGCTAAACATGCGCAACACAGAAGGCTGAGCGCCGTCGTCCGGGACCAGTCATTCATTCCTGCACCTGCGGTATTTCAATCCGTGAAGATCAGGAAGGCGGCACAAATTTAGGCATTACGCACCTTGCCAATCAGCGTACGTGATTTCGGATGATTTGCTGGAG
>JBCDAH010000191.1:0-6626 GCA_039186015.1 Pseudomonadota bacterium
GCGCAACGCGCCGGGGCGCTGGCGCGGCCGGGAACAGTGCTCGACGGCTGGCCTGGTGGGGGTGTTTCTCGCTCACGGCTATTCCTCGCTCTGCTCGGGCCTCCGCGTGGGCGGCGCAACGCGCCGGGCCGCGTTCGCGGCCTGGAACAGTGCTCGACGTCTGGCCCGCGCTCGAGCCGCGAGCCTGCGAGCGTGCGAACAGCGCCACGTAAAAACTCGCGAACAGCGCATCAGCGCCGCGTGATATCGTCGATCGTGACCTGGACGTCGCGCCGGCGATTGCCGCGCAAAACGCGCAGCGTGGCCGTCTTTCCAACGCCGACGCGTTCAAACTCGGTAGCCAGATTCGCGACTGTGCGCACGTCTCGCCCGTTGACGGCAACGATGACGTCACCCAGCAGTTGCTGTGAGCGGTCGACGCCGAGCAACCCGGCAACGGCCGCCGGACTTCCCGGTACGACATCGACAATGATGACACCGACGACACCGAAGCGGGCACCGAACTCTTCAGGTGCTACGCGAATGCCGATGCCCGGACGCGCAGGGCGTCCGCGCTGAATAATCTGCGGGACAATCCGGTTGACGGTATCGACCGGCACGGCAAAGCCGATGCCGCTGTAAGATCCGGTCCCGGACACGATGGCCGTATTCACGCCGATGAGGCGGCCTGCGGAGTCGAGCAGCGGGCCGCCGGAGTTCCCCGGATTGATCGCCGCGTCGGTTTGAATCACACCGGAGATCTCGCGGCCTGTGCCGGTCGGCAACGTCCGGTCGACGGCGCTGACAATTCCGGTTGTCAGCGTGCGACTGAGACCAAACGGATTCCCGATCGCAAACACGGCTTGGCCGATGCGGAGATTGGAGGATCGTCCAATCGGTATGGGCTTAAGGGTATGACCGGATAATCCAACGCGCAGAACGGCAAGATCGTGGTCCGGCGATCGGCCGATGATGGTCGATGTTGCGCGGGCCCCACTGTCGAAGCGCACAAAGACGCGCGTCGCGCCGGCAATCACATGGTCATTGGTGATGATATGACCGGCCGTGTCCCAGACGAAGCCGGATCCTGTGCCCCGCTTGACCGGGCCCTGACCAAACATCGACCGGTCTTGGCGCTCGGTAAAAATGTAGACCACAGACGGTGCTGTCGACGTGAAGACATCGGCCGCCGTGCGCTCGAATGCAGCCAGTTCGCCGCGCGGCGTCACAGCCCGGGCGTCGCGCTGGGCGAGCCACAAGGCCTGCAACCAACTGTTCGCAAACCACATCACCGCAATGGCGATTGGCGCAAAAATGATGAGACGGCGGAATAGGGCGTCTGACATTGGCGATGACCGGCGCAGGTTCGGTTGAGGTGATGCGCTCGGACTTAAAGCGTCAGGCGCAACAATGCGAGAGGAGATGGAGATTACGTGAGCTGAGATGGAGTGTGGCACCAAAATGACTTGGTGCAAGCCCGACGCATGTTAGGCGGATGCCTATGAGGGTAGAAGCGATTCGCATTTTGGGTGTCGATCCGGGTCTCCGACATACGGGTTGGGGTATTGTCGAGAGCGATGGTGTGCGCCTGGGCTATGTTGCATCCGGCCGGATCTCGGCGCCGCGCGACGAGGCACTCGCAGAGCGCCTGCGCCAGATCTTCGAGCAGCTCGCTGCTGTTATCAAGGGCTACGGCCCGGCTGAGGCCGCGGTTGAAGAGACGTTCGTCAACGAAAATCCGCGCGCGACCCTGAAACTCGGCCAAGCGCGCGGCGCCGCGGTATTGGCCCCTGCGGTCCAGGCCATACCGGTCGCGGAGTATGCGCCCAATCTGATCAAGAAGTCCGTGGTTGGTGCGGGGCATGCGGACAAAAAACAGATATCCGCGATGGTGGGATTTTTGCTGCCACCGGCGAAGGGCGTCGCTGCGGACGAAGCGGATGCACTCGCTGTCGCGATTTGCCATGCCAATCATCGCGGAAGCCCGGCAGCACGCCTGTTACGATCGGGGGCGGTATAGGGCGTGTTCGCCTTTTTAAGCGCACCCCGCATTGCAGGCCCGCGCTCCGTTCCGCGATAGCGCCGGTTACGGTTGCTTACGACCGGCAGTTATCCGCGGCGCCTGACCAGGTACCACTTGCCCCTGCGCTTCTGCCAGTAAAGGCGCTTCCCACTCCTCGTCCGGCATGTCCAGCGGGACGCCATATCAGTCGGAAGCGCGTCGGCGTCAAACCGACAGATGACCTTACCCTGGATCGTGCACTCATCTCCGTTGGTATAAATGCCGAAGTTGCAGGGCCTTTGGCTATGGGCCGGCAGTGCTGAAAGGCCGATCAAAAGCAAGGCGAGAACGCTGCGCATCACAATGTCATCCATGCGTGAGAGTCGAACCACGGGGCGGCACAACTAAAGCGTGCACGCAACAGTGGCATGACGGCTGTTGGATTGAAACGATCAGAGCTGATTTCGATTCATGGGTGTGGCGCGCAATCCATCAAGACTGGGCCACTGGTCTCGACGCCGTGTTCTCCGACGCGAAGGTTGACTGCGACGTGCTGCATTGCCTTGGCGCCAGTGCCTCCGGAGACAGTGCTTCAGAGACAGGGCTTCGGATGAGGATCCGTGCGTCGTTGTGCGATAGCGGCGATTAACGGCGGCGCCTGACCAGATGCCACTGGCCCTTGCGCTTTTGCCAGTAGAGGCGCTTGCCGTCCCTCGTGCGACAGGCCCAGCGCGCGGCCCGGTCGGCCACCGGTGCCGTGTTACTGAACTTGCAAATCACCCTGCCTCCGATCGTGCATTCTTCCCCGTCGTTGTAGAAGCCTAGATTGCAGGGCCGCATGCTGTAGGCGGGCCATGCTGAGAAAGCCAACAAAGTCAGGGCGATAAGGCTACGTATCATAACACTTTCCATGTTGAGAGGTCCGTCAGGCCGCACAACTAGGACGTGTACACCATATCATCAAGCTATCTGAGGGTTACAATAATCAGTACAGTTATTTTAAGGTTCGAGGTGTGGCCCTCAGTCCACTAGAGGCCATATGCTTGGCTTCAGCTCGGCTGCGGCGCCGCACACGCATCCGCGAAGGTCTGCCGCGACATGCGGACCTGTCGCAAATGATGATCCGATCCACCCGGGCCATGATGAACGCTCACGCCATGCCGAGGGTAGACCACCAAGTCGGCGCGACGACTGCGTTCCAGGTAGAGCAGAACGGGCTCGGGCCGACCGTTGGAAGCGAAAAGAACGCGAACATCCAAACCAGTTGGTATGTGAGCGCGTTGGGCCGGCGTGCGCAGGTCCCTCGCGTGTCGGGCTCCAGGACGCTAGGCTTGGTACGAAATTGATTCCAATCGCCTCGGCGTCCTAACCCACCGGAGGTCAACAATGATCGGCAAACTCTCCGGCAAAATCGATTCAATCGGCGAGGCGTATTGTATCATCGATGTGAACGGCGTCGGCTATGAAGTCTTTGCCTCGGCTCGCGCGTTGCAAAACATGACGTTGGGTGCCGCCGCGACACTGACAATCGACACTCACGTCCGGGAGGACGCGATCCGGCTTTATGGCTTCGCCAGCGAGCGCGAACGGGCCTGGTTTCGCACACTGCAAACGGTGCAGGGCGTTGGCGCGAAGGTTGCGCTGGCCTGTCTCGGCGTGCTCAGCCCGCAGGATCTCGCGAATGCGATCGCGCTGGGCGACGCGGCTGCAATCGGGCAGACGCCAGGCATCGGCAAGAAACTGGCGCAGCGCATTACAAGTGAACTGCGTGAGAAAGCGCCAGTGCTTGCAATCTCCGACATCGGTAGCGGGGAGGTTCCATCGACGGTAACCAGCGTCGCTGCAGTCGGCGTGACGTCAGACAGCAATGCGGCAGCGGAGGCGATTTCCGCGCTCAGTAATCTCGGGTATCAACCGCTCGACGCCAGCCGCGCGGTCGCAGTCGCACAGAAGGATCTCGGCCCCGAAGCCGACACGGCAACGTTGATCCGCCAGGGTCTGAAAGCCCTGTCGCGGTAAGGCCGGGCTCCATCACGTTCGCACCGATCCGGAACCGCCAGGAAGGACTGTTTGAAAATGGCAGATCGCAGCGATCAAATCTCCAACGGTCAACGCGCTTTATGGACGTTCCTGCTCTACATGCTCGTGATGCCGCTGATTGGTGCGATCACAGCAATTGTCCTGTTGCTCGTGGCGGTGGTGATCGGTCAGGCACCCGGTCCATTCGCGAAGGCAGCGACATCCGACGCACTCAATCAGTTGGGCGGCTTCGGCGTCCTGGCGTTTGTCTGGTGCGTCATCCCGTCTGCGTTCACGGCCATCGGGGTTTTGCCGGCGGTCTGGAAGTATGGAACCGTTGGCTGGTTCATGGCAGGGGCATGTGGCGTAATCGCATTCACGGCCGCCATTCTGATCTTTCCGTTTCCGACTGGGATTTTGCAGCCAGTGCTCGCATTTGCCGCCGGGCTGGTTGCGGTCATCTGCCGCCAGATTCTCCTGCGAGGCGGCATCATCCGACACGAGGCGACGGATTGAAGCGGGGATCAATCCGGTCCGCAGTGCTCGCCGGCTTGGCGACATTCATATTAGGTCCGGTCCTGGGTGTGTTCTTGCTCTATGCTCCGATCGCAATTTTAGAAGTGTCCGACCTGCCAAACGCTGAGGAGGCTTGGCGGCGGCTCTTCCCAAGCCTGCATCTCCTCCCAAGCCTGCTTGCTCTTGCCGTACTCATCGCGCTGGCTGCGTTGATGTTCGCGGGACCGGCCTCGCTCGTGGTCGGCTTGTGGGTTGGGATGTCAGTGTTCTTCAGAAATCAGCTAAGCTACCTTAAGGCGGCTATCATCGCGTTCGTCTCGACGATCGTCATGATGCCCGGATGGCTTTACTTGGTGCTGCCGGAGCAGGATCCACCGTTCGAAGACCCCCTCGTGACGCATGGCGGGATCGTGATCCTGTCGGCAATCCTCAGCGCCATCGTCGCCCTTATCCTGCGTTGGCTGCTTGGACGCTGCGGCATAGTGCGGCCTGCTGCGCGACCAGATGAAGAACGCGGCTAAGTGTCAGCTAAACCCATGCTGCCAGCACGCTTAAGTCTCAATGCGCAAAGGACGTCGTACGAGGTCGCAGAGTGAGACGAGGATCGATCAGGACCGCAATCTACGCCGGCGTGGCGACTTTCATTCTCGGCCCAGTCATCGGTGCGTTCTTGTTCTTTTTCGCGATAGCAGTTGCCGCCTTGCGTGACGCGGCCAGCATCGCAGAGGGACTGTGGCAGCTCCTCAGTTTGCCGGCACTTGCAGTCCTGATCACGCCGTTTGCGTTTATGATGGCCGGACCGGCATCGTTCGCAGCCGGCCTGTGGGTTGGTGCGTCCGTGTTTTTCAGAAATCGGCTGGGTTATCTTGAGGCCGCTGCGATCGCTTTTATCTCGACGATCGTTGTGATGCCGACGTGGCTCTATTTGCTGTCGCGTGATGGGAATCAAACGCTCGAAGCCTATCTTGAGCAGAATGGCGGGGCCGCACTCATGTTCGCCGCACTCAGCGTCATCGTTGCCATTGTTTTGCGTTGGGTGCTCGGCAGCTGGGGCCTGTTGCGGCCGCTGGAGTTGCCGGATGAGAAACGCGGCTAAGTGTCTGCTGGGTGTGCAGGAGCAGCAAACCTAGATTTCAGATGCGAGAGGACGTCTGGCAAAATCGCCATTTGGCGAGAGCGGAGGTGTGCAATGCGCATGGCCCATGGACGAACTGCTGTTCTCGTTTTTCTTCTTGTGGCCGGTGTCGGGCCAATGATCGGCGCGGTCTTCTTTGCCACGTTTCTCGGCATTACCGGGCTCTTCGAGGCGTCGTTCTCGCCCTATGCCTTCCAAAGGGCGATTAGCACCCCGATTGCCGCGATCGCTTCGGCGCCGTTGATTTACTTTATGGTTGGCCCTGTCGCTCTTGTCGCCGGCATCTGGGCCGGCTTGAAAGTCCTGTTCACCGGGCGCCTTGGATACATCGACGTCATCTTTATTGCGGCAGTGACAACGCTCGTAGCGGTCCCGCTATGGATGACAGGCTTCGGGCAGGCGCCGCCGCTTTGGGATTTTCTGCGTCATCAATGGCCGACGCCCGTGATTTTCTGCTTGGTCGGTGTGTTTACGGCGGTTGTGATGCGCTGGGCTGTTGGCCTGTCTGGCTTGCTGACACCTCGCACAGTCGCCAGCGACGATGCCGCGTAGGACGGCTTCCGGCGTGCGGCTTATGAACGGCGGAAGCTGAGGCAGACTTGACCCAGCCGGCGAACCATCCCACCACGGTGTCATGACCGAAGATCGGCTTGTGACACCGGATCGGCGCGAAGGTGACGCGCTCGACGCTTCGATCCGCCCGCAAATGCTCGACGATTTCATCGGGCAGGAGCAGGCGCGGGCGAACCTGCGTGTCTTTATCGAAGCCGCCAAGGGGCGCGGCGATGCCCTGGATCACGTTTTGTTTGTCGGCCCGCCGGGGTTGGGAAAGACAACGCTCGCTCAAATCATGGCGCGCGAACTCGGCGTCGGCTTTCGGGCGACGTCTGGCCCTGTAATTTCGAAAGCCGGAGATCTTGCGGCACTGTTGACCAATCTCGAAGACCGCGATGTTCTGTTCATCGACGAGATCCA
>JBCDAH010000192.1:0-6616 GCA_039186015.1 Pseudomonadota bacterium
CTGTCAAAAACCTCATAGTCCTTGACGAGCTGCTCAATAATAACACCGCCGTCCCGAAGCTTCTTTCTGTACACTTTCGCTTCAGCAACGATCTCGGGACGTTCCTTCTTCTCTGCATCCGTTAACTGCTGAACCCACAGCACCGTTTCCAACTCGATGCGTTGGTCAAACGTGAGCTTGGCCAGCGGGTCCACAATTGGTGGCAGTTTCGGCAACAAGTCCGGCCAGCGCAGCGTTACCGTCGTGGCGCCGGCTGTCGCCGCCGTCTGGATAAGCATAAAGCAGGCGACAATCAGGTATGTCGTGAACTTCATATCTGCCTCGTGAGTGCCATGCTGCCAACAGCCCTGTAGCGCGACGCCGCGGTCGCGGTGGCAACACAACGTTGCCGTGTCGCCTGATCCGCGGCACCAGCCTGAGCGATAGGGCAACGCGCCCATACCAGCCACGTTCGGCAGAGGCTGTCATGTTATAACATTTCACTTACAACATTCCACCAAGTGCGTACAGCCCGCGCCGAACCGCGGATGCAGATCGCCCGCAATAGACATGTCGGTCCGAGCCAAGTCGGCCGAAAGCCAAGATCACATGTGGTCTTTGAGTGCCTGCTGATAGGACTCCGGCCCTGGTCTACCGCATCCGACCACGGGCGGCATACCAGCCGTACGGAAGTCGGTGCAAGTCTGCATACCCTGGCTATGGTGTCACAAAACCGAGATAGCGTTGGCCATATGTCGCGATGCCCACGCGACAGCGCGGCCTTCTGACCAATTGCGCAATATCCATCTGAAACGTCGAACATGTGAAACGTCGGGCATGTGAAACATCGAAGGGCAGTCGCTGCGCATGCGCGCGATCACGTGTCCAGACAATCACATCTCGGCATCGGCGCCATAGGCTCGAAACTGAAGGATTGTGCCGTGACGCGTGACGACAAGGACGAACTCTCATTTGACGCTTTCGATGACGCGATCAACCCGCGTCCGGAAGAGAACGATTTCGATAGCGTCGTCGAGGACGCGATCAACCGCCGCGGCTTCCTTGGCGGCGTCCTGGCATTTGGCAGCTTCGCCGCTCTGGGTCACGTGCTGAGCGCGCAACCGTCTGAAGCGGCGTCAAGCCGGTTTGCGTTTGACCAGATCGCAACAAACGGCAACGACGACATCACCCTGCCTTCAGGCTACAAGATGGACATCGTGGTACGCTGGGGTGACCCGCTGTGGTCAGATGTGCCGGAGTTCGATCATGCCACGCGCGGCACGCCTGCGTCACAGGAACGTGCCTTCGGAGACAACAACGACGGCATGGATGTGTTTTGGCACGATGGCAAGATGCTGCTCGTGGTCAACAACGAGTACACCAACCGCAACATCCTCTGGGGCAACAACGCCGACAAAATGGCTGCGTCGGATGATGATATTGCCAAGGGCATGATGTGCCATGGCGTGTCGGTCATGGAAATCGCGCGGATCGACGGCAAGTGGCAAGTTGTCAAGGACAGTCCGTTCAACCGGCGCATTACGCCAAAGACCGAAATGGCGCTGACCGGCCCGGCGGCAGGTCACGATCTTCTGAAGACCGCCGCGGATCCGAGCGGCACCAGGTCGTTCGGCACGTGGAACAACTGCGGCAACGGCGTGACGCCGTGGGGCACGTACCTCACATGCGAAGAGAACTTCAACGGCTACTTCTCCTCCAGCGCGCTGCCCCTGGGCCTGAAGCCGGCCGACCTGCCGCCCGAATTCATCCGCTACGGCATCAGCGGCAAAGACTGGGGTTATGGCTGGGCAAGGATCGACGAGCGTTTCGACATCGCCAAGCATCCGAACGAGCCGAATCGCGCCGGGTACGTTGTCGAGATCGACCCGACCGATCCCAACTCCACGCCGAAAAAGCGCACCGCACTTGGCCGCTTCAAGCACGAGAACGCCGAAACCGTCGTCAACAGGGATGGCAAGGTCGTCGTGTACATGGGCGATGACGAGCGCGGAGAGTTTCTCTACCGATACGTATCGCACGGCGTCTATGCGCCAGGTGCGCCAACGGACGAACTGCTCGAAAACGGCACCCTGTCCGTCGCGAAATTCAACGTGGATGGGACCGGCACCTGGGTGGACCTGACTCCCGAGACGACAGGCATGGCCTCGCTGGCTGAGATCTGCGTGCACACCCGGGTGGCAGCATCAGCGGTTGGCGCAACCACAATGGACCGGCCCGAGTGGGTCGCAGCAAACCCCAACACAGCCGAAGTATACTGCGCGCTGACCAACAACAAGCACCGTGGGATAAAGCCGAACAAGGGCGGTGACGCGACACCGGCGGTGGGCCCGAACCCACGCGCAAGAAACAGGTACGGCCAGATCGTGCGCTGGCGACCGGACGCCGGTGATCACACCGGCCCGGGTTTTACCTGGGACCTCTATGTGCTGGCTGGGAACCCGACCGTGCATTCAGATGCCTATGCCGGTTCATCGAACATCAATGCGGACAACATGTTCAACTCGCCAGACGGCCTTCAGTTCGATTCGAATGGCCTTCTTTGGATTCAGACCGACGGCAACTACAGGAACGCGGGCAACTTTGCCGGCCAGGGCAACAATCAGATGCTCGCGGGAGACCCTGTCACCGGAGAAATCCGCCGCTTCCTGGTCGGGCCGAAAGAGTGCGAAGTGACCGGGCTAACCTGGTCGCCGGATCGCCGCACCATGTTCGTCGGCATCCAGCATCCTGGCGAGCGGGGCAACGGCCACTGGCCGGAGGGCGACGGGGCGGTGCCGCGTTCCGCCGTTATCGCGATTACGCGGGAAGATGGCGGCGTGGTCGGGTAGCAAGCCCCGACCCGAACTCGAACGCTTCCGAGTTCGGGCATCAGCGCGGGGCTGTTTGTACAGACACAGCCCCGCGCGGCTCCATTTCAGTTCGGCGATCAGGTGCGCCCTGCCCCCTGGGTTGCGGTGTAAAGCGTGTAGACGGACTGGCTGCCGCAAATGAAGAGACGGTTGCGCCGCTCGCCACAGAAGCAGAGATTGGCGCACCCTTCCGGCATCAACACTTGTCCAATCTTCGTGCCATCCGGGGCATAGCACTGGACACCGTCGACACCTTCGCCACCGAAGGCCGTGGCAGCCCAGACATTGCCGTCCTTATCGACGCGAATTCCGTCGTGGAAGCCTTTGTCGAGAACAGCAAAGTCGCGGCGGTTCGTGAGCCCGCGTCCATTGTCCTGGATGTCCCAGGCGATGATCTTCGCTTTTTCGCCTGGATGGTGGGTCGGCGCCGTATCGGCCGCGTACAGCACCTTGTAGTCGTGCGAGAACGCCAGCCCGTTGGGCTTGAAGATCTCGTCGGTGATCCGCTTCAGATTGCCGTTTTTCGGATCGAGATGGTAGATGCTGGTCGGCAGTTGCAGGTCCCGAACATTCCCCTCGTACCACCAGTGGCTGCCGTAGCCTGGATCCGTGAAAATGATGCCATCGTCTTCCGGGTGGACGACAACATCGTTAGGCGCGTTCAGGGGCTTGCCGTCATAGGTCTCTGCCAGAACTTCCGGCCAAGGTCCTTCCCAGTTGTAGCGGACGAGCCGGGCCGTAGCGTGCTCGCAGGACAGTTGCCGCCCCTGCCAGTCGAAGGTGTTGCCGTTGCTGAACTGAGACGGCGAGCGCAGTAAGCTTACCTTGCCGGTCACCTCGTCCCACCGCATCTGCCGGTTGTTGGGTATGTCGCTAAAGACCACGTACCGGCCGACGCCGTTCCATGCCGCGCCTTCGGCCCACATCGAGCCAGTCCATTCGCGTCGCAGCGGTGTGTTTCCAATAATGTACTTCTTGAAGCGATCGTCGTGCACCTTCCAAACATTCGACGGATAACGAATTGGCTCCGGGCCTAAAGGGAAGCCTTGGCGCTGCTCGGCCATCGCTTCGGTCACACCCGTGGCGGTCGCACCAAGCGCGAGCGCGGTCGCCGAGCCCAAAAGAAGGCGTCGGCTCAGTTGCGGCGAGTCCGCGTTATCGTCATCGCTCCGATGATCGGCCGCGGGCTTCAGAGTCTTCTCCATTGGGACTTCCTCCTGTCTTCTTTTTTGACCAGCTCGTTTGAGCGGGTCCAACACGAACACTAGAGAAAGGCCGGCCACACTTCCAAGCTCAATGAGCAGCATAAGCCTCGGTGCATCATGTTGCAGAGCACTATGCGGAGATGCTGAGGGCGAGCAGAACGAGACCGCTCTTGCCGAAAAACTTGCGCGCTTCGGCACTTGCATCAGGTCCGTCAGAGGTCTTGTCGGCGATGTCGGAAAGAAAGCGCAGCCAGTCATCCGGTTTCCAAACGTCGGCGGAGACCTGACGAACAGCTCAAGAACCTAGCAGGCACAAGCACGCCTGTTGCGTTCCGGTGGACCGCTCTCAAGCTGCATGCTTCAGTTCAACGCGTCAGGCTTCAGTTCAAGCTGGCAGGCTTCGCAACGCAGCAATGTCATCGCGGGCCGGCGAAACGCGCCGCGTGGCGGGCATGCTTCAACTGAAACATATAAAGGCTGTGTAACTCAGCTCTCCACCAACCTCTATCGGAGGCCGTGGAAACTGCGTTTGCAGAATCGATTGCACGATTTCCTGGTCCAGCGCCGCATCGCCGCTCGCGCGTGTCAGGCGCGCCTCCGTCACGGCTCCCGTGTCAGCCAAGCTGAACTCGGCCGTCACGCTGGTCGGCTCCGTGGCGTGGACGGAAATGCTGGCAAAGGCCATGCGCACTTGATTATCGAAGTCGTCTCTCAGCAGCGAGATCTCTGTCGCTGACTGGCGCTGCATGGTGCTTGGCGATGACACCGCCTGATGGACCGGCTTAACAAATGCATGAAATAAGAGCACCGCGTCACGGCTCGAACCTGTTTCGACACGGACACTGCTGAAGAGTGCTCTCATCTCCGCCGGCTTAAGTTGACCGTTGCGGCGACGTTGCTCGTCAAGGAAGCGGAGATACCGCTCATCCGCTTCGCGTTTTGCAGCTTCTTCTGTCTCCTGCTTTTGTTTGAATTCGTCGGCTGCTGCCGTGTAGCCCTCATCGAAAGCCGTTTTCTGGACGGTATCCAGTTCGTTTCTGGTCTCGTCCTTCGCATGCTGCCTGGCGTCTTCAACCGCATTCTGCATCAGGACGACGGCAGCCGCTTCCGCCTCCTTGACGGCGGCTTCGATCGCCTTGACTTTCTCACGCCTCGCCTCTTCGGCCGCTTTGGCCAGCGCTCGCTCGATGTCGGCTGCTGAGCTGCGCAGAGCGTCTTCTCGGGTTTTTTTGATCGCCTCGGTAATGGCCTGGGCGCGCGCATTCATGGACAAGCGTTCTGTCTCGCGAACGGCCTCTTCAATGGCAGCTTCACGTAGGCCCTGCTCGGTGCGTCGCGTGCGCTCGATTGCATCGCGAACAGCCTGCTCCCTTGTCGCCTTGGCGTGCGCTTCGGTTCGGCGGATCGCCGCGCGCACCGCGGCATCCCTCGCTTTCGCCGCGGCCTCTTCTGCACGCGTGACCGCAGCCGATATCTGCGCCTCCTGTTGGCGCACGTGCTGCTCCGCAGCGTCACGCACGGCCAGTTCTTTTGCCGCTTCGGCCTGGTCGGCTGCCTTACTCAGAGCTTTGTCGATGGCACGTTTCTGAGAGATGGCCGCTTGCGACGCGGCACGCTCCAGCGCCGCCGCCACGGTACGGTCTTTGTTTTCCTCGGCTTCGCGCACGGAGTTCGAGAGTGTCTCATTCAAGAGCGCTGCGGCTTTGTCTTCGGCATTTTTCACAGCTTCGAGAACAGCAATTTCTCTCGCCTTGCGCGCTTTCTCCTCAGCGTTGGCGATCGCCGCAGCTATCGCAGCCCGCCGCTGCTTATCGGCATCTTCACCGGCTTTTTTGACAGCGCGCTCCACGGCGGTGCGACGGTCATCTTCCATCTGTGACATCATCTGCCGGTGCAGACGGTCCACGCGCTCGTCCGTCAGCCTATCGGCTTCCGCACGCGCGGCTTTGAGGGCGTCTTGCACGGCAATGTCGGTGTTGCGACGCGCCTTGACCTCCAATTCCTCACGCAAGGTGTCAAGCGCCCGCTGTTTGTCTGCTTGAGCTGTTCGCTTGGCCTCTTCAAGGGCCGCCGACACTCGGGCGGCTGCCTGACGATCGAATTCACGCCGCGCCTGCGCTTCAGCCGTCTGCGCCAAGTCGCGCGCGACCGACTGGGCAGCCGTCTCAGCGGCCTGAGCTGCATGATGGACCACGTCAGTTCGCACGCGGTGCGCAGCAGTCTCCGCCTTATCGACTGCATCTGAGATAAGCTCTGCCGCATGATACTCCACGGCTGCGAGCACACGATCGATAGGGACTTGCTGTGCGCGGGCCACGTCCGGCTCGTCATGCAGCAGACTGCCGAACTCCTTGGTGCCGGGCTGCGGCGCGGACCGCTCCGGCGTTTCAAATTCGATCGCAGCCACATTGGCTGTGAAATCCAATGTCTCGGCGTCGTCGCTGCGATCGATTGCAATCCGCAACTCTGCTAGCTCCGCAACGCCGATCTCCATGGCGATGTTGTCAATCTTCACGAGAGCTGCGTCTATGACCGATGTTTCGCCTTCGGTGCTCGTGCTCA
>JBCDAH010000193.1:0-6606 GCA_039186015.1 Pseudomonadota bacterium
GAAGAACCCACCATCGGGTTTGCGGTACCCGAACTTGCCACTCAGCAGAGCGTCGCAAACGTCGAATTTCTCTTGGTAGGCACGCCGAATAATCTCAACATGAGCATCATCGTTCCAGACAGCGACGGACGCATGCTCAACCGGGCCCGGCATTTGCGGCGCGATCAGATTTCGAATCTCAGCGAGCGTCTCGAGAAATGCGCCGTCGCCTGCGGCAAAACCGGACCGAAGTCCCGGCAGATTCGACCGCTTCGACAGGGAATTGAACGCGACGACGTTCTCGAAGCGTTCGGGTGTTGCGGCAGCCACCTCCAACAGTCCGGACGGCGGCTCCGTTGTATAGATTTCCGAGTAACACTCATCGCAAAACAGCATGAAATCATAAGTCCGAGCGAGTTGTATTGCCCGATGCAGATACTCGGCGGACGCCATCCTCCCTTGCGGGTTCGATGGAGAACACAAGTAGAAGGCCGCGGTGCGCGAAAGCAGATCTGTATTCGCCGCTAGGGCGTCCAGATCCGGAAGAAAACCCGTTTCCTGCGTGGCCGGCAGATAAACGGGTTCTGCCTGACACGCCAGGGCCGAACCGTTGTAGGTGTGGTAGTTCGGATTGGGCATGAGTACGGCCGGTGGACCACTTGTCCGTTTACGCCCGACGGCCGGCATCAACGCATAGAATAGCCCTTCGCGGGACCCGTTCAGCGGATGAACCTCCCGCACCGGATCAAGGTCCGCGATCCCGTAGCGGCGGTGGACCCACGCCGCAATCGATTGCCGCAAGGCATCAGAGCAGCGGATCGGCGTGTACTTCGTCAGACTGCCTTCGGCCGCCTTCATCGCATCGGCGACAAAGTCTGGCATCCGCTCATGAGGTTCACCGACTGTGAGATCAATCGGCCGCTCATGACCGGGGGCGACGTCGACCAGAAGACGCCTGAGCCGCGTAAAGGCGGATACTGTTTCACCTGCGGCGAGACGTTGCAGCCCGGTCAACTCTGACGTCATGACATCCTCAGCTGTGTTGGCCGTAAAAGCGCGACGTGCACCATTGGCCAAAGTTCCGCATCCGCAAGCGACGCCGTGCAGCCTAATCAATAAGGGCTTGATAGACGAGCGCCCGCATCAGTTGCCGATAGCGCCGTCGCAATAGACTCGGGATCGCAGCAAGAAAAACCACGGATAGCTCTTCCTTAGGATCGACCCAGAAGTGGCCGCCATAAACCCCCGACCAATGATAATCGCCAGCGCGTCCGTACAAGCCCGAACCGCCATCGTTGTATCTTACGGCAAAACCGAGACCGAACCCGTAACCATTGGCAATTGCGTCCATGGTGCCGACTCTGTTGACAATATCATCCCCAAGTTGATCCGCTGTCATCATATCTACGGTCATGCGGCTCAACACACGATCGGCTCCAAGCCGCCCGCGGCCACGCATCATTTCGAGAAATCTTAGATAATCCAGGGCGGTTGAGACCGCACCGCCACCGCCGGAATACCACTGCGGGACAGCGCCGCTTGCGTGCAGTACCTCAACGGTCTCGCCGGTTAGAGGATCCGTGGGAAAGGCTAGCGCATACCGACGCTGCTGCCCGTCAGACGGGACAAATCCGGTATCTACCATGCCAAGCGGCTGCCAGATCCGTTGCGCCAAAACACGGTCCAAGCCGCCACCGTCGACAGCCTCGATAACGTGCCCCAGTACATCCGTCGAAAATCCGTACTCCCACGCCCGGCCAGGATGATAGAGCAGCGGCGTATCGCCCAATGCAGCTAAGAAGTCCTCGCGGGCAAGGCGAACCGATGCCTCCATTGACGAACCGGGCGAGCGCTGATGCGCCGGTGTTGTCCCGCGGCCCTGATACGTGAACCCGGACGTATGGCGAAGGAGATCAAGGACGGCCGGAGGGCGGTCCGCCGGCACAAAGGAGTAACCGCTGTCTGCGTCGGCTTGCGCGACCGAGAGGTGCTGCAACGCTGGCAAATAGTCCCCGACCGGGTCCCCAAGCGCTATGCGACCCTCTTCGACCAACTGCATTGCAGCAACAGACACCATCGGCTTGGTCATAGACGCGATTGAGAATACCGCATCCAGCGGCATGGCCTGGGAGGTAGCCGCATCCCGATAACCAACCGCGTCGTGCAGAACCAGGCGACCACCGCGTGCGACCGCAAGCACGGCTCCGGGCAGTCGCCGCTCAGCAACCTCGCGATCGAAAACGGAGCGGATCCGGGCAAGCCGATCGGAACAGAACCCGGCAGCATCCGGCTCGATTGTCGCAAGAACGTCCCCGTTCACAGTTGACGTTGGCAAATCAAACCCTCCAATGCCCATCTCGACCCGAATGGGTCTCGCTCCGAACGAGCCGGAATTGAACTGGACCGGTCCAACGCCCGACCCCTGCTGGTGCGAAGCCGTCTCAGCGGTTATCCGCCGGTGCTCGTTCTGGTGGCGCTCAAGTCGTGTTCCGGTGTCGCTGAAATCGAGTGTATGGCCAGGTCTGCGCCGCGCTCTTCGTCTTCCGGCGACATGCGGAAGCCGAATGCCATGTCGACGACGGTGTAGACGACAAAGCCGGCAAGCACGCCAAATCCTGCACCGAGAATGCTCCCGACCAGCTGCGCACCGAAAGAGACGCCGCCGACGCCACCAAGGGTCTGCGTTCCAAAGATGCCGCAGGCGATCCCGCCCCAAAGCCCGCAAAGTCCGTGCAGGGGCCAAACGCCGAGCACATCGTCGATCTGCCATTTCGAAGACATGATCTGAAACACCTGGACAAAGATCACGCCCGCAACGCCGCCGGTGATCAGCGCGCCGAGCGGATGCATCACGTCGGATCCGGCACACACTGCAACAAGGCCGGCCAACGCGCCGTTGTGTACGAAACCAGGATCGTTATCGCCCGCAATAACCGCTGCAATGATGCCACCAGCCATCGCCAACAGCGAATTCATGGCAACCAGTCCTGACACGCCCTCAAGCGACTGAGCGCTCATGACGTTGAAACCGAACCAACCGATGCAAAGCAACCAGGATCCGAGCGCCAGCCAGGGTATCGACGACGGAGGAATACCGACCGCACGCCCGTCGCTTGTGAACCGGCCCCGGCGCGGGCCCAGAATACGAACCGCAGCCAGCGCCACCCATCCCCCAAACGCGTGCACGACGACCGATCCGGCAAAGTCATGGAATTCGGCACCGAACAAGCCAGTGAACAGTCCACTTTGAAGGCCGTAGTTTCCATTCCACACGGCCCCCTCAATGATCGGGTAGAATAGTGCGACAAGCAGAACAGTCGCAGCACACTGAGGAACAAACCGAGCGCGCTCGGCGATGCCGCCGGACACAATCGCCGGGATCGCCGCAGCGAACGCGCAGAGGAAGAAGAACTTAACCAACGTCAAACCCTGGCCGTCGAAGCCGGGTGCAGCCCCCGAAATCGCCTGGGCACTGGTGAAGAACGATATGCCGTAGGCGACGCTGTATCCGATGAGGAAGTACGCAACCGCGGACAACGCGAAGTCGACAATAATCTTGCAAAGCGCATTCACTTGGTTCTTGGCGCGAACGGTCCCGACCTCAAGGAAGGCAAATCCACCGTGCATCGCAAACACAAGTATTGCGCCCATGAGCAAAAAGAACACGTCGGCGCCCGGCTGCACTTTGTCCATTGTCCACTCCCAGATCGGTCAGTCGTTTTTGGCTTGAGGTTTCAGAAAGTTGGCGGGGCCACTTTCGAGCGCATGTCACATAGATGCTGCCAGCGATACGCAGCTGAGGCCGCTCAAGGCAAGGTGGTGTCTTTATAATGCTGGCGTTGGCAACACCATGGTTGTGGAAACGGCGGGTCACGCGCCATATAACGCGGCATGACCACAGAGATCGCGCCACGCTACTGGAAAATGAACGGAGCCGGTAATGACATCGTCGTGCTGGATCTTCGACAGTCCGCATATCAACTCAACCATTCGATTGCGGCTGAGATCGCCGGTGCGGGGCCGACCGCTTGCGACCAGCTGATGGTGTTACATGCACCCGAAACGCCGGGGACGGACGGCCGTATTCGGATATTCAACACCGATGGATCGTCAGCCCAAGCCTGCGGTAACGGCATGCGATGCGTCGTCCGCGTGCTGAACGAGGAAAGCGGCAACACTCGATTTCGGCTTGAAACCGACGCCGGCATTCTCGCGTGCGAACTGAGCAGCGATGATTTGATCACCGTGGATATGGGGGAACCGCGCACGGCCTGGGACGAGATACCGCTTCGCGACCCGTTCCATGACACACGGCACATCGAGCTTCAGATTGGCCCGATGGATGCGCCGATCCTCCATTCGCCATCGGTCGTCAGCATGGGAAATCCGCACGCTGTATTCTGGGTCGATGATATCTCGGGCTACGATCTGGGCCGCGTTGGCCCCATGCTGGAAACGCATCCGATTTTCCCGGAAGGCGCGAACATCACCCTTGCGGCTCTGGTTGCCGAGGACACATTGAAGATCGCCACGTGGGAACGCGGCGCCGGGCTAACGCGGGCATGCGGATCGGCGGCCTGCGCCGCAGCCGTATCAGCCGCACGAACCCGTCGCACCGGCCGATCCGTGACCATTCATGCGCCGGGAGGAACACTTCGTATCCATTGGCGGGATGACAACCATGTTCTCATGACCGGCCCTACGGAACACGAACATGCCGGGACACTCTCGCTCGCAAGTCAGCCTCATGTCGAATAACCAGCCACAGCCGGTCGCAGACGTGATCGAGTCGACTCCGGTCGCGACGTCACAGGAACGATCTGAGACCACTCAGATCGTCACGTTGGGTTGCCGGCTCAACAGTTACGAGTCGGAGGTCATGCGTCAGCACGCCGACGCAGCCGGCCTGACGGATACCGTCATCGTCAATACGTGTGCCGTTACACAAGAAGCCGTCCGCCAGGCGATGCAAACGATCCGACGGTTGCGGCGAGACAAACCAAACGCGCGCATTGTGGTGACGGGCTGCGCAGCACAGATCGACCCGAAGCAGTTCTCGGACATGAGCGATGTCGATCACGTCATCGGAAACGCGGAAAAGCTGGAACGGACAACCTTCCAGGCGCTCTCCATCGACGCCAGCGAGCGTGTGCGGGTCAACGACATCATGTCGGTCCGCGAGACGGCCAATCACTTGATCACCGGGTTTGGTTCGCGCGCGCGCGCCTATGTCCAGGTGCAGAACGGGTGTGACCACCGTTGCACGTTCTGCATCATTCCGTTCGGACGCGGCCCGTCCCGCTCGGTACCAGCCGGCGGCGTTGTCGACCAGGTCCGCCAATTGGTCGAGGCCGGTTACGCCGAGATCGTCTTGACCGGCGTCGACATGACCTCGTACGGCGCCGACCTTCCCGGGACACCGAAGCTCGGAACGCTCGTGCGCCAGGTCTTGCGGCACGTCCCGGATCTGAAGCGCCTCAGGTTGTCGTCGATTGACCAGGTCGAGGCCGACCCGGAGTTGATGCGCGTGCTGCGTGACGATGAACGCCTCATGCCGCACCTCCACTTATCGATGCAGTCCGGCGATGATCTGATCCTCAAGCGGATGAAGCGCCGTCACCTGCGACGCGATGCCATCGCGTTTTGTGAGGAAGCGCGCCGGCTGCGACCGGACATTGTCTTTGGCGCCGACTTGATTGCCGGCTTCCCGACCGAGTCCGAAGAGATGTTTGCAAACACGTGCGACATCGTTGATGCGTGTGGTTTGACGTATCTCCACGTGTTCCCGTTCTCGCCACGCAGCGGCACACCGGCTGCCAGAATGCCCCAACACCCACGTGACGTTGTTAAGGATCGCGCCGCGCGACTGCGAAGCGCAGGCCAAGCCCGGATTCTGGCGTTCTTAAAGAGCCAGGTCGGCAATCACTCCGAGGTGCTGATGGAAACCGAACATCGTGGCCGCACACCGCAGTTTGCTCCGGTTATGGTCGACGCAGCGCAAGCGCCCGGCTCGCCCCTGACCGTGAGGGTCACGGGGCTCAATGGCGACCAACTCACGGCCACCCCGGCGACTTCGGAGGTCCTTTCATGAGTGGACAGCAGCCCAAAGGCTTGTTCGGCCGCATGTTTCAACGCAATGAGACACCCGCAAGCGACGACGCGGACAGTGCTGCGGCGGAACCATCAGACAATACCGCCGCCCCAGCGGACGAAGATACCGAACAGAAGGGCGGCTGGTTCCAGCGCCTGACAAGCGGTCTGTCCAAGACGTCGAGCCGCCTGACCGACAGCATCACCGGCATATTCGCCAAGCGACGGCTCGATGCGGACACGCTGCAAGACTTGGAGGACGTGCTGATCCAGGCCGATCTTGGCGTCGAAACATCATTGCGCATTGTCGACGCGGTCAAGTCCGGAAAGTACGACAGCGGAATCTCGCCGGAGGCCGTCCGCGAGATCCTCGCCAATGAGATTTCAGCGACACTGGCGCCGGTCGCGCAACCTTTGAATGTATCAACCGGGCATAAGCCACACGTGGTTCTCGTCGTCGGCGTCAATGGTGCGGGCAAGACAACCACAATCGGCAAGTTGGCGGCCCAGTACGTTCGTGACGGCAAATCGGTCGTC
>JBCDAH010000194.1:0-6494 GCA_039186015.1 Pseudomonadota bacterium
CAAGCTCTTCCTTGATGCGTGTCAGCCAGCGTTCCAGCTCAATGGGCTCGCCTTCCTGTTCGCGGGCATTCAGCGCCGGGAATGCTCCGACCATGCCGGAGGTGCACTGCGCGATCACCAGATCAGGATTGGACACAATGAACAGCGGTGCGCCCACGGCCGGAATGCGCAGGTTCTGCAGAATTGGAGGTAGTGCCATGATCAGTTTCCTTTACTCGGATGAATTCCTACTTCCTCTCTCTTCGTGCTGAGAGAGATTTAACCTCTCTTGACAATCAGAGCATCCAGCCCGATCGCGCCTTTGGGAAGAGCGCGCAGCGGATTGATTTCAATACTCTCAATGGCCTTGGCATGCGCGGCAGCGAATACTGACAGTTTCGAGATCGCATCACAGAGCGCACTCAGGTCAGACGGCTCGGCGCCTCGCGCCCCCTTTAGAAGTTCCGTTCCCTTGAGTTCGTCAATCATGCCCATGGCTGTCTCCGGGCTGACGGGTGCACGACGGAAGCTGACGTCTTTCAAGACCTCCGTAAACACGCCACCCAGTCCGAACATCACGACCGGCCCGAAGACTGGATCTACCTTCACGCCCAGAATACAGTCCACGCCGTCGGCTGCCATGGGCGAGATGAGCACACCGTCAATCTTTGCATCGGGCTTAGCTGACTTGGAGTTGGCCACAATCTCATCGTAGGCGGCAGCGGCATCACCAGAAGCAACGCCGAGCTTAACGCCACCAACGTCGGTTTTATGGAGGATGTCCGGCGAGGCGATCTTCATGGCAACTGGTCCACCAGCTGCGGCGGCGGCCGCGGCAGCCTCGTCACTTGACGTTGCAAGCTTGTCCGTCGCGAGTGGCAGGCCGAAGTCGGCTAGGATCTCCTTGGCTTCCTTTTCACCGAGATCACCATCTGGCAGTGCCGGCAGGGATGGCACGTCAGGCTCTGCCGGGCGGCCGGCCTTGAAGGCAATGCCAAACGACATCAGTGCAGCCATGGTGGCAACCGCCCGGGATGGATCCTCAAAGCAGGGGAAGCCTTCGTCCTCGTACTCCTTGCAGATTTCCGGCGGCGCGACGAGCGACTGCATGAAGAGCTTGTTTTCCTGACCTTCCATCGCTTCAGCCAGATACTTGCGGAGTACCGGCGAAATTTTTGGAGAGCCTGCAACGGATGTCCAGAACCCGATCAGGGCATCGTAGTTGCCCCGGTCCAGCATCAGCTTGGTAAACTTCGGCACCAACGTCAGATCATTGAAGAACTGCGCTGTGACATCGACCGGATTGCGCGGCGCGGCAAACGGCACAAGTTCCTTCATCTCGGCCTGTGCGTCCGCCGGCATTTCAGCAACGTCGAGATCATAGTCCGCTGCAGCATCTGCCATGAGGACGCCGCCGCCGCCGGAGACCGTGACAAGACCAATGCGCCGGCCAACCGGATAGATCTGCGGCCGGCAGGCATAAGCGATATCGAGGGCTTCCTCGGTGGTGCGGGCGCGGTGGGCGCCGCACTGCTTCAAGACCGCATCATATATGACGTCTTCGCCAGCCAGAGAGGCCGTGTGTGAACTGGCAGCAGCCGCGCCAACTTCGGAGCGGCCAACCTTCATAAAGATCACCGGTTTGCGTTCGGCGCGGGCAATCTCCAAGCCTTCGACCAGGACGTCACCGTCTTTGATGCTTTCGGCATAGGCACAGATCGCCTGAACGTCTTCTTTCTCGGCCAACAGCTTGATCGCCTCGGCGACATGGACATCACACTCGTTGCCGGTGGTAATCCAATAAGTCATGTCGAGGCCGCGCAAATGCGCGAGGTAGAAGATGTGGCTGCCGTAGGCACCGGACTGGCTTGCTATGGCCAGGCCGCCCGGATTGGGCTGCTTGCGTTCGATGGTCGTCGTGAAGGTTGGATAGAAATTGATGGCTGAATTGAAGACGCCCAAGCAGTTCGGGCCAATGATGCGGACGCCGCTTTCCCTGGCGATCGATGTCAGCTCATCCTGAGCCTTCTGACCTTCCTCGTTCATTTCACCGAAGCCGGACGAAAAGATCATCACGGTCTTGGCCTTTTTGGCCGCGGCATCGCGGACAACCTGGACAACACCTTTTGCAGGGACCGCGACCAGGACGAAGTCTACCGAGCCATCAATGTCATTGAGAGACGGATAGGCCTGAAGCCCCTGCACCGTGTCCCGGTTCGGATTGACCGGGTAGATGGCGCCCTCGTAGCCGAGGTTCTTGAAAAATGACAATGGACGTCCACCAATGCGCGATGGATCGTCAGAGGCGCCGACGACGGCAACGGAGTTTGGAGTGAGGAGATCGTCAAGCTTTGTCATTCGAAATCTCGTTTGTACTTTCGATTTGTTAATGGAGTGTCTTGCTGAATATGAGTGCCGGAATTCCTGCAAGCCCATCTTCAAGGCCGGTTTGCTGCTCAAAGGAAAACCCAGTGCGCTCGTAGAACGCGACGGCGTTGTCGTTGCCCTGCAGCACCTCAAGCCAGATGCGACTTCCCGGCTCGTGTAGTGCTTCGACGTGATCGAGCATTGCCCGCCCGATGCCGCCGCCTTTCAAATTCGGCTCGACATGAAGGCGCTCGATATAGGTGCCCTTCTTGGGAAAGGCGTAGCAGTGGCCAACAATCCGTCCGTCACGCAATGCCACGAGAAACGTGTTGTCCGGATGTGCAGCTTGTTCGGCAAACAGAGCCGCGGCGTGCCGGGTCGCGATGATATCCCGCGTCGTCTTTTCACCGATGAGCGGCGCATAGGTCGAGAGCCACGAGCGATTGGTCAAGGCGCGGGCTGCCTCGACGTCATCGCTGGTTGCTGTGCGGACCTGCACCTCGGTCATTGTCAGACCGTCCCGACCGGCATTGTTGGCGAGCCAACGGCGCCTGGCAAACGCAGCGGCGGTGCGGTGAGCAGGAAGCGGTTGCGATTGTTCTCGCGCAGATAAGCGCACAGTTCAGAGAGATACCAAATCTCGCCAAGATGAATGCCGAGTTTGAACAGGCAGAGCTCGTGGATCGGCAACATTGCACGGCGGCCCTCACCCGTCGTGCTCGGGGTGCGCTCGACGGCATAGTTATCGGCGATCAATACGGAGAGACCACTGTCGCGTATCCAGTTCTGCAGTTTCGGGTCGCGCCCTTCCAGTGCCGCGCAGGAGTTGTGCAGCACGTCGTGATCGGGATCTTTGTTGCGTTCCAGAACACGCGTCGAAAAGCCGGTGTGCAAGCAGACCATGTCGCCCTCTTCGACGACCACGTTCTGTTGCTTCATAACCGCTTCAAGACCGTCGAAATCAACATCGGATTTGGCATCGCCGTACACTGCGTGAAGGTCGATCATCACCGCGCGACCCTGGACGCATCTCTCAGCCATATTCTCGATGCCGAGACGCTTGGCTTCCGCACTATCGAGGCCGCCGCAGTCTGAACAGGTCGCACCGCCAATGATGTCTTCGCCGCCGCGCCAGCCATTGTAAAACACATGCTCGGCGACCCCGTCACCATCAGCGTCGAACTGGTGCCCGACGTGAGCCAGCGCGTCCCACTGAGTCGAATACTGGGTATGGATCAGGACACGGTCGTCGTTGACGACGTCGGTCAGATCATCATTGCCCAGCGCCTCTTGCAGCGGCAGCAAGTAACGCCGGACGCCATCGGGCGTCTTTGTCGGGAAGCGCTCCGGCGGCAGGCGGGCCGGATTGAGTTTGTTGCCACCGGGGTAATCAAGCGGCAGCGACAGACAGAACGTTCGACCTTCCTTGACCTCGGCAATGCCCTGCAGAACCTTTTCCTTGGTGATCAGGTTGAGGCGGCCGCACTGGTCGTCGTCGCCAAAATCACCCCAGTTCGATCCTTCCGGTCTGTTCTTCCAACGCTTTGCCATTTGCAGTTCCTATTCTCGCTACAAATCCGCCGGTCTCGATCGGCTTTTACAAGGTTGCTGTCCCTGGATGGTGTGGCATACAGGAAATAAAACTTCCGTGCCAATCTGCGGCTCGCTTAGGTTCCCGCCTACGCGGGAATGACGGTCAATCAAAAACTCCCTCAGCTCGGCGTGTGGACAGGCAGTCCGAGCAGGGCCCGCCGCTTGAGCCACATCGTCGGGCGGTAACGATCCTCGCCGGTGATGGCATGCAGCCGGTCCAGAATCTGCAGGCAGCGGCGCGGTTCGAGGTCGGCTGCGAGCTCCAGCGGCCCGAGCGGATAGTTCAGGCCAAGCTTCATCGCCAAATCAATGTCGTCCGGCGTCGCCAAAGCAACCTCGGCCATATAGCAACCGAGGTTGGCGATCATAGCCGACATGCGCTGCGCAACGAAGCCGGGGCTGTCCTTGATCGCCGTTACCGCGCGGCCTGTCGCTGTGATCGCGGCTGCCGCTGCATCACGCACGTCGGTGTCGGCGCCGGGTGCCGTCATGATCGTCAAACGCTTGGAGGTATCGCAGGAAAGGTCGACGCAGACCAACCGCTTGAAGTCGACGCCGGTGCGCATGGCGGTGTGCGTCGCATCATCGCCGAAGGGCGCGGCAAGGATCGGGCAACTGCCATCGTCATCGCCGACTTGCAAACCGAGGTCCTTACAAAACGCTTCCAACGTTTCATCGGGCTCGGCGAGGGCGAGGCGTGGGGCCGGCGCGGCGCTACTCGTATGATCCGGTGATGGCGGATCGACGACCTTGCCGCCGTCATACCTGAACCAGCCGCTGCCCGTTTTGCGGCCGAACTGGCCCGAGTTGTACATCGCCTCGTGGTTGGGCGCGGTTTTGATGCGCGGGTCCTGCATGTAGCCGTTGTAGATGATCGTGCTGGCCGGAAAGTTGATGTCGATCCCGGTCAGATCCATCAGCTCAAACGGCCCCATGCGGAAATGGCGGCAGTCGCGCATGATGGCGTCGATCTGGGCCGGTGTCGCGACGGCTTCGTGCGCCATCCGTAGACCTTCGGAGCTATAGGCGCGACCACCCATATTGACGAGGAAGCCGGGCATGTCTGCGACTGAAACCGGCACGCGGGTCATGCGTTTGCCGAGTTCGGTCAGCGCGGCGACGGTTGCATCGGACGTCTCGGACGCGCGGATGACCTCGACCAGCTTCATCAGCGGTACGGGGTTGAAGAAGTGCATGCCGGCAACGCGGTCACGTTTCTCGCAATTCCGCGCAATCGATGAGATCGGAATTGAGGACGTATTCGAGGCAAGGATGCAGTCTTTGGAGACAACGGCTTCGAGGCTTTTGAATAACTCAGCCTTGACGTCGTAGTTCTCGAAGACCGCTTCGACGACAGCATCACAATTAGCCAGCGCGCTGATATCATCGACCGGCACGAGATTGGCTTTGGCGCCAGCCGCATCGTCATCGCCGATACGGCCCTTTTCGACGAGACGGTCGATGCGCTTGCCGATCTGAGCGGCGCCCTCTGCCGCGCCAACGGGACGGGCATCGAACAACAGCGTCTTCAATCCACCTTGCACTGAGACCTGGGCGATGCCCTGGCCCATGGCACCTGCGCCCACAACGGCGACAGTGTAGTCGGCCGCGCTCACCGGCTTCATGCTGTTTCCCCCAAATTGTCGTTGAATGTCTCTGGTCGAGAGTTTCCGACAACCTAGCAGGAGCGCCGGGACAGGGCATAGTCCCGGCGTATCAGAGGGATGATGGATCGGGGCGTGGATGAACGCTGTTACATTCACCCTACCTGCGCGTCCGCAGCGCGTGGGCAATTAATGTCGCAGCGTGTGCTTTGGCCCCTCAAGCCAGTCTTTTCGTCAACGGCACTGAACTCACCATCAAGATCGCACCAGGAGAGCTGAACGCCGCCGCAACCCATCTCCCTAGAACGGTATGTCAAACCGCAGCGTGCCACCGTAGGCATCGAAGTCCTTGGCACCGATGCCGTCGTAGAAGCCTTCTGCCGTGATGGCCATGCCGTCCGCGCGGCGCGCGGTGATACCGGCCTGAGCGCGGGCTCGAAAGTCATCCGTGCCGGCGAGCGCAAGACCGGTGTCGATGTTGACGAGATCGGTTCGCCGGAAATCCCAAATCCCGTGCACGGCCACATGCGGCGTCACAGTCGCGCCATCGGGCCGCGTGAACGTCGTTGATAGTTTCGGCCCGAATGTGAGCCGGCCAAGCTCGACTTTTTGCGCGCTGATCGCATTGCCGAGACTATCGGTGTAGGCCTTTTGCTCTTCCTCGAAGTAGACAACCCCGATGTGGGGGGCGATATGTAACCGGCCGAATTCGAAGTCTCCGGTCAGGCGGCCGCGCGCAAGCCAGCGCCGCCCCTCGAATTTGTCGGCGTAGGTGTTATAGGGACTGACCTCGTTGTCGGACTTGCCCCATGCCACCCGGGCATCCAGGATCAGTTTGGAACTCAGCCGCGCGACGACATACGGTCCGGCCAGCCACCCCCTGCCTTTGATTGAGAAGTTGTTCGTCTGGTCTTCTTCGTCGGTTTGGTCGATCTGGGCGAGCAGGCCGAC
>JBCDAH010000195.1:0-6397 GCA_039186015.1 Pseudomonadota bacterium
AGCGCGGGCTATCCTGGTAGGCGGTACCCAGGCCGCGACTGCGGCCCGCCGCGTTGCGGCGCGCCCGCGCAGGGCCCGAGCGAAGCGAGGAATAGCCCGTGAGCGAAAACAACAAGCGCGGGCTATCCTGGTAGGCGGTACCCAGGCCGCGACTGCGGCCCGCCGCGTTGCGGCGCGCCCACCCCAACGCGGGTGTTCCCGCGTTGGGCATTTGAAGTGTCGAGATGGCGTGCTCGCCATCTCGATGGGGCCCAAGCGAAGCGAGGAATAGCCCGTGAGCGAAAGCAAGCCAAGAGCAAGGCGCATCCGCCACAAATTCTTCAAACGTTTATAGCTTTCTGTTGCATCTCACACAAAACAGAGAAATGCCGCACTTTGAAAAACCGCGATTAGCAGTGCGAGGCGCTTGAGAATAATGCGGTACAAACATTACGGCTGCAAACAACGACCGTCCATATCGCTTCACCAGCTTTAGGGCATTGAATTACTTATTAAAATTGAAGTCTCACGCCAATTTCGTAAAAGAAAGTCGCGGGCAACTCGTATTGGGGCCTTGAGATCGGTCAATCCCATATGTTAACGCATCGCGTAGGCGCCGTATTCGCACTTACCGAGACCGGCTCATTATCCAGGCGTTGATCAATCAACTTTCCGCAATATTCGGGCCCTATTACTACGGTTTTATGTCGTTCCGGGTGGGCTACCGCCCTCTCGTTGCCCACCCGGCTGCACCGCGTTTCCGATCGGTGACCCCTCATTGGGAACGCGGTGCGCTTTTCTGCTCAATGTACGATCGAATTGCAACCATTAAGAGTAGAACTAATTTCTGTTCTCTCGCCTGTGCGGGTTCCCAATCGCTATGTGCGCTGAATAAAATGAGAGAATTCACTTTAACTCAACGCTCGAGCGGCGCAAAAATGCGAAATAAATGCGGGTGCTATTCGTTCAATTGCCTGAAGTGAGTATCCGCCTTCTTGAACAAGAAGCGTCGGGAGCGGAATGTTGCCGTAAAGGCTCCCCAGTCGGCTGAAGGCTGCATCAGAAACATCGAGCCTTGACAGTGGATCGTCGCGATGTGCGTCCCAGCCCATAGAGACGACGAGCGCTTCGGCGCCGAAGGCAAGTGCAGCAGAGATCAACTGCTCGCTGGCGGCGACAAGGGCGTCGTCGTCTGCACCAGGCGGCAGCGGGATGTTGAGATTGGCCCCGCTCCCTGCGCCGACCCCGGTCTCATCGGCGTACCCTGCGAAGAAGGGATAGTAGTCGGTCGGGTCTGTGTGGTGTGATCCGACAAAGACATCGCTGCGCGCGTAGAAGATCGCCTGTGTTCCGTCGCCGTGGTGGGTGTCGAAGTCGAGTATCGCCACGTTCGAATAGCGCTGCCTCAGAACCTCCGCAGCGATCGCCGCATTGTTCAGAAAACAAAAGCCGGAACAGCGGTCGACGTACGCGTGGTGCCCCGGCGGGCGGCAGAGCGCCATGGCTTCTCTGGCACCGTCGCGGATGGCGCTGGCTGCGGCAATCGCGGTTTGGGCGGATGCGTAGGCAGCCCGCCACGTGCCTGGGCCAATTGGGCTCGAGAGGTCACCCATGTACCAGCCAAGTTGCCCGACAATGCCTTGCGTGCGTGGCGTCGGCCGCGGACGGAAGTCCGGCAGAGCAGAAACATGGGGATGGACGTTCGGTAGGGCCTCGGGCCCGGCGTTCGGGAGTTGTGCGAACTGCTCAAACGCGCTCTCTAGAAAATCAAGATAGTGGCCGGCATGGACAACCGTGATCGGCCGCCTCCCATGGTCTGCGGGGGTCGTAATCTTCAAGCCGTCCTTCCGAAAGCGATCAGCCATCAACTGGGCCCGGTCCGGCGTCTCGAAAGGAGAGACAACGCGTCCGGCAATCATAAACTGCTGCGGGTGATGCTCCAGCTGCACCTCGGAAAAGTAGGTCTCCATTGGGCCGTCCCCTCGTTTGTCCCGAACACGGATCGTGCCCGCATGTCATGCATGTTGGCGGCACGTGTCCTGCCTTGTGAAGTTCGGCAGGATCTCCGGTGCCAGCTGGGCCAAGCGTGCGAAATCCTCGCGCATCCTGCAAGCGTAGTGGTCGACGCCCCCGGCAACTGAGGATACGCTCACCCTTTCATCAACCGGCCCGCCCCTGCCGCCTTCGTCAATACCGCCGAACAAAGGCATCGCCAATGACAGGATACTTTGAGCGCTATTCCGTCCTGAAGTTCGAGAGGCCGGCACCGCGCGTTCTGGAAATCGTGCTGTCGGCACCGGGCAAATTGAACGCTCTGGACGCGACGGGGCACGCAGAGTTGGCAGACGTCTGGCGCGATGTCGATCGGGACCCGGAGACGGCGGTTGTCGTCCTGCGTGGCAGCGATGGGACGTTCTCCGCTGGCGGCGATCTCGATATGATCGCCGACATGTCCAGCGACTGGTCCGTCCGCACCCGCGTTTGGAAAGAGGCCAGTGATCTGGTCTATAATCTGGTCAACTGCCAGAAGGTTGTTGTCAGCGCGATCGAAGGGCCGTGTGTCGGTGCAGGACTGGCCGCGGCGATGCTGGCCGATATCTCGATTGCCGGCCGCAGCGCACGGATCATCGACGGTCACACGCGTCTTGGCGTTGCGGCCGGCGATCACGCCGCGATCGTCTGGCCGTTGCTCTGTGGCATGGCGAAGTCCAAATACTACCTGCTTACATGCGAGCCGCTGACCGGCGCAGAAGCAGAACGGATCGGCTTGGTCTCGAAGGTCGTGGACAACGACAAGGTGCTGGACGAGGCGCGAGCCGTCGCACAGCACCTCGCCGACGGCCCGCAGGCAGCGCTGCGCTGGACGAAGCATGCCCTGAACAACTGGCTGCGTGTCATGGGGCCCACGTTCGACGCATCTCTCGCAATGGAATTCATGGGGTTTTCCGGTCCTGAGGCCGCGGAAGGGTTAGCGGCCCTGCGGGAGAAACGCCGACCGAAGTTTCCTGATAGTGAGCCATTTGCTTGATTGAGTGCCCGCCATGATCGATCATGTTTCCCTCGGTGTCAGCGACATGGATCGCAGCCTGGCGTTTTACCGCGCTGTTCTTGCACCCTTGGAGCTGCGTTGCCTTGTCGATTTGCCCGGGCGGGCCGGGTTCGGAAAACGCTATCCGGAATTCTGGATCCTCGCGCGTTTGGCAATGGAACGCGTGCCGGCCGACTCTGCCAATCATTTGGCGCTTCGCGCACCCAGTGAAGCGGCTGTTCGGGATTTTCATGCCGCCGCGTTGGAGTTCGGCGGCCGGTCAGGGGGCCTTCCGGGACTGCGGGCTTACACCATGGCAAATGCCTATGCGGCGTTTATTCGTGATCCGGACGGCAATCGCGTTGAAGCCATGTGGGTCGCGCAAACAACCAAGCCGACGTCTTGAGGCATCTGAGTAGGGTGGTACGCCGCGACGAAAGACGATACAAACGCTGACAAATCCCGCCTCAGTGCACACGGTCTGATCGCCGTGCGTGACCCTGTCTCATATCCTGGACATCCGACCGATGATCGAATTCGTCGCGGCCGTGTTCTTTTTGCTGATCACACCCGGGCCCGGCGTTTTGACAACCGCCGGCGTCGGTGCGGCATATGGCATGCAGCAAGGTCTCCGCTACGCCGCCGGCATCGTCCTTGGCGCGCAGCTCCTCATGGTCCTCGTGGCGAGCGGACTTGCGGCCATGATCTTTGCGCTTCCCTACGTGCGCGAGGTTCTCGTTGCCGCATCCGCCAGCTACCTGCTCTACCTGGCGCTGAAGATCGCCGTATCCGGCAGTCGGATCGCATTCATTGAGGGAACGTCGCCAAGGTTTGTCGACGGTTTCGTGCTGTCGATCATCAATCCCAAAGGCTACGCTGTTGGCACGGCGCTGTTCTCGGGCTTTCCGTTCTGGCCCGAGAGCATTGTCATCGAGAACGCGATCAAGGTCGCCGTTTTGTTTGCGATTGCTGTTCCCGTGCACCTGGTCTGGCTGGCCGCTGGGGCGACGTTGAAACGCCTGGCGCTTGGTGCCCGCATCACACGGGCCATCAACATTGGTATGGCGATCGCGATGGTTGTCGTTGTTGCACTTGCTGTTCTGTCGCAATTGCCGGATATGGCCAATCTGTTCTAGCTCAACATCGTCCATTGCGCGCGCACGCGGCGGTTGGAACCAAGACGACAATCACAGGGTGGCTGGGGGACGACATATTGCGCAGATTGCTTTTTGCCGGGTTGATGGCGCCGGCGATGCTTTTGACGATCGCCGCTGGGCCGACGACGGGCGGCGATTCGCCTGCGCCGCCGCCCCAGGCAACGCAACCGGCCCACCCGACAAACCCGACAGAACCAACAAAGCCCGTCCCCGGCGCGTGGACCACAACGGAAACGCCGGCGATCCCTGAAGGAACCACGTTAACCTGCTCGACGATTGCAACCGAGTGCTTCAAGGAATGCGCGAAGCAGGCAACCGGCCCTTTTTGCGAGAGCTACTGCGGCGAAACCAAGAACGTTTGCATGAAGACCGGTCGCTGGGACGGCATGGTCCATCAGTTCACCGAAGTTGAAAAGAGATAGCAACGGCGATGCGGCCCTTGGAAGGGCGAGTTCCAGGTGTGCACCTGGATATCCAAACCCCGTCCGCAAACGGTGAAGCTCACATCCGGCCACCGTTTGAGAACGTGTGATCGCCAGCCGGGCGTCGGGCGGCGCCGCCAGTGCCTGCAATAGCAACGGTGCAGACCTACGTCTTCATATCGAGTTCGCCGCGGATCACATACCGCAGGATGTCGACGATCTGGTCGACCGTTTGAATAACGGCAAGTGCAGCCGCATCGACTTCCTTCAAGGCGTGCTGGTGCTCGCCCTGATGCTGAACAATCAACGATTTCCCAAGCGCGGACGCATAGCCTGCATCGAACGCTGCATTCCATTGACGGTATTTTTCACCGAACCGCACGACCACAATGTCGGCTCGTTCAATCAGCGTGCGGGTCCGGATGGCGTTGATCTTGGCGCCCTTGTTGTCGTGCCAGAACTTGTCAGCTTCGCGTCCGAGGATCACAACGCCGCAGTCGTCGGAGTAGTCGTGATTGGTTACGGGCGCTAAGAACGTGACCGGCAGTCCGGCAGCCGCGGCCTTTTCCTCGATCTCTCCGCGCCAGTCCGTATGGATTTCGCCGGACAAATAGACATGCCAAGTTTGTTGCGCTGTCATGCTCGTCTCCTGATCGGTTCCAGTCGCACCATATGTTCCAGTCGCGCCATGTGGTGTGACAGGATGGCACGAAGTTTCATGCCAGTGGTAGATCGCGGTAGGCGTTCGTGAGCTGATCATGGCGAGAGATCAGATCACGATGGGCTGCTGACGCACACTCCGGCCCGACAGTCTCGATGTAGCGGCAGGTCGCATGATGGTCTGGATGAAGCCGCTCGTAGACGGCAACCCAATCGTCGAAAGTCTCCAACCGCTTTGCGTCCAGGTCGCTCCAGTTCGTCAGCATGTCCCGTGTTGCGCGAAAGTGCAGTTCAGGGGTGTGGCGCAACTGTCGGCCGAGGTCATGTAACATCCGCCAGTGCTTTGGTGTCAGGCGCGCGCGAAAGCACGTCTGATTGCGCACAAGGCGCTGATACAGAGGGTCGGCGCCAAACGCATCCAAAACGCGATGGGTCGCCTCATCGAGCGGATCATAGGCGCGATCCGTTGCGATCAGCCGCAAGCCGCCGAACGTGCGATAGACACGAAAGCCGGCGCCTGGGGTATGGGCGATGAACATGCGGATGTAATCGCGCTGGGCATCGAGCCACGCAGTTTCTTGTGCTTGGCGCTTCTCGGCATTTTCCTTTCGGCGCTGCGCCCGGTTGAACAGCCACTCGAACATTGTCAGGTCCGGAGTCTCCATCTCAGGCGCGTCAATGTCGACGAACATCAGCGATCGCGTGTTCAAGACCTGGGCAAAATACCGATTGCGTGTGATGACGGCGATCTCCTCGCCGTCCCACCGAATGCGCTGCAGGGTCTGCTCGCGGATGGTGCGCGTAGGGTAGTAGAGCGCTTTGCCACCACCTTGCCGGCTTGCCGTTTGAACGATCTTTCGAGCGCGATCGTAGGCGCGGTCCTCAGCCTCAGCCAACGACACGTGCGACCAGCCCCAAGCTTGAATCGTGATGCCGTCCGGACAGTCCGCCCGCAGATGCTCGTCTCCGATCTCGGACATGGGAAAGTCCTGCGCCACGCGCATCCAATAGGGCGGAATGTCCATGCGGCGATCGTTCCTCTAACGCCCGCCGGACACGTCGACTTGGGTCGCCGTCACGTAGCTCGCTTTGTCGGACAACAGATAGAGCACGAGGTCGGCGACTTCTTCCGGCGGCGCGGACCGGCCCAT